>CAMDFL010000123.1 GCA_945897475.1 Bordetella parapertussis
CATTGAATAAGGATCCGCTTCATGCCCCGAAATTTGATTTACACCTTGTGTGTGGCGCTGGGCTTGGCCATGGCGGCTAACGCCGGTGCGCAGACCAAGATGGTGTTCTATACCAACTGGTTTGCGCAGGCGGAGCATGGCGGCTTTTATCAGGCACTGGCGCAGGGTATCTATAAAAAGCGTGGTCTCGATGTTGAAATCAAGATGGGCGGGCCGCAAGTCAACGGTCTGCAGTTGCTGGCTGCCGGGCAAATGGATATTTTCATGGGCTACGATATCCAAACGCTGGGCGCGCTGGAACAGGGTTTGCCCTTGGTAACCGTGGCGGCTACTTTTCAGAAGGACCCAGCGGTCATCATTTCGCATCCCGGCCCCAAGCGCATCGAAGACCTGAAAGCCAAGCCTGTATTCATTGCTCCGGCGAGCAATACAACATTCTGGCCCTGGCTGGTTGCTAGCTACGGGTTTAGCGACGCGCAAAAACGCCCCTATGCTTTCAGCATTCAGCCGTTTCTGGCGGACAAGACTTCGTCGCAGCAAGGTTATGTCACCTCTGAGCCTTTTTCGGTTGAAAAAAGCGGCGTGAAGCCAACGGTATTTCTGCTCGCCGATCTGGGTTATCCGCCCTATGCGCAGACCCTGGTTACCACGCGCGCGGTGCTGGAGAAAAAGCGCTGGCAAGTACAGAGCTTCATAGAGGCCAGCGCTGAAGGATGGAAAAGTTATTTTGCCGATCCAGCGGCTGGCAATCTGCTTATCAAAAAAGACAATCCGCAAATGGAGAATGAACTCATTGCCTATGGCATCCGCAAAATGAAAGAATATTCGCTGGTGACAGGTGGTGATGCCGCAAAACTGGGGATGATGACCATGAACGATGATCGCTGGCGCCGCACCAGCGAATTCATGGTGTCGGCAAAGCTGTTAAAGGCGGAAACCGATTACCGGCGCGGCTACACCCTGGAGCTGGTGCGCTCCATCAAGGTTATTCCGTAGCCAAAGAGAACCTGGTGAGGCCCGTCAAGGTCCTTCCGTAGCCAACGAGAATAGTTGACGCCAATTATGTTTAGCCTGCGAATCCGCCCTGCAATACTGGCTGCGTTACTTGCGGTGATGCTCGCCGCCTGTGCGAGCTCACCGCCAGGGGACACCGAGCAAGTCGTCCTCCCGGCCATCACCGCATTTTCCAAAGCGCAACCCGGCGAGGGGTTGCCAGGCGGTTGGCGCGTATGGACTTTCTCGCGCCTGAAAAAAAACACCGATTACGGCATGGTGAGCCACCGCGGGCGCAATGTCATGCGTGCGCGAGCGCACGGCTCGGCCTCGGGCCTTACCCACGATGTGGACGTCGATCTGAAAGCATACCCGGTGTTGCGCTGGCGCTGGCTGGTGGAGGAACTCATCCCTGGGGCCGATAACACCCAGGCACACAGCGAGGATTCACCCGTGCGCATCGTGCTCGCATTCAGTGGCGACAAGAGCAAATGGGATTTCGGTGAGCGGATACTTGCCACTCAACTTCGTATGCTGGCGGGGTTTGAGATGCCCTATGCGACGCTTTCCTACATTTGGGAGAACCGAGCGCCTAAGGGTAGCTTGATCCATAGCAATCACACCAGCCGCAGCAAGATGATCGTGGCCGAAAGTGGAAAAGAAAAGCTTGGCCAATGGTGGCTGGAATCGCGCAATGTCTACGAGGACTACAAGCGCGCCTTTGGGGAGGAGCCCGGCCGGGTCTACGCCATCGCGATCATGACCGATACCGATAACACCGGTGCAATAACGCATGCTTACTATGGGGACATCGTGTTCGAGCGGGCGCCTGAATCGAAGATAGGAAATTCGGGTACAGGCAAATAAATAAAAACTTCGCGGTCGGGGTAGCTCCTTGAGCATCGACGCAAACTGCCGCCGAATGCTACTGCGCCGGACGATATAATCGAAAATCCATTGAAAATTCCTTATTCGGGTGCCGCCCTGGACGCCTGGTCGCGCCACATTTCCCGGAGTATCGCAATGAGCCGTAAAAGCCTTTCCCACTATCTCGCCGAACAGGTTCGCGCCGGCGCCGCCACGGCGGAGTTGAAACAACTGATCGAACAAGTGGCCGGCGCTTGCGTTTCCATCAGCTCGCTGGTCGCCAAAGGCGCGGTGGCGAATGTGCTCGGATCGGCTGGCACCGAGAACGTACAAGGCGAAACGCAGAAAAATCTCGATGTCATTTCCAACGACTTGTTGATAGCGGCCACAGAATGGAGCGGGCTGCTGGCGGGGCTGGTGTCCGAGGAGATGGAGGAGCCCTATCAAATTCCCGAGGCTTATCCGAAGGGAAAGCTGCTCCTTTTATTTGATCCTCTGGATGGCTCATCGAACATCGATGTCAACGTATCCATAGGCACTATTTTCTCGGTACTGGATTGCCCCAAGGGCGTCACCAAACCCGACGTCGCCGCTTTCATGCAGCCCGGTTCGAAGCAGCTTGCGGCGGGATTCGTGGTCTACGGCCCATCGACCTTGATGGTGCTCACAGTCGGCCGCGGCGCGGTAGGTTTTACGCTGGATCGCGATGCCGGAACCTTCGTTGTTACCGAAGAGACAGTGAGCATCCCCGCCGACACCAGCGAGTTCGCCATTAATACCTCCAATATGCGCAACTGGGAGGCGCCGGTTAAGCGCTATATCGACGAATGCCTGGCCGGCAAAACCGGCGTTCGCGAGCGCGACTTCAACATGCGCTGGGTGGCATCAATGGTGGCCGATGTCTACCGCACGCTCTCGCGCGGCGGTATCTTCATGTACCCCAAGGATGCCAAGCATAAGGAAGGGCGGCTTCGCATCATGTATGAAGCCAACCCCATGTCATTCATTGTCGAGCAGTCGGGCGGCATGGCTACCGATGGGCGACGCCGCATTCTGGATATACAACCTACCGGATTACACCAGCGCGTCGGTGTGATTCTTGGATCGAAAAACGAGGTCGAGCGCGTCACCGCCTACCATGGGGTTTGATGTTAAACCCGGATTTTTAAATGGCAATTTTTCAACCTCGATTATCAAACCTCGATTATCAAACCTCGCTATTCAATGCCCGCATTTCAATTCTCGCTGTTCAACGCCAGATTCGTTCCAATGACGATATCGGTTGACGCTGACGCTGACACGGCGCACGGTTCAAAGTAAGCAGTTCACGATTCATTATTCAATTAACGGAGCATCACAATGGTTGAAGCCACAAAACCCCCTTACCGCGCAGATCAGGTTGGCAGCCTGTTGCGTCCGCAGGCGCTGGCCGAGGCGCGCACCAAATTGCGCGCCGGTGAATTATCCGCAGACCAATACGCCGAGATTCGCGACAAATGTATTCGTGAAGTGGTGTCAAAGCAGGAATCGGCAGGTCTTACTGGCATCACCGATGGCGAGTTTTCGCGCGACTGGTGGCACATTGATTTTCTGGAGCGCCTCGATGGCGTCAAGGCAGTAAACGAAAAGCCGCTGATTGGTTTTCAGGGTTCCGACGAGCAGCCGCCGATATTGCACGTCACGGGCAAGGTGTCGCGATCAAAACCTATCTTCACCGAGTACTTCAAATTTTTGAAGTCTGCGGTGAAAAAAACGCCCAAAATGACCATTCCCGCGCCAGCGATGTTGTATCACCGCGGCGGTCGAGCCAAGGTGAACATGGAGACTTATCCCGATCTGGCCGTGATGTGGGCCGATGTTTCGGCGGCCTACGCCACGGAGATCGCCGACTACGCCGCCGCCGGATGCAAGTACCTGCAGATCGACGACGTGAGTTTTGCGTATCTGTGCGACCCGAAATATCGCGAGACCTTCGTGAAAAACGGCGACGACCCGGAGAAGCTGTTGCGCACCTACACAGGCGCGATCAACAATGCTATTGCCAATCGTCCTGCCGACATGGCAGTGACCACGCATACCTGTCGCGGAAATTTCAAGAACACCTGGGCCGCCTCTGGCGGCTACGAGCCGGTTGCGGAACTGCTGTTTAATGAATTGAACGTCGATGGCTACTTCATGGAGTTCGACTCCGAGCGAGCTGGCGGATTCGAGCCATTGCGCTTCTTCCCCAAGGACAGCAAAAAACGCCTGGTGTTGGGCTTAATCACCACCAAGTCCCCCGTGTTGGAAGATATCGACACCGTGTGCCGCCGCATCGACGAAGCAGCGAAATTCGTGCCGCTGGAGAATCTGTGCATTTCCACCCAGTGCGGTTTCGCCAGCACCCACCACGGCAACAGCCTCACCGAGGATGAGCAATGGCGCAAGATGGAATTGGTGGTGACTATCGCGCGCAAGGTGTGGAATTACTAAGAGCACGCCTTGACAAGTCCAAAGCAAAACCCGGAGGCTCTCAACCCATGAAACACGACATCCCGCAACTCCGCCTCTCGCACATGGGGATATTCGTGCGCGATGTCGAGCGCATGGCGGCGTTCTACAAGGAGGCGCTGGGTTTCGTCGAGACCGATCGCGGGCCGGCCAACGGCCAGTATGTGGTGTTCCTCACCCGCTCGCCGAGCGCGCACCATCAACTGGTGCTCTCAAGCGGCAGGCCGGATTCATCGGGTGAGACCCATGCGATTCAGCAGATTTCCTTCATGACCGAAAGCCTTGAGGATCTGCGTCGCATGCATCGCATAGTCGCGGCGCGCGATGACGTGAGCGACATTTCACCGCGTGACCATGGCAATGCCTGGTCTTTGTATTTTCGCGATCCCGAAGTCAACCGCATCGAGGTGTACATCGACACACCCTGGCATATCGCGCAGCCGCACCACGTTACTCTTGACCTATCCTTGAATGACGCGGAAATTTACCGGCGCACCGAAACGCGTGTTCTCGCCGACCCGACTTTCAAACCGATGCCCGAGCGAATACGCGAGCAGATCGAGGTACTGCGCGACGCAGGCATTCAGGTTCGACCCTAGAGTCGGGATCAGTGTTTTGTTGCCTCTGCTCCCGAATCGCTCACTCTGGTTCGATTCCGATTTCCTTCACTACCTTTCCCCAGGTGGCCAGTTCGGAGCGGATGAACGCGCCGACTGCTTCGGTCGATTGGTTAGCCCGCGCCGACACCTACCAGACAGCTCTGACCCTTAACCAGACAGCTCTGACCCTTATTATCCGCAACTGCCCACCGCCCCGCAGGCGGTGCAGAAATCGCAGCCGTCTTTTCTGATGACGGTGTGATTTGCGCACTCGGTGCAGAGCTTGCCCGCCATTTGATGGGGGTCGCCGCTTGCAACTTCCATGCGGCTCGTACCCTGCTTGGGATAGCCGTGTTCGTCCAGCACGCCCAACATCGCATAGCGATGAATCACCAAACGCGCGATATAGGCCACCGATGAAGGCCAATTTTGTTGGCGCTTTTCACCAGGCACAAATGCCAGAAAATCGCATAAAGGCTCGGAGTAATTGAGAAGCTTGCGCAATTTCATGCCGATCCAGGCGGGATCGATGATGCGCATGTCCAGCGACAACAAGCGCGCCAGACCGTCCAGGGCGCGCGGGTAATGACCGGCTAGCCACATTGAGTAGGGCCGGGTGATACCGTCGGGGAGTGTGACTTCCTTTAATCCAAGGACAAAATCCTCGCCGGTAGCCGGATTACGGATATCGACCGTCCACGAGAGCGTGCCGTCGGTGCCGGTGCGCGGCTCCTCCACCGAGAACATGGCATCGAGCAGCGGATGTGGTCTGCCCTCAGGCGAGAGCAGGTCGGGAGCGCGTTCGTCCAGCGCCCCAAGTTGTTCGCAGCGCCACGCCAGCACGCGAGCCATGCCCGCGACCACGCTGGGCACCAGCTTCTTTTCGCCGTCCGGAGGAAAGGACATCTCAAATGCGGTATCGCCCGCCGTTGTGGCCAATACCTCGAGCTTGCGTTTCAACCAGGCGCGGTCATCGGCGCGCATGTCCATGGAAAGCGTCTTGGCCACGGCGCCCAATCCCCGCGGTTGCTCGTTGCCGTTCACCCAGATTTCAAAGGGAAACGCGCGCGATCCTTTGTCGATATGTCCGACAAACAGGGCGAAGTCACCGCCGGGATGGCGGATCATGTAGGTCCACGCAAGATTGCCTTCGGGCATGTCGGGGCGATTGGGCCAGACCAGCGAAGTCAATACCGGCGCGGGCAAGGAGGCAATGGACAGGCGCTTATTGGCGTTGTCCATTTCCACGTCCTGCGGCTGGGCCTGGGTGGGCGCAGGCGCATCTGGTGTTACAGATAGGACTGATCCCAGAACGCTGTTGGGGCGATAGGTTGCCAGGCCCTTCAGGCCGGCTTTCCATGCCGACAGATACAGATCCTCGAATTCGGTATAAGGATAATCTGCGGGTACGTTCACGGTTTTAGATATGGAGGTGTCCACGTAAGGCGCGACCGCGGCCACCATGTTCTTGTGCGCCGTGGCGGAAATCTCCAGAGCGGTGACGAAATAGCCAGGCAGTTCTTTCATTTCCGGATCAAAGCCTTCGATCTCGCCGCTCTCGCCCAGATGTTTGTACAAGCGCCACGCGTAATCTTCGACCGCATAGGTCTTCCAGCCGCCTTCTGCCATGCGTTTTTTACGCGAGTAGGTCCATGAGAAGGGCGGTTCGATGCCGTTCGATGCATTGTCGGCGAAGGCCAGGCTGATGGTTCCGGTGGGGGCGATCGACAGCAGGTGCGAATTGCGTATGCCGAGCTTACGTATTTTTTCCTTGATTACCTCGGGCAGGCGCGAGGCGAAGCTGCCGCCCGATAAATACTTCTCAACATCGAGCAAGGGAAAAGCGCCGCGCTCGTGCGCCAGATCCGCCGAGTAGGCATAGGCTCGGTCGCGCATGCAGGCGGATATTTTCTCCGACATGGCGCAGGCATCGGGCGTGTCATAGCGCAGGCGCAGCATGATAAGCGCGTCGCCCAGACCCGTGAAACCCAGACCGACGCGGCGTTTTGCCATGGCTTCTTCGTGTTGGCGTTCCAGGGGCCAGCGAGTGGCCTCGAGCACGTTATCGAGCATGCGCACCGAAAGTTCGACGTTTTCGCCGAAAGCCTCGAAATCGAATTCTGCGTTCTTCATGAATGGATGGCGCACGAAACGAGTGAGATTGATCGAACCCAGGCAGCAGCAGCCATAAGGGGGGAGCGGTTGCTCCGCGCAAGGATTGGTCGCCTCGATTTTTTCGCAGTAATAAAGGTTGTTGTCCGCGTTCATACGGTCCAGAAACAATATCCCCGGTTCCGCGTGATCGTAGGTGGATTGCATGATCTGTTCCCACAAATTGCGTGCGCGCGTTTTGCGATAGACCCATTGACCGTCTATTCGTTGATACGCGCCGGAGCGCTTTTCGTCTTCTGTTGGCTCGGCGAGATGCACCAGTTCCACGTCGCTATCGGCTTCGACCGCGCGCATGAACGCATCTGTTACCGCGACCGAAATATTAAAGTTGGTGAGATCGCCACTGTCCTTGGCGTGGATGAATGCTTCGATATCGGGATGGTCGCAGCGCAATACACCCATTTGCGCGCCACGGCGCGCGCCGGCCGATTCCACCGTCTCGCAGGAGCGGTCGAACACACGCATGTAGGAAATTGGACCTGAGGCGCGCGAATGCGTGCCTTTGACGAAAGCGCCCACCGGACGAATGGTGGAAAAATCGTAGCCCACTCCGCCGCCGCGGCGCATGGTTTCGGCGGCCTCAGCAAGCGCGGTGTAGATGCCGGGGCGCCCGGCGTGCGCCTCGGTGATCGAGTCGCCCACCGGCTGCACGAAGCAATTGATCAGCGTGGCTGCAAGCGTGGTACCGGCGGCGGAATTGATGCGCCCCGCAGGAACGAAACCGCGTTCCTGGGTTTCGAGAAATTTCTTCTCCCAATAGGCTCGCTTGTCCAGTGGCTCGACGGCGGCCAGCGCGCGCGCGACGCGAAGTCGCACCTCGCGAACGGTGCGTTCGCCGTCCTTGGCGTATTTCTCGATCAATACTTCTCCGGCGATTTCCTGCTCGGGAAAAGGCGCAGCCCAAGGGTCTGCGGGCATTAGTGTCTGAGGTGAGCGTTGTTCCATGGGGCTTTTCTTTTCTATCGGCTGTGTGGCGACCAGACGCCAATCGGCACTCTGGTATGCTTAAAACCAAAGCTTACTCTTGTCTTCGGCTTGTCTTTGTCCCACGCATAATACGCAAATGTGGTACACAAATTCGGACCGATTCGTCAGCGAGTTGACAAACTAAACAAACATTCGAATAAATTTTTTGGCAAATATTCGAACAAACATTTAATAGCGAAAATTAAAGGGGATCGCAAAGATGAGCAACGAAGAATCCACATTGGGTCTTGAACAAACGACACTCGCTGGTGGCTGCTTCTGGTGCATCGAGGCGGTCTTTGATCAATTAAAAGGCGTGCAATCGGTGGAGTCAGGTTACATGGGTGGGCACACCCCCAAGCCGACCTACGAGGATATTTGCGGTGGTGACACCGGGCATGCCGAGGTGGTGCGCATCACCTACGATCCCAAAGCGGTTTCGTTCCGCGAATTGCTCGAGGTGTTTTTCGTCATTCACGATCCGACTACCTTGAACATGCAAGGAAATGACGCGGGCACTCAGTATCGCTCGGCGATTTTCTATCACTCGCCCGAGCAGCAAGCTATCGCGAAAGAGGTGATCGCGAATCTGGGCAAGGCAAAGCTGTGGAGCGACGCCATCGTCACCGAGGTGAGTGCAGCGTCAACGTTCCACATGGGTGAGAATTATCACCAGGAATATTTCGCGCGTAATCCCGGTCAGCCGTATTGCGCCCATGTTGTGGCGCCAAAGGTTGCGAAGTTCCGAAAAAATTTCACCGAAAAACTGAAGCGCGCTTAAATCTCGCGCGTTAATTTCACTATGGCGCGAGTCTTTCGATGATCCAGATCCCACCCTCCAACCGGTAGCTAATCCGATCATGCAGCCGGTCCTTGCGGCCCTGCCAGAATTCAAACCAGTCGGGTGTCACGCGCAGGCCGCCCCAGAAGGGCGGACGCGGCGGTTTGTCGCCATATTGCGAGGTGATCGCGGCCAGCTTTTCCTCCAGGTTTTTGCGGTCGGGCAACACCTGGCTTTGCGGTGAAGCCCAGGCGCCCAGGCGCGCGCCAAGAGGCCGCGAGTGATAGTAGGCATCGGATTCGGCGTCGCTCACGCGTTCAATGCTGCCCTCGATGCGTACCTGGCGCTCCAACTCATCCCAGCAGAAAAGCAGCGCCGCGTGTGGATTTTCGGCGAGGTTCCTCGCCTTTCGGCTCTCAAAATTGGTATAAAAAGTAAATCCGCCCGTATCCACTGCCTTGAGCAGCACCGCCCTGATTGAAATGCGGCCGGCGAGCGTGGCAGTCGCCAGCGACATCGAATTGGCAAGCGGCAGCTTGGCATCGGCGCTGGCCTTGAACCAGTTATCAAACTGGCGAAACGGATCGCGCGCGGCGTCCTTTTCGTCCAATCCCGAGAGCATATATTCGTGGCGTAGTTGTTCGAAGTTCATCTAACAATGCTCATTTAACAAAGTTCATTTGACGAAGTTCATTTTATAGTCCATCGGCAGTTCATGTATCCAGAGCTTCGCGATCAATGTGTGGTTTTCGCCTCTTCGCGTTCGCGTCGTCCGGCGAATCCGCCACCGGCGAGGCCGAGCGCAATCCCCCAGAAAACCAGGCCTGTTCCCAACAGCGCGCTGACCGCGCCGAACAACATCGGCATCGTGCATTGGCTCGCATAAATCATCGCCTGGCGGAATCCTATCGTTTCTCCGATACGTCCGGTGGGCGCGTGCCGGTGCATCAAGGACACCACCAGAGGTTGCGGGCACCCAAGGCCGAGTCCCAATAAAAATGAAAGTATGCCCAGCCACAGTGCCGATTGGGCGAACGGGAACAAGCTGAACACGACCCCGGCATAGACCAAGGTCGCGGTGATAATGACCCAGGGGTCGACGCGTTTGATAAACGCGGGAAGAATCAAGCGAATAATAATCAACGCCGCCGAGAAGGAGCTCATCACCAGGCCGATGGCGGTGGCCGACAGGCCAATCGAGGTGCCGTAGACGGGGATCATGAATGCAAACAGTTCCCACCCGGATGTGAGCAATGTCGTCAGTGTGAATAACCAAACCAGCTTGCGGTCGCGCAAAAGGTCCCACACTCGGTGCGATCGAGCCTGCACCGCGGCCGCCGGGCCGCGGGGAAGTTTCAGTATTGAAAACCCAAGTATCGCCACCGGAATGACGGGCAGGGCAGCCATCGCCAGAAACGTATAGCGATGACCGAAGCTATCGATCCCGAGCCCCGCGATCAAGGGCCCCATCAAACTGGAAATAGAAAACCCTAGCGACAGCAAATTGAAATTCATTCCCCTGTCCTCGGGTTTGCCCATGAAGCCGGCCACGTTTTGCAGCGCGATGTTGTAGAGCATGAAGCCGCAACCCACCAGAGTGGTAGTGGCATACAGCGTGGTAACACCGGGCCAGAAATAGGGAAGACTGACGCCAATTGCCATGCAGGCGGCACCTGCCAGCATCGGCAGGCGCGTCCCGGCGCGGTCGGTAAAGCGCCCGGCGTACACGGCCAGCAGCATGGGCAAAAAACCGTATAAGCCGTTAATCATGCCCACGGTGAAGGTAGACTCGCCCAGATGAATGGCGAACAGGGATGCGGCCACGCGCGTGCCCGAGGCAACGGTGTGGCACAAGATTGATACGATGATAAGGAGAAGAAGATTGCGCAACTGGGTGGGGCCGCGGAGCTGGCTCCAAGGAAGGCACCATTGTAGCTTTATCCCGCTTGTCTTTATTTCCGCTACTCAACATTCGTTGCGCTGGTTTGTGCTCTGCATTGGATACTCATGACTGAGAAACTTCGCATCGGTTTTATTGGCGCAGGTCGTGTCGCCAAGGCGTTGACATTGGCTCTATCGCGGGCGGGCGAGTCGGTGGTCGCGGTGGCGAGTCGAACGCGCGCCTCGGCCGAGGCGTGTGCTGCGAGTATTCCTGGTTGCGAAATTATGGATGACGCGCAAGCGGTGGTTGATTGCGCTCAGCTCGTATTCCTTGCCGTGCCTGACGACACGATAGCCACTCTGGTTGCGGATCTGCATTGGCGCGCTGGTGTGATGGTGGTGCATTGCAGTGGCGCAACAGAGCTATCGGCGCTTGATCTGGCGAAGGCCGCTGGCGCGAAAATCGGCAGTTTTCACCCGTTGCTGATGTTCGCCGACTGTGAAGTTGCCGCGCGTGCCCTGCCGCAAAGCGCGATAGCGCTGGAGGCTGAAGAGCCTTTGCTAGGTCTGCTTGAAGTCCTGGTTCGTAAGCTGGGCGCGCAAAGTCTGTTCGTTCCTCCTGGGGCGCGCGCCGCCTATCACGCGGCCTCGCATTACGGCGCGGCCTTCCTTTGCGTTTTGCTCGATCAGGGAATGAAAATATTCGACTCGGTTGGAATGCATGGCGATGCCTCGCGCAAGGCCTTGCTTTCTCTGGCGCGCGGTACGCTTGCGGCGCTCGATCATTCTGAGCCGGCGCACGCGATGGCCGGTGTCTACGCTCGCGGCGATGCCGGCACCGCCCGCCGTCATCTTCAGGCGCTTGATGCAATTGATCCGGATATTGCTGCGTTTTACCGAGAACTGGCTCGGCGAAGCATCGCGCTTGCTCAGGAGGCGGGTCGAATTGACCCGGCAAGCGTTGATTTATTGCGGGAGCAACTTCGCTGAAGTGCTGTGTTCCCAATATATAAGGGTAACGGGGAAAGATGGATTTTTCTCTTCCCCTGTTCTGAGCGAGATAGGGGTAACGGGGAAAGAGGGTTCTCCCGGTTTCCCTGTTCTGAAGCTTTCCTGGGTTTTATAAACTTTTGAAATGCTCGGCTATGCGCCGGCGCATCGTAGCGTCCGGCAATGTCCCGATTGCCGCCCCGAGGTTATCGGTAACGTGCGCGGCGTTGCGCGTGCCGGGAATCACGCAGGTTACCGCCGGATGGGCGATGATCCACTTGAGGAACAACTGCGCCCAGCTCGTCACACCGATGTCCGCAGCGAAGGGCGGCAAAGCCTTGTCTTTGACGTGGGCGAACATGGCGCCTTCGGCGAAGGGCCGATTAATGATGACGGCAACGCCGGACTCGGCCGCCGCCGAGAGCAGGCGCTGATCCGCCTGCGGCTCGGCCAGAGAATAATTGACTTGCAGGAAATCCACGTCCGCGGATCGAATCGCTTTCTCCAGGTCGGCGTGGGCCCCGGCGTGGTAATGCGTTACGCCAATATAACGAATCAGGCCATCTTTTTTCCAGCCACGCAATGTGGTCATGTGCGTACCGGTATCGACCAGGTTGTGCACTTGCATCAGATCAAGCGGTCCTTTGAGCGAGCTGCGCAATTTCTTTATGGAATCGCGCATTTGCGCGATGCCTGCCTCGCGGCCTTGTGTCCAGACCTTGGTGGCGACGAACAGGCGTTTATGCAAACCGAGCTCAGCCGCGAGATCGCCGGTGACGGTTTCGGAGGACCCGTACATCGGCGAGGAGTCGACCATTTCTCCGCCAAGTTCGGCGAAGGTTTTAAGAGCTTGTTTGGCTTGCGCTAGCCCCGCGCCGTCGTTCGCGACATCGAAACCCTGCCATGTGCCCAGGCCCACGGCGCAAATCGTTTCACCAGTGCGCGGTATAGCGCGTTTCATCCGGCCACTTTGTGCGGCGCCCAGTGACGCCGGCCCCAATAGCGGAAGGGCAAGCGCTGCGGTGAGCAGCGAACGACGGGTACGAAATCGATCCATGGTATTTTCATAGCGATGCGACGCATGATGGCAGAAAGCCGCGCGTGGCGCTGTGTCGCTTGCAGTTCCCGCTTTGCCGCTTGCCGTGCCCGCTGTGTCGCTTGCAGTGTGCCCGCTGTGTCGTTTGCAGTGCCAAATTCATATCCGAATAAACAACGTCGCTTCGACAATTGTCGGGCGCGCCGTTACCATGCATGAATCTCTTTTTTCCCGCTCAATTGCAGCGGGACCTGAGTTGGGGGAATCCCAAGGGGCTTAGCCCCGTGGTGAAGGGCGGGGTGTTCCCCCGCCCGCGAAGTTTTTATTTCTTTGTTGGAGTGCGGTGCATGAGAGCCATTCTTGATCGCCTGGGTCTGGGAGAAATTCCTTATTTGCCGATTTTTATCGCGAATGTTATTGATATCTTCTGGCGTATCGCATTGGTGCTGATTCTTGCCTGGGTGCTGTGGAGCGCATGCAAGCGATTGATCATGTTGCTGTATGGACGAGCCGCGGCGCGCGGCGCCAGCGTCGAGGAGTTGAAGCGCATAGAAACCATGACTCAGGTGTTCCGCTATGTGGCGGGCGTGGTGATCGCTGTTGTTACCGGCATGCTGCTTCTGGGGGAATTGGGAATCTCCATTGCGCCGCTCTTGGCCACCGCGGGCATCGCGGGCTTTGCGATTGGTTTTGGCGTGCAAAGCCTGGTGAAGGATTATTTCACCGGTATGGTTTTGTTATTGGAGAATCAGATTCGCAAAGGCGACGCGGTGGAGGTGGCCGGCAAGTCCGGCCAGGTCGAGGAGGTAAC
>CAMDFL010000124.1 GCA_945897475.1 Bordetella parapertussis
GAGTCCTTTGGCGGCCAGGTCGGCAATCTTGAATGGATGGAAAATTATCCGACTCCGGGCGAACGCATCGAAGGCCCCAGGCTCGCCAATATGTTGGTTGAGGCCGCCACGGGCGTAAAGATGGAATTAGGCGAGGTCATCGAGATCGAGTCCTACTCGGGTTGCCGCTCGGTGACCTGCGCCGATGGCAAGGCCTACACCGCGCCCGTGATCATCGTTGCAGGCGGCCTCAAACCCCGGCCTTTGGGGATACCCGGCGAAAATAAGTACCAAGGCAAGGGCATGATCCATTGCGCCTTCTGTGACGGCGGGCTGTACACCAACAAAGCGGTGGCGGTGTGCGGCGGTGGCTATGCGGGGATCATGGAAGCCCTGTATCTGGCGAAGTTTGCGTCAGTCGTGCATGTGATAGAGGCGCAGCCACAACTCAGTGCCGCTGGCGAGCTTCAGGCGCGTGCCCGGCAACATGCCAAGCTGGACATACGCATTGGCCAGATAGCGGTGGCGGTTGAAGGGGGCGAATTTGTCAATGGAATTGAGGTTGAGCATGTCGCGGGTGGCCGCCGCGAAAAGCTGAGTGTCCATGGTGTGCTGGTGCATGCGGGATTCGATCCGAACAGCAATTGCCTTGAGGGTGTTGTGACTTTGGATGATGACGGCCATGTCGAGGTCGATGGCGATGGTACGACTGATGTCGAGGGCGTATTTGCAGTCGGGGATCTGCGCAAGGGTTCGCCACGCGGCGTGATAAGTGCGCTTCGCGACGGAAAGACCGCTGCCGCAAAAGCAGTCGAATCCCTGAAAGACTTGAACGCCACGTAGACCGTTCGGGGACTCCGCCTGGCAACGGCAAATCAGTCACCAATCAGTTTTTCCACCTTGCGGGTTTTGATCCACTCCAGGATGGCTTTTGCGACCACTTCCTCGCGCCCCTGGTTCGAGTGCAGGTGCCCGCCACCGCAGGGGTCGCCCTCGGCTATGCCGCCGCGCACTGTCACCAGGTTTTCGCCGGCGTAATTTTTTCACGATGTTATAGGGCGTGATGCGGCAGGTATCATTCTCGTTATGCACATGCAGCATGGGGTTCGTGATGGTGGTATGGGAAAAAGCCCAGACCGAGTGGCCGTAGGCCGCTCTACTGAAGAACCGCGGATCCATGTTGAGCGTTGCCGAATGTATGCTGCCCGCGAGTTCCTTCCCCAGGTCTCTTGCCAGCCACCGTGAGCTGAGCGTTCCCAGGCTGTGACCCAACACATAGAATTCGGTGATGCCATGCTTTTTGCGCAAATAGTCCATCACGCTTCGCACGTCGTCGGTATGCGCGGACGAGGATCGATAGCCATCCAGGCATGCAGTCGGGTACGCTCCGGGGCGCCCCACTGATCCGTCGGCAGTCCATCATCACGAGCGCGATATTTTAGATTTAATGTTGCTCTGACCCCAATCATTTTCCGATCCGCGCCAAGGCACCGGCCAACTTCGCCGCAGCAGTCTGGGTTGCCAGCTTGAAAACACTTTCAGCCGCCTGGACGCGCCGGAACAACACGCCATTGACCGCCAGGGATTTGTCGCGTTCGAGGCGAATCCCCTGGAATTTACTGTCCAGGCGGATACCACTCCGGCGGCCCGCACAGAGGCGAACCGGATTTTGTCGCGGTGCCGTCGCTCATAGTTTCGTGGCAAATGGGAGTGGCGTGTCGGGTTAAGTCAGGGATGGTGAATTCAGACCGAGGCCGCGATGGCGGCACCTGCCAGCGCGATCGCGGGAAACAGCAGCGCAATGAAAATCTTGGTTCTCCTCACCGAACCAGACGTCCTCCATCGCGGCAGGTAGATGCCGGTCACCCCGATCAATGGCAGGCTCGACAAGATCATCATCAAGGACAACATGACGTAGTTGCCCCTTGCAAGGTCGCGAAACACCACCGCATCGGCGGGGTTCGAGGGATTGACGAACACCGGCATCGGGCGGCCCGAAAGGCGCGAACTCTCGACGAATTCGGTCACGCGCGCGAGCCATTGACCGTCCCAGACATCGACGGCTTCCCCCGTCTGTCCGGTGAACACCAGGCGGCCCGCTTCGTAATTCCTGTTGCTGTAAGCGTATCGGTACTTGATGCGCACGCTGTAATAACCCAGGCGTCTGGGCTCGTGCGCCGTGGACATGCTCACATGCAGCACGCTAGCCTGCGTGACGGTCCAGTGACGCGCTTGCCAGACATCGTGCGTGAGACTTACAACCCGCCAGGTTGTCCACGACGACAATGTCAGCGCCGCCGCCGCGACCGCGAATCCCATCAGCGCGACGATCTTGTTGCCGATCGGCCCGAAATCGAAGGTCGTGGTCTTGATCGGCACGCGAGCGTTACTTGGCGGCGAGCGCCTGCTCGATGGCGTTCTTGAACTGATCGTAGGGCTGCGCGCCGGTGATGATATTGCCGCCGTTGACAATATCGCCTCGATCGGTCTTGGTGATGATGAAACTTGGTGTCGCGTTGATGCCCACCGATTGTCCGCTGGCGATGCCGCGATTGATTTTCGTTGTTTGATTACCCGAGCTCAGGCAAAGATCGAATGCGAAAGCCTCGAGATTGAGTTTCCTGGCGTAATCGGGGTACTGGCGAAGATCCAGGTTGGCCGATTGCTCGAACAGTATGTTATGCATCTCCCAGAACTTGCCCTGTTCGGCGGCGCAGTGCGCGGCCTCGGCCGCCTTGCGCGCCTTGTGGTGCATCTGCTCCAGCGGGAAATCCAGGAACACATAACGCACCTTGCCGGTGTCCACGTAGTCGCGCTTGATCTCGGGCAGGGTGGATCTGAAATGACGTTGGCAGAACGGGCACTCAAAATCGGAGAACTCGACAATGGTGATCGGCGCATCGGCGCGACCCAGCGTGGGCGCGCCTGCGATGCTGACCCTGGCATTGGCGGGGTTGAAACCCAGGGCGGGTTGTGGTGCTTGCGCCTGAGGCTGAAGCTGCGGCGGAAATTGCGGCGGCGCCGCGGATTGCGCGTCGCGCTGTTGAATGTATTGAACGATGCGGCCGATGTGGCCTTTCATGATTTCCACCTCGGCGCGCATGCGCTGCATCTCCATCTTCAGCAGATTGATTTCGGTATCCGTCTGCGAAGGCGCGGGCAAAGGCGCTTGTGCGCGAACGCCACCGGTGGCCAAAGCCAGCATGGCGGCCGCGAGGCATATTTTCGTTTTTGTCATTCGTGCTCCGCCGAATTTGTTAGGGCTCGGTCAGCCGGCCGCGCAGAACCGGCGCGCGGCTTGCGGCGGAACCGGTGAGACGCAATTCGCCCAGATAGCCGATGGCGCCTTTGGGGCCGGGGTTTGGCGTCATTTCCAGCGTCATACTGTCCACGCACATGCTGGCATAGCCTGCCGCCGTCTTCAGCGTGATGCGCCCGCCCAGCATGGCCATGGTCATCGGCGCACCGCGAATACTGCAGCGATCCTCGGAAAAGGCGATGGATAGCTCGCCGGTGCCTGAGACAGGGTCCAGATTGACGAAAAGCCGCTGGCCGTTGCTGCTGCCAGGCGCGGTCCATTTTCCGGAGAGTTTCGTCGGGGTGCTCCATGTCTGCGCGACGGCTCCGCTGCCGGCAAACGCAAGGCCGACGCAGGTGACCAAGGAAAATAGCGTGGGCAAGGATTTCATGGCTGTCCCTCCAGCAAATGTTGTGATCGGTATTGTGCGCGCCTGCGATCCACGGGCGCCAGTACGCTGACGCAGCGAAAGTCGAAAAGTGCCGTTTTCAGCTTTCATCATGAGGATCTGCGGCTGTCGCTGTAGCGAACTTCAATTCGGATAACCGAGCCTACCGGCAATCCCCCGCGCTCGCCGGGTGAAAAACGACCTTGTTTGAAAGCTGCCGCCGCGGCGGCGACAAATTCCGCGGGCAGTTCACTTTTCTCGGCTTCCGCCTCGACCACCTGGCCGCGATCATTAATCCACAATTTGAGCATCAGTTTGCCTGACGAAGCAAGCATGCGCAGCGGCGTGGCTTCCAGCGGGTCATCGCCAAGGAGCGCCGGTCGCTTGCTGAGTTGATCCGTGGTGTAGAAGGCGGGCGCCGAGATCGGAAGCGGGCCGTGCTCGCGGATCTGCGCCCGTTCGGTATTGACAGGCCTTTCGCGATGTGAATCCGGCGCGGCAAACTCGGGCACTCCGACGGCCTGATCTGCGGGTAACGCAGCGGACTGCGCCGCCTGTATGGAAACGATTCGAAACTGTAGTCCGCGTGCCGGACGGGAGTCCTCCGCTCCAAGCTCAGCCCCTTGCCCTGTCCCTCCAGCATACGGCAGCATCACAAACGCCGTGTGTGCGGCGATGGACACAGCCAGCGCCAAAATTAGGCGCCGCGTAACCGTCGCCATCGGAATCCAGGTCATCACTATCCGCTTGTCGTTTCGATGACCGTGATTGTATGCGCGAAGAAACCCGGCGAGAACCGCGGATTGACCGTTCGTCCCGCGAATTCCACCGGTCGGCGGTTAGCGTTGCGTTTCGCGGTCAAATCTCTATTCTTGCGGTGTACAGAGGGTTCAAAAGGGCCGGAAAAACACAGGCGATTGAGCCAAGTTATTTCTGAATGAACAGACAAATTTTCGGGAGGCTGGCTTGAAAACGCAAAAGGGATTCACCTTGATCGAGTTAATGGTTGTCGTCGTGGTCATCGGTATTCTTGCCGCCGTCGCGGTGCCTTCCTATACCGAGTACGTCGTTCGCAGCAGAATTCCCGACGCCACCTCGACGCTCACCACCAAGCGGGTAAAAATGGAACAGTTTTTCCAGGACAACCGCACCTATGTCGCGGCCCCGGAATGCAATGCCGATACCACCACCAGTACCTATTTCAATTTCTCCTGTGTAGCCGCGGCTACTGCCGTGGGCTATACCCTGCAGGCCGTCGGCAAGAATGCCATGGCCGGATTCACCTTTGCCGTGGATCAAAGCAACGGCAAGACCAGCACCATAGGTGTAGGTGCACCCTCTGGTTGGACCGCGGCGAGCCCGAATACCTGCTGGGTCACCAAGAAAGCGGGCGTCTGCTGATGAATAAACGCGGCTCGAGCGGCGCCACCCTGATCGAATTGATGATCGGGATGGTGATTCTTGGCATCCTCATCGCGCTCGGCCTGCCCAGTTTTACCACCTGGCTGCAAAGCAGCCAGATTCGCACCTCCGCAGAAGCGATTCAGAATGGCCTCAGCCTGGCGCGAGCCGAGGCGGTGAACCGCAATGCCACCGTGCGTTTCCAGTTGACCAGCAGCATGGACAGTACCTGCACCCTGTCCACCTCGGGCGCCAACTGGGTGGTCAGTCTTGACGATCCGGAGGGCTTATGCAACAGCGCTCCTTTTACCGGGGCCGCGGATGTCGCCACCGCTCCGCGCATTATTCAGACACGACCGAGCAGCGAAGGCACCCCCAATGCGGTGGTCGCGGCAAGCCAGAACACCATCATGTTCAGCGGCATTGGCCGGGTATCGCCGGTGCCCGCGGGCAACATCACCATTAATGTCACCAATCCTACCGGCGGCACCTGTGCGGCGGCGGCCGGGAATATGCGCTGCCTGCGGGTGGTGGTTTCCCCCGGCGGTCAGGTTCGCATGTGCGATCCCAAATTCACCAGCACCGATCCGCAGGGGTGTCCATGAAGAACTTTAACGCGAGCTATTCGAGCAATCTTACAGTGCGCCAGGCGCAATCCCAGCGCGGTTCAATGTTGCTTGAGTCTCTTGTGGCTATCCTGATTTTCTCGGTGGGAATTCTGGCCGTGGTAGGCATGCAGGCGACCGCGGTGAAGGCCGCGAGCGACGCCAAGCATCGCTCGGAGGCAAGCCTGCTGGCCAATGAATTGCTGGGGCAGATGTGGAGCACCAACCGCACTGCGTCGACTTTGAAAACCAATTTTGAGGGTAGCGCTGGAAGCGGCGGTACTTTCTACAACAGTTGGTACGCCAATGTGGCGGCGACCATGCCGGGTGTCACCGCGATCACCAACGCGCCCACGGTAACCGTGGATGGGTCGACGGGACTGGTGACGGTGGTGGTGCTGTGGAAGCTGCCCAGCGAATCGGCGAGCGCCTCGGCCCACAATTACACCGTGATCGCCCAGGTCCAATAGCGGAGCGTGACTGTGGCCTTAATCAATGGATCGACATCGCGCCACCACGCCGGATTCAGCTTGGTGGAGATCATGGTGGGCATGGTGATCGGCATGTTTGGCCTGCTCATCATGATGCAGGTATTCAGTCTGGCCGAGGAACAAAAGCGCACCACCACCAGCGGCGGCGATTCGCAAAGTACCGGCGCCATCGCTCTGTACGGCTTGCAGCGGGAAATCCGGCAGTCAGGCTACGCCACCAGCGACGCGCGCATGATCGGCTGCAACGTGACGCTGCGCGCCGGGGTGACGCTCAACGCGATGGCGCCGGCCACCATCAATCACGCCAGCATTCCGGCCGGAGATAACAATACCGATACGCTTTTAGTGTCCTACGGTAACACCAATGGCACGCCGCTGGGCGATGGCATCGTGTCGCAACCTTCCGCCCAGTCCTATACCGTGCAGACGGCCTCGTCGTTTATCAATAACGACCGGATAATCGCCACGCCGCAGACCCGCGCGAGCCCGTGTGTTCTCACTCTGGATACGGTGGCGAACGTCACCGGTCAAGTGGTCAGCGTGAGCACCGGTGTTGCCAGCATGACCAACGGTGTGCTTTTCAATCTGGGCCAATCGCCAAAGATTTACGCCTACGCGATTCGTAGCGGCAATCTTACCCAGTGCGACTACATGGTCAACAACTGCAGTCTCGTCGCGGATGTCGCCGATGCGAGCAAGTGGGTGCAGATCGGCGGCGGCATCGTCAGCATGCGCGCCCAGTATGGCGCGGATATCACCGGCCCACCCATGGACGGCATCATGGACACCTTCAATCAAACCACGCCCACCACGGCCTGCGGTTTTGCGAAGGTGTCCGCGGTGCGCATTGCTCTGGTGGCACGGAGCGCGCTAGTGGAGAAGACAGCCGTCACCGGGGCAGGCAGCGGCACCGCTCCCGCGCCGACTTGGGAAGGCGCGACCGTTATTGCCAACCCCCCCACGGCCCTGGTTCCGGTAACCAATCCGACCGCGGTGACCATCGATCTGTCGACAAACACCACTTGGCAGAACCATCGCTACAAGGTGTTTCAAACCGTGGTTCCACTACGCAATATTGCATGGGCAGGAGCGCAAACAGGATGTTGACCTCAACAATGAGTATTTGCACGACTACGCGCCCCATGCCGGGCGTGATGGCTCGCCACGAGGTTTTAAAGGGCAGAGCCGGCTTCGTCGCCAGAGCACGCCAGAAGGGCGTGGTGCTGATGGTGGCGCTGATTGTGCTGGTGGCCCTCACTTTGGCGGGCATTGCCCTGATGCGCTCGGTGGATACCTCTACCATAATCGCCGGCAATCTCGCGTTTCAACAGGCCGCCACCAATTACGGCGATACCGGCATCGAGACAGCGATCACCTGGATTCAAACCAACAACAGCGGCGCCACCCTGCACAATAATATTTATGCGCAGGGCTATGCCGCTTCGCGCCAGGACCCAGTTGTCGGCCAGACCTGGGATGCTTTCTGGGCCGCCGTGGTGGCGCCCAACGCCCAGGCGGTGACCCTGGCAACCAATAGCGCCACCGGCAATACCGTTTCCTACGCCATTCAAAGACTGTGCAATGCCAGCGGCGATCCGGTGGCCACCGGCGTGGATTGCGCGGTGCCGCAAACCTCCACCAGCACCGCCTCAACAAGCAGCAAGGGCGCGGGCTTTATCCAGATCCAGTCGAGCACTTCCATCTACTACCGTATCACCTCGCGCATTGTCGGACCGCGCAACACCATCAGTTACGTCCAGGCGATTGTCTCGCTGTAACCCGTGTCGCTGTAACCCGACGACTATTAGGAGTCCATCATGAATCGCCGTTTTGTCAGGACCATCAGCCGAGCGCTGGTGTTTTTCTACGCCGTGGCCAGCGTCAATGTCCGTGCCGCGACCACCGATCTTTCTTCGATACCGCTGGTGACCTCCTCTACCTCATCGGTGCTGCCCAATCTGATGTTCATACTCGACGATTCGGGCAGCATGGATGCAACCGACATGCCCGACTATGTGAGCGGCGCGACTACCTCACTGTTTCGCAACAACGATTACAACGGTGTTTATTACACCGCCGCGGTCACCTATACCGCGCCGACCTACTACAACGCCGACGGCACCCTGAACACTACTACCTACCCCAGTCAGACTTCGGCGCAGACATCGACCTATACCAAGGTCAGGAAAGACGGATACGGCATTCAGGAATTACCCACCACCGTATCCAACCTGGTTTCGGATGCCTATTTTTACACCTTCATTCCAGGCGAGTACTGCACCGCCTCGAACCTGCGCACCTGCGTGACCCAGACCGCGCCCTCGGTCACCCACCCGTTTCCGGCCAAGGTGCGCTGGTGTACCGGCAGCACTATGACTACCTGCCAGGCAGTGCGCATCGAAACGGGGACGACCTACCTCACCGCCCGCACCGCTGGTGGCACCAACAGCACCTCCACCATTACCATCGGCGGCACTCTGAGCGCCATGGTGATCACCGGCGTCACGGTGAACGGCGCCCAGATTCTTTCCGGCGCCACCACCAGCTCCGGCACAGCCAGCACGGTAGCCACGGGTATCCGCGACAAGATCAATGCCTGCACTACGGCGCGTACCGGCAACTGCGACATTGAGGGCTATAGCGCCAGCGTCAGAGGCGCCGTGGTCACCATCACCGGCGGCGCCGGTGGATTTACCCCGGCGGTATCGAAGACCGGCACCGGCACCGCCACGGCAACGGTGTTCACCGGCGGCCTGCCCGGAGCAAACATCCGCACCGATATTGTCACCGGCGTGAGCTATCCGTTTCCGGGCACCACGGTCAAGGCCAGCACCCGCAGCGATTGCGCCGGCACTACTTGCACCTACGACGAGGAAATGACCAATTACTCCAACTGGTACGCCTATTACCGCACCCGCATGCAGATGATGAAAACCAGCTCCGGCCATGCGTTCAAAAACATATCCACCAATTACCGCATTGGCTTCGATACCATCAACAACAATACCAACGGCTTTCTGAATATCTCCACCTTCAACGCGGCGCAAAAGAAGGCCTGGTACGACAAGTTTTACGCGGCCAACCCCAGCAACTCGACACCCTTGCGCGAAGCGCTGGCCAATATCGGCAGGCTGTATGCGGGGGCGCTCAATGAAACTACCTACCATGGCAGTACCGTGGTTGATCCCATTCAGTACTCCTGCCAGCAGAACTTCACTATCCTGTCCACCGATGGCTACTGGAACGGCAATGCGGGCTTCAAGGTGGATGGCTCGGCCTATGGCACCCTGAATCCCGATGGCAGCGACATCCGGCCGTTTAACGATGGCGCGACCCTGGTGGTCACCACGGTCACCCCCAGGGTGACCACGGTGCGCCAGCAGACGGCGCAGGGAGTTGAAGTGACCTCGAATTGGACGCGCACTACGGTCACTGTGGGCGCCGCCTGTACCACGGCAGCCTCGAACAACGAGCCGACCAGTTGCGCGCAGGATACCGGCTACTATCGCGACAGTAGTCCGAACAGTTCAGACAAGCGCACCTGGTGCATCATGCCCAATAGAAACGAAGGTAATGACTGTACCAGTAACAATTTTATTTCCGGCACCACCATTTACGCCTGCCGCGGTGGAGGAAATCCCACCAACCTTCCGGATACCAACAACAGCCCCTCAGCGACCTTTAACCAACCCTGCCGCACCGACGCCAGCGGGCAGAGATGGTGTATCTATCTGGGCAACACCACTGCTGGCACCACCGGCTGCGTCAAGGTGACCGGTGGTTTCGAGGGCTCCGGCGGCAATAACATCAACGCCAATTACATGTTCGCCTGCAAGCCCGGCACCACAGCCGGTGTGACCGGATTCAATGCAACCGCCTTGACCGAGAGTTCCCAGGTGATTCAAACCGGTACCATCACCACGGTGAACGATCTGGCCACCACCACCAATTCCACTGTGTTAACCACTAACGGCATTGCGGCGCCTGCGACCGATTCCTCAGGTGGAACCGTTACGACTCTGGTCAGCACATCCACGGTTCTAAGCCCTGCTTCGAACGCCGCGGTGACCTGGACCACCTCCTCGAACATCACCACCTGTACCGCCGCTCCGGTAGCCAGCACCGCGCCGCACGGCCTGACCTTGGTGTCCTCGGTTTCAAAGAACACCGGCGGCACCGCCACACCCACCACTCTTTCAACCACCGGTCCGGTATATGGAACGCCGACCACGACCTCCGGCAGTACCGGTGGCGTATTGAATACGCTGGCGGACGTGGCGCAGTACTACTACACCACCGACCTGCGCGACGCCACTGCATTCAATAACTGCACAGGCGTGCCGATTCCGCCGGCGACGACCGGCCTGAATGTGTGCGGCGCCACCACCACCGGCGATCTGAACCAGCGCATGGTCAGCTTCACCCTCGGATTGGGCGCGTCCGGCCAGATGCAGTACTCGCCGACCTATGCCACCGCCACCAGCGGGGATTATTTTGATGTCAAGAATGGCACCACCGCCGATCCAGCCAATAACATCTGTATCTGGCAGTCGAGCGGCGTCTGCAACTGGCCGGCGCCGTCTTCAAATTCGCAAAAGACCATCGACGACCTGTGGCACGCCGCGGTGAACGGGCGCGGCACCTACTTCAGCGCCACCAGCCCAGCGACCCTCGCCTCCGGACTGCAAAGCGCCCTGGCCGGGGTGAATGCGCAGTTGGGTTCGTCGGCGGCGGCCACCACCAGCAACCCGAATGTGACTTCGGGCGATAACTTCGTGTTCAGCACCACCTTTAATACCGGCGTGGTCGATAAGGGCGGCTGGGACGGGCAATTGGTGCGCAACCAGCTCGATCTGGTGACCGGGGTGGTGTCCGCAGTCAACGACTGGGAGGCGCGCTCGCAGCTCGATAGCAAGGCGCTAGCCGGAACGCGCGATATCAAGATGTTCGACAACAGCGTGGATGGAAAGCTCAAGACCTTCAATTGGGCCAACCTGAGCGCCACTCAAAAAGCCTACTTCGAGGAAGCGGCACTATCGGTTTCCGGCACCGCTTTGACACAATTTTGCACGGCCGGCGCAACCTGTCTTTCCGGTGCCGACAAGACTGCCGCTTCCGGCAGCCCCCTGATTGATTTCATACGCGGGGTGCGCACCAACGAGGGTGTCACCACCGATGTCTCCAAGTACTACCGGCTGCGCTCCAATGTATTGGGCGATATCGTCAATGCCGAGGCGGTGTACGTGAAGACGCCGCTGTTGAACTATGCCGACTCAGGATTCTCCGATTACGTCTCGGCCCAATCGGGGCGCCAGGGCATGGTCTACGCCGCCGGCAACGACGGCATGCTGCACGCCTTCAACGCGACCACCGGCGCCGAAGTCTGGGCCTATGTGCCCTCCATAATCATGCCGAATATGTACAAGCTGGCCGACAAGAACTATGCCTCGTTGCACAAGTTCTATGTGGACGGCACGCCGGTGACCGGCGAGATCAAGATTGGGTCGGATTGGAAAACTATCTTGGTGGGGGGCATGAATAACGGCGGCCGCGGTTACTACGCGCTCGATGTGACCGTTCCGGGAACACCCAGGGCACTGTGGGAATTCAGCGACGACAATCTGGGTAATACCTACGGCAATCCAGTGATCACCAAGCTGAAGGATGGCACCTGGGTGGTCATCTTTGCCTCGGGTTACAACAACGTCAGCCCCGGCGACGGTGTCGGCCGGCTCTACATCGTCAATGCGGCCACCGGTGTCCTGATCCGGTCTATCCCCACCACCGGCGTGGGCACCACCAGCACCCCCAGTGGCCTGTCGAAGATCGCCGCCTGGGTGGACGCAGCCAATACCGACAACACCGCCCTGCGCATCTATGGTGGCGATCTGTTGGGCAATTTGTGGCGCTTCGATATCAACGGCGATATCGGCGCGGCCGGTTACGACGCGCACCGGCTGGTGACCTTATACGGAAACATCGCGGGCACCATTACCCAGGGGATCACTGCCAAGCCGGAATTGGGCGAAGTCAGCGGCAAGGCGGTGATTCTGGTGGGCACTGGACGATTCCTGGGCGCCACCGACCTCTCCGACACCAGCACGCAAAGTTTCTACGCGGTCAAGGACAAGCTGGATACCGACAGCTATACCAACCCCAAGGCGTCAGGCTCCGGATTTAAAAAACAGGAAATGGGCGAGACCAGTTGCCCGGCAGGCACGCCAAGCAGCGTGTGCACCTCCGGGCAATTGGTGCGCGTGAGCATCAACGAAGCGGCGGTTGACTTCACCGCCGACAATGGCTGGTATCTGGATTTCATCGGCGCGGGCGAGCGCGCCAATACCGATCCGACCCTGGCTCTGGGAACTCTGGGATTTACGACCAACCTGCCCAATATCAGCGCCTGTACCGCGGGGGGGACGAGCTTCCGCTACTTCCTGGATTACACCAAGGGGACGCCGGTATCCACCGCGCGCTCCTCATCGACTGGTACCGGTGTGATCGGGGTGAGTTTCGGCAACGCTTTGGCGACACGTGGGGTGTTCGTTCGACTGCCCAACAACACCATCGTGCAATTGACGCGCCTGTCTACCGGGACCACGGTCACATCGAATGTGCCGATCGGCGCGGGCGCGGCGACCACCAAACGTGTCTCCTGGCGGGAGTTGATCTCCGAGTAAGAGAATTCAGCACGAGGGAATTTTCCCCTCTTGCTCGCCGCGATCAAGGGCCGTTTCATTGATTCTGAACCGGCCCTGAGTTTTAGAATCGAGCTGAATCACCCGCCAAAAATGAGCGGTGTGACTACAATGCGCGCCCACCGTTTCATTCCCAACATCCGGCTGCCGGCCACCACCGAGGAGAAAGCATGAGTTACAAGCTACTAAGCTATCACGCAGGCAGAAAAGAGATTCGTGCCGGCATCCTGGTTGGCGATCACGTCTATGACGCCGCGCGCGTCGGCACCGATACTTCTTACGCGACCATGGAAGGCGTGCTGCGCAATTGGAAAAAGGCGCATAGCGCATTTGTCGCGTGCACCAAGAATATTGAATCGGGCAAGAGTCGCGCCAAGGGCATAGCACTGAAGAAGGTTCGTCTTGCCGCGCCGGTACCGGTGCCGGGCGCGGCATATTCCTCAATTCCGGGCAGACGCTCAAATTATGGATTCAGGATATCGGCGAGTTGGTGCACAAGGTTGTTTAGACCGCTCTGATACTTATTCGAACCCGAAGCCAGGGGACAGATTAACTGTCCCAGGGATTTGCCCGCGTGGCGTCTATGCCATAGCGTTTGATCGCTTCGGCGACGATGGCGCGCGAGATCGTTCCATCCTCTGCGAGCGCGTGCAGGGCGGCGAGCGCCACATGCCGATGGTCGACCTCGAAAAAATCGCGAAGACTGGCGCGCGTGTCGCTGCGGC
>CAMDFL010000125.1 GCA_945897475.1 Bordetella parapertussis
CGCTCGGTGTCGTATTCCAGAAAATAAACGTCGGCATCGACTTTGTTGAACAGGCGCTCGGCCACCGGATCGTAGCCACCGCTCGCCTGGCCATGGCCCGAATTGCCGCGGCACAGGTGCACACCGAGCAGCATGTTCGCCGGGCGACCGCGCATGGCCTCGTTATGCAGCTCGAAATACTCGTCGATCAACTTGTCGGGGTCTTCGCCGCGTGAGCGCACGATTTCCTTGTTGCGCGGATCGCAAAGCACGGCGCTGGGCACATCGTCGATCTGCAGGTAAGTGCAGCCCTGCGCCGCCAGGTCGGTGATTTCCTGCCGGTAGATCGCCGCGATATCGGCGAAATAGGCTTTGCGGTCTCCTTTATACGGCGAGTTGTCGAGCATCTTGTCGCCACGAAAAAAATGATTCACCGACGGCGAGGGCAGGGTGGCCTTGACGGCTTTGGTGGTCAGGGCTTTCGCGAATTCGAATCCCGGCGCCATCATTTCGCGGCGCTTCAATTTGCCGATGACATCGGGCACCGAATTGCCGCGGCGCTTTTCGCCGGAGAAATCGGTGAAGATGAAATCGCTGTCGTTGTTCTTCCTGCCGAATCCGTCGGTGGAATCGAACATCAGGTCGCGCCAGGAGTATTTGCGGAACTCCCCGTCGGTGATCACGCGGATGCCAGTGCGCTCCTGCATGGCCACCGATTCGCGGATGCACGCGTCCTCGATCTTGCGCAGTTCGTCGCGGGCGAGCTTGCCTTGCTCCCATTGCTTGCGCGCCGCAATCAGATGCGCGGGGCGGGGAAGGCTGCCCAGATGTTCCGCGCGAAAAGGGGGATTCAGTTTTGCAGGCATGATGATCCTTTACGGTTGTGGCGAGCCATTGACCGGGTTGTACATGAAGAGCGGCAGGTCGACGGCATTGAGGAGTTTTTCGTAATGGGCCTTGATGCCAGCAGCCGTGGGTCCCCAGTTGTAGGGGATGGTGCAGACCATGGCGTCAGCGCCCGCGTCGCGCGCGTGCCTGGCAAAACCCACCGCGTTGTCGGTTCCGGGCGAACTGACATGCGCGATGACCGGGAGCCTCCCGTTGCTATGGTTAATCACGGTTTCCAGCGCCTTCTTTCTCTCTACATCCGACATCTCCAGCGCTTCGCTCACATGCATCGGATAAGCAAGCATGTCGGCGGCCTTGCGTCTGACGAAAAAGTCCACCTGTTCCTTAAATGGTCCCGGGTCAAATTCGTTGGCGGCGTTGAAAGAGGTCAGTGGGATGCCGATAATCCCTTTTAATTCCGAGGGCAACATTTTTTTGTTCGATCTCCATCGCAGGTTTAAAACGTTAGCGGATCCGCTTTGAAATCCCAGCGGGCGTGGATTTCATCGGCAAGATTACTCAACGTTCAATCCGGTCTTCGCCACCACGTCGGCCCAGCGTCCCCGATCCACCCTGACATGTTCCGCGAACGCCTCGGGCGTGCCGCCCGCGGCATCAATCCCCAGCTTGGCCATCTGTTCGCGCATGTCCTGTGATTGCAGCATGCGATTCATTTCACTGTTCAGACGCGTGATGATGGGAGGCGGCAACCCGGCCGGACCCCACAGGCCCATATAAGCACCCGGCGGCTCAAAGCCCGGCAGTCCCGATTCCGGAAGGCTGGGAATTTCCGGCAACAAGGGCGAACGCTTGCCCCCGCTCACTCCCAGCGCACGCACCTTGCCGCCTTGAACATGCGACTGCGCTGAAATAATGCTGTCGAACATGAACGAGACGCGGCCCGCCATCAGATCGGGCATCACCAGGGCCGCGCCTTTGTAGGGTACATGAAGCAGATTCACACTGGCATAAGCGGCAAGCGCCGAGGTGGTGAGATGCGGCACCGTGCCGACACCGCCGGTGCCAAACGACAACTTGCCCGGATTGGCGCGTGCAAAGGCAATCATTTCTCCCGCTGTTTTCCACGGCGCGGTGCTTGACACAATCAACACGCTAACACCGCCCGGTGTAATTTCAATAATCGGCGAGAAGTCCTTCTGCGGGTCGTAGGGCAGTTTGGGGTTCAGGGCCGGGGCAATGGAATGCGTGCTGGCCGAGGACAGCAACAATGTGTAGCCGTCCGGGGCCGAGCGCGCCACCGACTCGGTGCCGATGATGCCGCCGGCGCCGGCGCGATTCTCAAGGACCACGGCTTGGCCCAAGGCAACGCTCAGGCGATTGACCACCGAGCGTCCCACCACATCCAGCGAACCGGCCGGCGGAAACGGCGTCACCATCCGGACTGGCTTGGTGGGGTAGGTCTGCGCGGAGACCGGTGTAGACATGCCTAACACTGTCATCGCCAAGCTCAACGCCGCGATCCACAAGCACTGGCCCAACGCCTGCATCACCAAACGCGCCTGCCCTACTTCTTCAAGTAGTAATCGCCGTCTTCCAGGCGATCCAACAAGCCTTGATCGCGCAAAGCTTCAATTTCCAACACGATCTCGCGCCCATCCTTGCTGCCCAGGGCCTGCATCAGGCGCGCGAAGTGCATGGGGCCGGTCGCCAGCGCCTCCTTCACCGTTTTGAATTGCGCCGGCCCGCCGGTTTTCGCCGACACCGGCACGCGCATTGTTACCTTGGTGGAACGCGGCACCGGGAAGGTGAGATCAAACCCCGCCTTGGCGCCCATGCCGCGCACCGTGGTGGAAGGGTCCATCGGCATCTCGCGCATGTTGGGCAATACGATGATGTCGCGATCGGCCTGAAAGCGCGTGGACATGGCCCACTCCATCTGGTCGTGGGAGCGGATATCGACGTCGTCATCGGTGACATAAACGTGCTTCACATTGGCGATGCTGCCCAGCACCGCGGTGATGGCGGCGCGCGCATCTGCATTGCCGCGCTTCTTGATCGCCACGCGCAGATGATGCGACACGCCAGATGCCCCCACCGCGAATATTCCCGTCACGTTGATGCCAGCGCCCTTCAATACCTGCCAGGCGCGCGCCTCGGTCTGCAGGTTGCCAAAGGGTGCGCCGTCGCACTCGCCCAGCAGCAAGCCCAATCCATGTTTGTAGGATTGGTGAATCACATTTTTGCGCCGGGTAATGGTGGTGACATGAAATACCGGATCGCCATGCATGGGTCCGTAGAAGCCCATGTACTCGCCGTACGGGCCTTCATTGTCGATGTAGCCGCGCTCATCCAGATAGCCTTCGAAAATCATTTCGGCATCCGCGGGCACCAGCAGATCGTTGGTCAGACATTTGACGACCGGCAGCGGCTCGCCGCGCAGGGTGGCGATGCCGTTGATTTCCTCGCCCAGGCTGCGCGATCCCGCCGCCATGGTGTAGAGCGGATGCACGCCAACGGCGAAACTGATGGGAAGCTTCTGTTTTCTCTCGACACAACCCAGATAAATTTCGCGCAGGTCAGAGGGCGCGGTGAGGTTGATGCCCACCTTGTTTCGACCGCGCAGCATCATGCGGCGCGCGCCGACATTCGACCTGCCGGTGACCGGGTCTTTGACGAAATCAATGCCCGAGGTAATGTAAGGCGCGCCGTCGAATTCATGCTGCAAATGAAAAGGAAGTTTCGTCAGGTCTATCTCTGCACCGGTCTCAACCACTTCGTGGACCGGCGCCTCGCTGGAGGGGACCTCAAAAGGCTTTTGCGGACAGGCGGTGCGGCGAAGATACTCGTCGAGCATTTTCTCCTCGGCAACGCCGAAAGCCGCGGCGAGGCGTTTTCTCGAGGAAGACATCGCGGCGATAACTTCGTGCCCTTCCAGCCCGGCCTTCTTGAACAGGTGCGCCGTATTGCTCGCCTCGACGATCGGCGATATATCGGATAGTTCGATCGGTTTTTCATGGACCGTGACTTCGCCCATTTCCATCAAACGGGAAACCAGCGTGCGAACGCCGAACTTGTTCGGGTCCCATGACACGACGGCTTTCTTGACAGCTTGATCCATGAATTCTCCAGAGCAGGTTCTTGATGGGAAACCTCGCAATGCGTTAGAGTAAATCAATCACGGCGTTCGCGCCCGAATTGCTTTTTCGTTTTTCAATTTTTATTCTGTAGGAGACAGTCATGGTGAAAATCACCATCAAGGACATCCACAGGAAAGGACTGCACGCGCGATTCGCCAACCCCTGGGGGGAATGCAATGCCGGGGTGTTGCTGCTCGCCGCCGAGGACACGCGCGTCAAGGCGTTCTCGGCCTTTTACCCGACCATGCGCGACCCGCGTCCCGCCAACGCAATCGATCTGCCACCGATGGCGGACAAAATCGCCTGCCCGGTGCAAGTGCACTATCCCGGCCGTGACCATCTGACATCGCCTGCGACGTGTACCGCCCCGGCAAGCCGGGCAAATATCCGGTGCTGTTCGCCTCATCGCCCTACATCAAGGATTCCATCGACCTGCCCTCCACCAGCATGTATCGCTATCGTGAAACCGGGCATGTCGGCAAGTGGGTCGAGCGGGGTTACGTGTACGTGCATGCCGACGTGCGCGGCAGCGGCAAATCGGAGGGTAGCTACGACGTCTGGGGGCCCAAGGAACAAAGCGATTATGTCCTGGGACAAACCCACGGGCCCAGCGTCCACTTCCTGTGTCTCCCCCGACCCACAGTGGTCGATACCCGGCATAGGCACCAATGTGTTCGGCAAGGGCGGCTTCATGCATACCACCCGGCGCCTGGTGCCTATACCAGCCCCCCCATGGAACAAGACATGGAAGTCACCGGCCCGGTGATGCTCAAACTCTGGGGCTCCACAACCGCGAAGAACATGCAATTCATCGCCAACATCATGGACATGGGGCCGATGCCGCCTGAAGTGGCCGCCGCCCACAAGCTGCTGGATGTGGCCGCGCCGGCGCGCAAGGTCACCATGGGTTGGTCGAAGGCTTCGCATCGCGCCCTGGATCCCGCGCGCAGCGCCCCGCTTTCGCCCTATCACACGCACGAGAATCCCCAAGCACTCGAACCCGGCAAGGTCTATGAATTCAACATCGAAATCTGGCCCACCTGCTGGGTATTCAAGGCCGGGCATCGCATACGCCTGGAAATCATGTCCTTCGATGGTCAGCACCACATCGGACACCTGCGCGGCACCGACACTTTCCATCATGACAGCTCGCGACCCAGCCATTTGCAGTTGTCGGTCGTCCCAAGCTAAGCGCCACCTGGTCGGGATTCGAACAATTTCCAGTCTGTGCAATGATTGCCCCACATTGACAAATATTTCAAAGGTGAATATGAAAACCACTATTGCCCTCGCCATTCTTATATCATCATCATTCATTGTTTACAATGTTAGCGCGCAAACTTATCCGAACAAGCCGGTGCGCATCTTCTCGCCCTGGGCGGCGGGCGGCCCCGGCGACGTGGTGACACGAGGCGCGGCGCAGGAACTGGCCGCGGCCCTTGGCCAGCCCTACGTGGTGGAGACCCGCGTCGGCGCCGACGGCATGATCGTCGCCGAGGCAGGTTCCAGGACCGCGCCCGACGGCTACAACTTGACCGGCTGCGACCAGCAGATCATGGCCATCAACCCGGTTGTGTATGCAACCAGGCCTTATGAAATCCGCGACCTCGCCCCGGTGGTGTTATACGGCTTTCTTGCCTCGGGCCTGCATGTGAGCCCCACCATTGCGGCCAATACCCTACCTGAGTTGCTGGAACTGGCGCGCGCAAAGCCAGGCGCCATTGCCTGGGGTTCGTTCGGCGCGGCGAGCGCATCGAACTTTTATATCGAGTGGCTGAAGAACACGCGCAACATTCAATTCCTGAATGTTCCCTACAAGGGCGCGTCGTTTGCCTGGCAGGGTTTGCTCGCCGGTGACGTGCAGGTCGCTTTCTTCGCGGTGGGCCCCTCGGCTGCCATGCGCAAAACCGGAAAAATCAAAACGCTGGCGGTGATGCTGGGCAAGCGCGTCCCGCAGATGCCGGATGTGCCCAGCTACACCGAATCACCGGGGCTGGATTTTCCGCTGGTGGTGACCTGGTTTGGTTTGTGCGCGCAGGCGGCAACACCGCCGGCGATCGTGCAACGCTTGAATGCGGAAGTATCGAAGCGGCTGGTGGCCAATGAAGCCTTGCGCGAAAAATTCATGACTTCGCAGGGTCTGGCCGTTGAATCGCCGAGCGGAGAATCACCCGAATCTTTTGGCAAGTTTCTATTGGCCGAACAGGAAAAATATGTGCGGCTGGCCAAGCTGGCGGGCATCAAGCCTCAATAGCGGAGGCCCTTGTTTATCGCAGCACCCACACCGCCACCCAGATGGCCAATCCGCTGGCCCAGAATACCGGTAGCATACCCAGCGCGCCGCCGAGCGCCCCGTAAATAATCGGCGTGGTGGTGCCGCTCAAGTTGACCACTGCGGTGCGCAAACCCACGGCTTCTCCGGACCTGCCGGAGGGCGCCGACTCGTGCAGCACCGACATCGCCAGCGGTTGCGTCACGCCGAGTCCCATGCCCAGAATGAATGCCAGACCCACCAGGACAGGCACGCTGGTGGTCAACGGAAACAGAATCGCCAAAAGGCCGTGTAGGACTGCAGCGGCCCGGTGCGCCCGAACTGGCCATTGCCCGGCGCGGGCTGACATGCTGGATAATCCCTGCTGCAAATGTGTAAAAGGAAGCTGACATGAATGTCATCGATAGCGGTTTGCTGCAATCCCTGGTCCACCGCGACCACGTGCATCGCTCGGTCTACCTTGATCCGGGCATTTTCGATCTTGAGATGCAGCGCATTTTCGGCCGCGCCTGGGTGTTCGTCGGACACGAAAGCCTGGTGCCCCGGCCGGGCGATTATCTCACCACCACCATCGGCAGCGTGCCGGTGGTGCTATCGCGGCATTCGGATGGGAAGGTGTGCGTGCTGTTCAACAGTTGCGGCCACCGCGGCGCGGTGGTGTGCAACGAGGAGCGCGGCAATGTGAAACTGTTCCGCTGCTCGTATCACGGGTGGACTTTCGACACCAATGGCGATCTTGATGCCGTGTCGATGCGACATGGCTATGGGCCCGGCACTGACCTTGCCAATCCGGCTCTGGGCATGGGCCGCGTGCCGCGCATGGAAACCTACCGCGGTTTCGTGTTTGCCAGCCTTGCCCGCGACGGCCAGGACCTGATGGAAAATCTGGGTCACGCGCGCGAAAGCATCGACGAACTGTGCGACCGCGCGCCTTCGGGCGAAGTCGACCTGTCGGGCGGGGTGCATAAATATACGTTTCGCGCCAACTGGAAGCTGCAACTGGAGAACACCGTGGACATGTACCACGTGCCGTTCTCGCACGAGTCGACGGTCAGTGCCAGCGGCAAGCAGTTCGGCCGCCGTCCCGGCGAGACGGCGGGTTCGGCGATCAGCGATCGCGGCAACGCGGCGCGGCGCTGGGAGGAGCGCGTCGCCTGGGGCTCGCGCGCGAACGGCCACAGTTATGCCGGTCACCAGCCGGTTGCGGAGACCCTGCCCGACGATCCGCTGTTCAGGGACTACATTGCGCGGCTGGAAGCGAGGCACGGCCGCGAACGCACGCTCGAGATCCTGCGGCCCAGACGGCACAACACCGCGTTTTTTCCCAATATGACGCTGCAGGCACTCAATCATCATGTGCGCGTCATCCTGCCCCTGGCCGTGGACCGCACCGAGATCCATGTGTACCCGGTGAAGTTGAAAGGCGCGCCCGAGGAGATGAACCGCGGCTTCATCCGCCATCTCAACGTCACGCATTCGGCTTCCTCGCTTATCCAGACCGACGATCTGGAGAATTTCCGGCGCTGCCAGGTGGGGGCGGGTGCGCCGAGCTCCGATTGGGTGTGGTTCTCGCGCGGAGTGGAATCCGACCGGGAGGACGAGCACGGCGACTATGTGAACAGCGGCACGGTGGAACTGCCGCAGCGTTCGCAGTACGCCGCGTGGCTGCGGCTCATGACGGCGGAGGCCTGAGGTGGACGGAGACAAGAGCAAGGGCCAGGCGCAGGCATCGGGCAGCGACCGCGACACCAGGCGCTACGAGGCTTTCCTGATCCGCGAAGCGGCGCTGCTTGACGACAGAAAATTCGAGGAGTGGCGCGATCTCTTCGACGAAACGGGCTACTACTGGGTGCCGCTGCGCCCGGACCAGCAAAGCCCGCACGAGGAGGCATCGCTTTTCTACGATACGCGCGACATCATGGCCACACGTTTCGAGCGGCTGCGCCATCCGCGCATCCATGCGCAAACGCCGCCGCACCGAACCTGCCACATGATAGGCAACGTGGCGGTGATTGAGGAGGGCGAAGGGGAGGAGGGCGAGGGGGGCGAGTGCACGGTGCGCTCCTCGCTCATCATGGTCGACTACCGCCTGCGCGTGCAGCGGTTATTCGCCGGAAAAGTGCAGCATCGCCTGCGTCCGGAGGGCGCGAGTTTCCGCATCCTCTGGAAAAGGGTGGACCTGGTCAATTGCGACGATTCTTTCGAATTGATCGCAGTGCCGATATGAAAAGCGAATCACCTGGGGGATACGCATGACAAAGCAGATGGCAGGGACGGCGGTTTTAAGGACGGCGGGTTTCGCAATCATAGGTGCGGTGCTGGGCATCGCGCCGGTAGAGGCGCAGCAATATCCGCTCAAACCGATTCGCCTGGTGGTGCCCTTCGCGCCGGGCGGGGCGAGTGACACGCTCGGTCGCGTGGTGGCCGACAAGATGTCGCGCAGCCTGGGGCAGCAACTCATCGTCGAGAACCGCGGCGGCGCCGGCGGCGTGATCGGCTCGGACATCGTGGCCAAGTCCGATCCCGACGGCTACACGCTGGTGGTGTCGGGCATCGCATCGCACGTGGTCGCGCCCTTTACCACGCCCACGCCCTACGACTCGATGAAAAGCTTCACGCACATCGCGCTGCTGGGCGGCCCGCCCACCGGCCTCATGGTGAATCCGGGCGTGCCGGCGGCGAACGTCAAGGAGTTCATCGCCTACGTGAAATCGAATCCTAAGGGCCTGTCCTACGCTTCACCGGGCCACGGAACACACGCGCACCTGGTGGGAGAACTGTTCCGCCAGCACACTGGCGTCAACCTGGTGCATGTGCCCTACAAGGGCGGCGGCCCGGCGGTGGCCGACGTGGTCGCTGGGCATGTGCTGTCGAGTTTCAGCACGGTACAGGCGGCCTCGCCATTCGTGCGCGCCGGCAAGGCGCGCTTTCTCGCGCTGACCTCCGAGGAGCGTCTCAAGGATTTCCCGGACGTGCCGACCTTTGCCGAACTCGGGCAGCCGGAATTGACCGCGATCACGTGGTTTGGCGTCTCCGGGCCGGCCGGCATGCCCCTGGCCATTGCGAGCCGCGTGAACAAGGAGGTTCGCAGCGCCCTCGCCCAGCCCGATGTGCGGCAGAAGTTCTCAGCCGACGGCATCGGCCCGAACAGCCTGGACGTGGAGGCATTCACGGCCTTCATACAGAAGGAAATCAACCGTTGGGGGCCGATCGCGAAGACTATCCAGTAAGCCCGGAATCGGCATCGCCAAACCCACCGGATTGAACATCATCGGCAACTTTGCGCTTTTCAAAAATCCAAAACATGACCAATTCGAGAATTTTCGCTCCCTCCATATGTTCAGCTCGGGTTTGACATGCTGCACGTGCCTTACATGTGCAGCGCGCCCGCGCAAACCGATATAGAGAGCCTTGCGGATTAGGCCGCTGACTGAAACGCGCGCAAACGCTAGTCGATGGTCACGGCGTAGCGGTTAACGGCGGCCGACCAGCGCTCGATTTCCCGTTGCATAAACTGTTGCTGCTCTTGGGGTGGTACCACCATAACGCGACCGCCATCGCTCTCGACGCGCGCGACGAACTCGGGCTCCCGGACGATGCGTGCGTGGGCATTGCGCAGCACCTCGACCACCGCGGCGGGTGTGCCGGTCGGGGCGAACAGTCCGAACCAGCTCTCGCCCTCGAAACGGACCACGCCCGTTTCATTGACAGTGGCCACATTCGGCAGATGGCTGGAGCGGCTTGCAGATGAAACCGCCAGACCCTTGAGCCTGCCACCCTGCACGTATTGCTTGGACGCAGAAAGATTGTCGAAAAGCACATCGAGCCGCCCGGCCATCATCTCTTGGTGCGCTGGAGCGGCCCCTTTGAATGGCACATGCAACAAGTCCAGTCCCATGCTCTTGAACAGGATTGCTCCCCAAACGTGTTGAAGCGTGCCGATTCCGGCCGAACCGTACGTGAGCTTACCGGGCCGCTCCGCGGCATATTTCGCGAGCTCCGCAAGGTTGGACACGGGAAGGTCCGGCCGCGTGAGCAGCAAAAACGGATAGGCGGAGGTGAACCCGAGCGGAACGAAATCGCGCTGCGGGTCATGCGACAGATTCTTTACAAGCGCCTTGTTCATGACGATATTGAATATGCCGCCGACCATTAGCGTGTAGCCGTCGGCGGGACTGCGGGCAACGAACTCGGTGCCCACGATAGAACCCGCGCCGGTACGGTTTTCAACCACCGTGGGCTGGCGCAGCAGGTCGCTCAGTTTCTGCGCAAGGAAGCGCCCCAGGATGTCGGTTCCCCCGCCAGGGGCCTGCGGTACGATCATCCGGATGGTGCGCGAAGGGTATTCCTGCGCAGCGCAGGAGAGGCTGGATAACAGCAGAGCAGCGGCCAGGAATTTCGGGCACAAGCCTGCCTGTCCGCGATGGGGGATTGTCATGTGTGTTACGCCTCCTTCAGTCAAATTTGCAACCTGTCAGTTACAGGCTCAAACGCACCGCCGGCTGTCAACATGGCGCCAACACGAGATTCACCGGTTTGGCTTGATCGCAGAATGGTGCCTGGCCATGATACTTCAAGATTTGAATCGCCCCAGGCCATAGCGCCTGCGATCAGCAAGGCACAGATACCCGGCCAGATATGAAACTTCGTTTGCTGATGCTTGATCTGATTCCTTTGTAGTCTGCTGTTGATTGCGCGACCCAGGTTGACCCGGACCTGCGCGATTGGATTGACTGGGGCAAAGGTTCTTCAACCACTGCACTGGATTGCACATGTTCCGAACAGCACGTGAACGGATCGTCCTCACTCCAATTGCATGCCGGTACTCTTTATCACGCTCGACCACTTGGCAATTTCTTCCCTGAGGTATTTTGCAAAGTGTTCCGGGGTGTCGCCCTGGGCGTCCAGGCCCGCCGCGGCGAAACGCTGCCGCACATCGGTAAGCGCGAGCAGGCGCTGCGAATCGGCATTGATCCTTGCGATCACCGCGCCCGGGGTTCCCGCCGGTGCGAACGTGCCATACCAGGTGGTTGCCTCGAATCCGGCAACGCCCGACTCTTGCATGGTGGGCAGCTCAGGAAACAACTCGGCGCGCCGGTTTGCGGTGACGGCCAGGGCCCGCACCTTGCCCGAATTGATATGCGCGATGGCGCCAGGCAAGGTGTTGAACGATATCTGTATGCGCCCCGAGATCAGGTCGGTGTAGAGCTGTGAAATGTTCTTGTAGGGCACGTGCACGGCATCCACACCGGTCATGTTAATCAGCAGTCCCATGAACAAGTGCCCGGAGGACCCATTGCCGGTGGTCCCATAGGAAAGCTTGCCGGGCTGGGCCTTGGTGAACGCAATCAGATCCCTGGCCGATTGCACGGGCAGCGAGGGCGGCACCAGCAGAACGCCGTTGGTTGAGGCCACGTTCATGATCGGCGCGATATCCCTCAAGGTGTCGAATGGCAGGTTGCGGTAAAGGCTGACATTCGCCGCGATGGCCGAGGTGTGCAGGAGCAGCGTATGGCCGTCCGCCGGTGACTTCACCACGACCTCGGTCGAAATGTTTCCGCCAGCCCCGACGCGATTTTCGACGATCACTGACTGCCCCCAGAATTCGCCCAGCTTCTGCGCCACGATACGCGCAAGCACATCCACCGAGCCACCTGCGGCAAACCCGACCACGATGCGCACCGGCTTGGCGGGATAGGTCTGTGCCACCACGTTGGTCGAGGCCGCAAGCATTGCGCAAAGTAGCCCTGTTCTGTACCACCACTGGATTGCGTGCTTCTTCATTGTTGTCTGCCTGTTTTGCATTTATTCCGCTTTAATATTGTTCTTGCGTATCAGCGCGCCCCAGCCTTCGTAGTCGCGCAGGATGATCTGGCTGAACTCTTCTGTGCTGGCGCTCGCCGGGTCGAATCCGAGTTCCGAAAAACGTTTGGAGAGCAGCGGCGCGGCGAGCGCCTGACGAATATCAAGGGCAAGGCGGTCCTGCAACTGCCTTGCCATTCCTGCAGGCGCGAATATACCGTGCCAGTTGGAAATGCCCAATCCGGGAAACATCGATTCAAGACGGAGTAATCGATACCGGGGGTCAATTCGGCCGGCACGTCGAGAAACTCGGCGCCGCGCTGGCGCAACCACTCCACCGCATCTTGCAGTTGACGGTAGGTTGCCACCTGCACGCCAAATCCCATGAGTCTGACAACACAAAGGAGTGGTGGTCGGTGCCGTGACGGGTAAAGTAACCCAGATGATGACAAGTTCAAATCCCGGTTTCCGGTGCAGCAATATACCCCCGCACTAAAGCGAAGGCTTGCCTGCCTAAGGCGAAGGCTTGGCAGCCTCAGGCTCAATTTTCCGCAGTGATCTTCAGATCGCCGATGACCTTCTGGTATTTCTCGCTGTCGCGACGGATGACTTCGGCGAATTCCGAGGGTGTTGTGATGAAGGACTCCGAACCGCCGCTCTTGCGGAACGCATCGCGTATTTCAACCTCGCCAATGATGGCGTTGACTTCGCTGTTCACGCGCCGGAGGATTGGATCGGGGGTGCCGGTGGGCGCCCACAGGCCGCTCCATACCAGGCCTTCGTAGCCAGGGTAGGTTTCATTGACGGCTGCAAGATCGGGCAGCACGCCAAAGCGTTGCGGGCCGGTGCCGGCAATCAGGCGCAAGGTGCCCGCCCTGACGTGCGACGTGCTGGAGGGGCCGCCGGTGATGACCGCCATGGTGTCGCCTGCCACCACCGAGGCCACTGCCGGAGCGCCGCCTTTGTAGGGCACATGCAGCATGTCGACGCCGGCGCGCACCTTCAGTAATTCCATGAACAGCTGATGCTGGCTGCCATTGCCGGCCGAGGCATAGGCGATTGGCGGCTTGGCCTTCTTCGCATAGTCGATGAATTCAGGCAGGGTTTTCGCCGGCACCGAGGGGTGCACCGCAAGCACGAACTGGTTGCGGATGATGGAGGCAATGGGGGAGAGATCCTTGAACGGATCGAATGGCAGGTTCTTGTAGAGGAATCGGTTGATCACCACCAGACTGTCGGGTGCGAGCAACAGCGTATAGCCGTCGGCTGGCGACTGCGCCACGGTCTGCCCTGCAACGTTTCCGTTCGCGCCACCGCGGTTTTCCACGATGATCGGCTGGCCCAAGGTTTTGGTGAGGCGCACAGCGATCGTGCGTGCGGCGAAGTCCGGCGCGCCACCTGCCGCAACCGCGACAATGACCCTGATTGGTTTTGACGGAAACGGACTTTGCGCTGCGCTGCCTGCTGCCATCAGCATGGTCGCGAGCAACGTCGCGCCGGTGGTTAATGTGGTGTTCATCGTGGTGGTCGCAGTTAT
>CAMDFL010000126.1 GCA_945897475.1 Bordetella parapertussis
TAAATGACTAAACGCAAAATATTCAGTCAATGCGATTTTTGCGACGTCGGTTCGTTGAACGGTGAGTCTGGCCCTGCGACTTAAATTACTTCCCGTCAGCCGATTGATTTCCTATCCGTTCGAGCCTGACGCCATGTCAGCGGCATGCGCCTGCATGCGTTTGGCAATGCGCTCACGCCATGTTTCGACCTGCTCGTACCCCGGCAGCAGCTTCACTTTGTCCGCGAGCCAGGCCCACAGTGCTTCATCACTCAGTGCCGGATCCCACGCAATCACCATGGGCTGGTCCACATACCAGGGGGTATCGCAGAAGCACTCGATGCGATTACCCTCGGGATCCGGGAAATAAAGCGATATGGCATTGCCATGCGTGACCGGCCGCAGTGACTCGACGCCGAACTCAGGCAGTCTGCGCTGCAGCGTGCGCAACGTGGCGAAATCCTCCATGCGAAAGGAAATCTGATTGATCACATTAAAGGAAACCTGCTCCGGACGGCCCCCGGCAAGTACCACCTGATGGTGTTCGAGCGGCGTTGAACTGGTAAAGACAAAAGGTAATCGCCCGAGCGGCGTGTCCAGCGGCCCACGGTCGGTAACCGTCAAACCGAGCAACCCGGTGTAGAAGCGCTCCATGGCCGCGATGTCGCGAACGTGGAAGCCCACATGACTGAAGCTGATTGACCCCATTTTGGTTCCCGCTGCGAAGCTCAGTTCAAGTTGATGAGATCGCCGGCGTTTCCGGCGAGAATTGCGCCGCCGTCGTCGCCTAGCGCTCGGATATCGCGAACGAACCTCGACAGGTCCTGAACACTCAGTATTTCCAACGGATAATCGGTACCAAACACAATGCGCCGTGGCGTAAATTCATCGATGGCGGCGCGCACCGCACTCATCGAGCCAAAAATCCCCGCGGTGTCAAACCACATGCGCTCACGCAGGTAATGATCGAAATCGTGCCGAGGAAGAATACCATGTTCGGGGTGTCCCACCGTCCCCATGCGCTCCTTGTCCTGCAGCGCGCGCACCCGGTCCATCGACACCGCAAGGCCACCGGCGAGATGCCCCATCTGCACACGCAAGCCCTCGAAGCGGTCGAACACGCCGCCGTTGATCAGACGCACGGTCTCGGTTGCGAGCGAAAACTCGCGCCCCAGCGAGCGGATAAGATCGTACCTGTTCATGCTGTCGCCCACGCTGGGTCGCAAAGCCGGATGCACGAACACATACATGTCCAGACGCTCGCATAATTCCCAGTAGGGATCCATGCGTGCGTCGTCCAGATTGGCGCCGCCGGGTTCCGAAATGATGACGGCGCCCTGCATTCCCAACTCATGACGGCAACGCTCGATCTCCCGCAGCGCTTGCGGACCTCCCAGCGGATCGGCATGGGCAAGGGACGAGAATCGCCGGGGCGCCTGCGCACAGACCCGGCTCATGGCGTCGTTTACCGCCACACAGATCTCCAGCGTGGTGCCATCCATGCCCAGTCCACAGGACAGCACCGCGTGATCGATGCCAGCCGCGTCCATATCGCGAACATGCGCGGTGATGTCGGTGAGTTCTGCCGGCATGCGATAAGGCGGTGTGGAGCCGGCCTTGTTGATGCTCATGGACTGGACAGCCGGCATGCGCACCAGCTCGGGGGGGGTGAAATGGTGTTGAAAGTCGACAATCATGGCTGCTCCTTCGTCGTATGGTGATGGGTTCAGTATGGGGATAAGTTCAATCAAGCCGGAGATTGAGCTGCCGCAGCAGCGGCACCCATAGCTGCTCGCTCGCGCGGATGCGTGCCGAAAATTCCGACTGCCCACCCTGACAGGGTTGCAGTCCCGCCTTGATGAGGGGATCACGTACCGCGCTTTGCGCCAGTGCCGCCGAGATCCGGTTCGCCAGCAATGACACCGACGCCTCTGGCGTGCCCCTGGGGGCAAACAGTCCGATCCAGGAGTTCGCGTTGACCGCCGGGAAACCGGCTTCCTCAATAGTGGGCACCGAGGGCAATCCCGCCTTGCGCTTCGAATCCAGCACCGCGAGCGGCCGCACCTTGCCATCGCCGTAGGTCAATGGATCCACCACAAAATCCACACTGCCGCCCATCACCGCCGTCGCCATCGGACCACCGCCGTTGTAGGGAATTTGTTCGCCGGTGATTCCCAGGCGATTCATCATCAGCTCTGCTCCAAGATGCATGGCGGAGCCCACGCCGACCGAGGCGTAATTGAGTTTGCCGGGATTGGCCCGGGCAAAGCCCACCAGATCGGCTGTCGACTGAAACGTCGAGGTCGCGGGCACCTTCAGCACCATCACTGCCTCGATCATGCAACTAACAGGAACAAAATTTGCGGGCTCAAAACCCGGTTTCGGGTAAAGCAGCTGGTTGTGGACCATCAATCCAAGATTCCCCATCAGCAGCGTATAGCCATCGGCCACCCCGCGCTCGACACTTGCCGCTGCGATGTTGCCGTTGGCGCCGGGACGATTCTCGACCACGAAGGGCTGGCCGAGATCTTTTTGCAAACGCTCGCCGAAGACGCGGATCACCAGATCGTTGGCGCCGCCGGGCGCAAACGGCACAATCACCCGCACCGGTTTTGTGGGGTAGGCACTTTGCGCCAGAACCCCGGTGGCAGCCAACAAGGCAGCGGCGAACATGCCCGCGGATGCCCAAGGATGCGCCCGCGGAGCTGCGGCGCCGGCAGCCAGCGAATCTTGCACCGGGTCTTTCATCAGTTTGTCCTTCATGCTCTCTCCTCTTCGTTTGACTGACTTAGAAGACGCGCGGCAAACCAGTCGGCCACCAGCGCGTGCTTTTCCTCGGAATGGTTGTACAAGCAGTGCTCACCGTCGTCCCAGATCACCAGTTCCTTGTCCCGGGTGGGTGCTTCGTCGTAAAGGCGGCGGGCGTTCTCCAGCAGGAAAATGCGGTCAGGCTCGCCATGTAGTACCAGCAACGGACAATCGATGTGATTGTCATCGCCGGTCACCGATAGGGCCGCGATAAGGTCTGTCGCCGCAGTGGTCGTCGTATTGCGCGCCGTACTGCGCGCCGTACTGCGCGCCTCTGCGCCAACCATTGCCTGCAGTTTTTCCACGATCGAGGGAAAGCGCTCGATGACTTCCGCCGGCGTCGCAGATCCCCCATTCACGCAGCAGGCGGCGAGGCGCCGCTCACGCGAGGCTGCAAACGCCGCAAACGTGCCTCCCATGCTGTTGCCCCAGATGCCGACCTTTGGCAACAGTCGCTCGTCATTTGTCAGGTGGTCAAGCATTGCGCCAACGGCGCGATCCACATCCTCTGCGAGATACAGGCCACGCATGAGTCGCGTCTCGCCCTGCCCAGGCAATTCCGCCAGTAGCACGGCGATGCCGCGCTCAAGCAGATGGCGGGCGCCTTCCTGATACTCCTCGCGCCATCCGTCCGCGCCGCCGATGATAATCACCACGGGCGCGCGTTCCTGCCGCGCCGGGCGTAACAGCCAGGAACACAGGGTCGAGCCGCGAAACGCAATCTCCAGGTGCTCGCCCGGCGGTGTTTCCAGCGCCGCCGCGCGCCCGAAAGCGGCAATCAGCTTGACATAGAGCGCCCGCTTTACGTCGGTGTCACTCGGAAAAGCGCTTTGCGCGAACCGGTAACATGCCGTCGCCCGACGAAAAAGTGCTCTCGCCGTAATGCGATGATCCAGTGTAAGCGCATGCTCGGCCTGCGCAATGTTGCGATCCCCCAGCCACTCCCCCACCTGATGCCACGCGTAGCCGCCGCCGGCGAGTTCGTGCAGTCGCGTCGCATCCCAGTATTCCATGCCGTTACCCAACAGCCGGGTAAGCGGCATCGCGCGGCGATGGCGCTCCCCCTCGCGCCGCGCTTCTTCAGTATCTGAGCGCGTCAGTCCCTTGGGGGTTTCACCGTGGCGCAGGTGACGAATGGTCATGCGGGGCAACCCACGGCTTGCGCCAGGCGGAGCGTCAGTGCCCCCAGGTCTGACTCTGTTTTTGCCGTGCCCGCAACGAAACGGTCCGGGCGGATGATCACCGCCTGGGCATCGTGCCCGGCGAGCCATGCCTGGATCTCCGGGCCTTCGGCAGAAATCACCCTTGCGTCGAGTCGTCGCCACGCATCGCGAACATCGGCGCCTGCGCGATCCAGCAGCGATTGCTCGCCGATGACGGCAAATCGATAACCAACCGCGTCGTCCAGGAGCCGCCCGTCGACAAGATGCGGCTGCGGAAACAAAGTGCCCGCCGGAGGAGGTCCATCATGAATACCGGCACCAATAGGCAGTGTGCGCACCTGCGGCACCTGCTCCGGGCCTTCCATGGCAAAGCTGCGGTCGCGCCGCGCAGCAACCTCACGGTCAGTGGTCTGGATAACCGCGCCCAGCCTGACAGCAAGTTCGATCACGGCGCCTACATGGGCCTTGCGCTCAGGGCCGTAGCTGTCGAGCAGCGATGGCGGCGCTTCGCCGCGCACCACCCGCAGAAGCTTCCAGGCAAGATTGAGAGCATCGCGGGCGCCGGCGCACAGACCCTGGCCCAGAAACGGTGGCATCTGGTGCGCCGCATCGCCCGCGATGATGAGGCGGCCTTGTCGCCAGGTTTCAGCCACGAGCGAATGAAAGGTATAAATCACCGCGCGCTCCAATTGCGCATCCTGCGGGCTGACCCAACGCGAGACTAGCGGCCAGAAGCCTTCCGGTTGGGTCATGCGCGCCGGATCGTCACCCGGCATCACCATGATCTCCCAGCGCAACCGGTCGCCGCGCGGATGGATGTAGGTCATCGGCCGTGCCGGGTCGCAGAACTGGGTGGTGTATTCGGGCAATGCCACCGGCCGGGTGCGAATCAGATCGAGCACCAGCCACGGCTGGTGCAACCCATAGTCGTATTGACGGGTGCCGATCAGGCGCCGCACCAGTGAGCGCGCGCCATCGCAGCCCACGACGTAGCGCGCCTGCACCCTGTGCATTCCTCCGTTGGCGAGATTCTCGACCCGCAGAGTCACTGCCTGCGGCGACTCGTCGATGGCAAATACATCGTGTCGCAGATGCACCGCCACGTTCGGAAACCGCTCTACGCCGCGCCGCAGGCACTGCTCCAGATCGGGCTGATGAAAGTAAAGGTCGTCAAGCCAGCCCTGCGGCCCGGGCGCAGTCGGGCCGGGCCGCTCCACCAGCATGTCACCCGCGGCATTGACGAAACGCATTCCCTTCCACGGCACGGTGATCGCCCCGACTTCGGCCGCGAGGCCCAGCGTCTGCACGATGCGCATCACCTCTGCGTCGATATGACCGGCGCGGGGAGCGTGATAGACGCCCGCCTCGCGCTCGAACACCGCCACAGACAGCCCCGCAGCACCGAGCAGATTGGCGAGCACTTCGCCCACCGGACCGTATCCGACAATGGCGACATCAACGCCCGCTGCCTCCGGGGGGGTCATACCGATTCCGTCCCGATACGATGAGTTGCACCCAGTGAGTCCATCGCCTGCGCTTTCAAGCAAATCGACATCGTGACTCCTCCACCGATCCAGGCCGGAAAATGTTTCATTATTCGCATAATAAGAGAATTATTAAATATTGGCAAGTCACCTCGAACATCCGGTCAGCATGTCAGAATTGGTGCTGAAGTCATTCCGGAAAAAACATGCCCTCCAGTTCGTACAAGATGCTTTCCGTGCTCGACCTGTATAGCGCCGAGATGCCGGTGTGGACCGTCGAGGCCATCTCCGCGCAATTGCATTGCTCGGTGGCCACGGCTTACCGTTACGTTGGTGATCTGTGCGCGGCCGGCCTGCTGACGCGAGTGACCGGGGGAAGTTATGTTCTGGGAGCACGCATCGTACGGCTCGACCTGCTGATGCGCGAGGTCGACCCTATTGCCGCCATCGGGCGGCCTCTGATCGGCGCCCTGGTCGCGCAGACGGGGTGCGACGTGCTCCTGTCAAATGTCTATGGCGACCATCTCGTGAACGTCCTCCACGAGCGCGGCAGCGAGATGCTGCCGATCTCATTTGTGCGCGGCCGCCCGCACCCGATGTTCCGTGGCGCGATGGCGAAAGCAATTCTCGCGTTTATGAAGCGTTCGCGTATTTTGAGAATATATAAATCTCACACGGAGGAGGTCGCTGCCGCAGGTCTGGGGGGCAGCTGGATCCTATTCTGGCGTGCACTACAAGTAATTCGAAAGCGCGGTTACGCTGACAGTCTCGGCGAACTGGATCAAGGCGTGGTGGGGCTTGCCGCCCCGGTTTTCAATGGTCCGGATTTGCTGGGAAGCATCGGGCTGGCGCTTTCCGAAGAGCGCTTGAAGTTGATGAATCCCTTGCATCTCGCCAGCCTGGTGGTCGACTGCGCCGCGCAACTGAGCCGCGGCATCGAAAGCATCGCTCATCCGAAAACTGCAGTGATAAAACCGCAAAGCAGCAAATGAATGCCGCGACATGAGATCCACGGCATGGCTTCGGCGTTCAGCCACTGGGTGGTGGTAACGCTGTTCATCGCGTACATGAGTACCCCGCTGCCGCGGTGGCTGCAGGGCATGGTCGTGTCGGTGCTCGCGAGCGTTCCTGCGCTGATCGGCTACAGCAAAACCAATCCGCAGTGCGTGCTGCCGATCCTGGCGTTTCGGTCAGTCCGCCCTCACGCCAGCGGTGCGGATGACCTTGCCCCAACGTTCCTTTTCTTCGCGGATGAATGCCGCGGCTTCCGACGGGGAGTTGGCTATCGTATCTATGGTGAGATCGGCCAGGCGCTTCTGGGATTCGGTGCTACGCAGCGCTTCGACCACCGCGACGTTTAATCTGGCCACAAGGCCGGTTGGGGTCCGCGCCGGGGCAATCAGCGCAGCCCAGCTTGCCGAGACCATGCCAGGCATAACTTCCCCCAGCGTTGGCACGGCGGGAAGTGCGCCATTGCGTCGTTCCCCTCCCACCGCGAGCGCGCGCAGTTTGCCGCCGCGGATATGGGGAAATGCGCCGGCCAGCGTGAAAAACGCCATGTCGACATCCCCGCCGAGCAGCCCGGTCATTACCGCGACGCCTTTGTAGGGCACGTGGATGATGCGCAATTCGCCTGCCAGCATCATCAGCAGTTCTGTCGAGAGATGATGGCTACCGCCGTTGCCGGTGCTGCCGTAGTTGAGCTTGCCCGGATTGGCGCGGGTGTGGGCAATCAGGTCCGGGATCGTGTGGACGTTGGGTAGTTTTGCCGGATGGACCAGGAGTACGTTGGGCAGGGACGCCATGACGGTGATTGGCACCATCGCATCCGGGTCAAAGGGCAGCGTTGCGAACATATGGGGCGTGGTGGCGAAGGCGGGAGGCACGACCAGCAAGGTGTAGCCATCGGGCGCCGATTTAGCAACGGCCTCGGTCGCAATATGGCCCGATGCCCCGGGCCGGTTCTCCATTACCAGGGGCTGCCCCCACTTGGCCTGCAGGTGTTCGTTCACCATGCGCACCAGCATATCTCCGGTGCCGGAAGGGTAGCCGCTCACGACGCGGATGGGACGACTGGGATAACTTGACAATGGCTCCTGAGCGAGCGCGGGTCCCGCTGCACAGATTGGCAACATGATCCAGAGGAGCGCCTGGAATGAAGTGCGGAGCGTTTGCTTCATACAGTGTTTTCCTTATCAGCGAATCGTGAGCTACAAGCGGATTTCCTTACCCGAACGCAGCAACGGAACGCACCGTACCATAAGCCTTGAGGATGAATCCAAGCGCGCCACCGATCAGCAGACGGATCAATGCCGCCTGATTTGACCATCAACTATCAGTCGTTGGCTCTTGCAAAATAGTAATCAACTTCTCTATTGCAAGGATTATGCATACCCGCCTCGTCACCCGCCTGCTGCGCGCGCGCTTGCGCCAGTGCCCCGCCGTTGCGCTGCTTGGACTTGCCTCGGTGGTTGTTGCGATGCAAGGTATTGCCCCATATAGCGGGCCGCACTATGGTGCCAAAAATTTTTTATGAACTTAACATTGGACCCGCATAATGCGAACCACCAAATGGAGCTACCGATGAACACACGAATCTCAGCGACGCTGCTTGCGTTGACGCTCACCTTTACCGCAACAATGGCCGCCGCACAGGGCGGCTATCCGTCCCAGCCCATAAAGCTGCTGGTCGGATTTCCTCCGGGCGGCTCGACCGATATTCTCGCCCGCGCATTGGCCAACGAAGTGCGTACGGCTTTGAATCAGGAAGTCGTCGTGATCACCAGGGCCGGCGCCAGCGGCGCCATCTCGGTTGCCGAGGTTGTTGCCGCAAAGCCCGATGGCTACACGCTCGGCATCAATCCGAGTTCCGTGTTCACGCTGGCGTTCCATTTCATGGACACCCGTGCGGACTTCATTGATTTCGTCGATCCGTTGATGATGGTGGCGCGCCAGCGGGTGGGAACGGTGGTCAAGGGCGACAGCCCGCACAAGACGATGCAGGAATTTATCGAGTTCGCAAGAAGAAACCCCGGTAAGGCATCGATTGGTGTTCCGGGCATAGGCACTTCGGTTGAAGTGTTTGGGCGCGCGCTTTTGCACGCTGCCAAGGTGGATGCCATCGTCGTGCCGTTCAAGGGCGACAGCGGGGTCAATACCGCCTTGCTCGGAGGGCAGATCACCGCCGGGGCCATGTCCGCGGCCGGCTTTGCGCAACAGGTGCAGAACGGGCAATTGCGCGCGATCGCCTCGCACGAGAGCGACCGCTTCGACTTCGCACCCGAGGTGCCGACTCTGGAGGAAATGGGCTACGGGCTGTCGGGGAAAAGTATTCAGTTCCTCTATGGTCCCAAGGGACTGCCGCCCGCGATTGCGCAACGCCTGATCAATGTATTCACCCAGGCGTCCCGAACCCCGTTATTTATCGATATCGCCACCAAGAACGGTCTGTATGACAAGACCCCGCTCGTGGGCGCTCAACTGACAGCCTTATTGCAGAAGGACCGGGCCAGCAATGCGGAACTGGTGGTGAAGCTGGGCATGAAGAAGGAGGGCGTCAAATAGCCGGTTGCCCGGTGAACGCGGATTTGACGGGCGACGGCGCGAGATCATAAGTGATATTAAATATTGATAAAACCGCATGCTAGTAGCAGCGCGCCTTTCAACACGAAGCGTTCGGCGTGAGGTGTTCGCGAAAGGCGATACAGAAACCGCTCCACCGCGTATCGCGTGAGGACGAGGTTAGGATCAACGCCAATTTCTTTCGCGTGGCGTGCAAGCCTTGTCTGCAGTGAACGGGCGAGGCCCTCGCGTTCCGTGCTCATGCGGTGAGCGCTTCCAGGTACGGCCGCATCACGCGTCGCACACGGCAGATGGTGGTGTTGCCGGTGACGTGAAAGTACGTCATTTTGGTGGTGAGGTGCGAAAGCCGGGGTGACATGCCGAACGCGGCAGAATCGAACTGCGTTTGATCAGGCGGACATGCGTGCGCGTCTGGAGGATGCTGGCATGGAGCCTATTGGCAATACAATGGCGCAGTTCTCGGCATTGATCAAACACGGTTTTCAGGTCTGTGGCCGCACCGTGAAACTGGCGGGCGTGCGGCCGGAATAGCTTTGCATATCCATCGATTTGGAAAGGTCGGTATGAAATCAATCGCAGGCGGAATTGCAATTGCATTATGCGGCGTGTGCAGCGTACACGCGCAGGAGCGGTACCCTTCCAAGCCCATTCAGGCAATTTTGCCCCTGGCACCCGGGACGACCACGGATATCGTCGGGAGGGCCGTGGCAATCAAGCTGCGTGATTTTCTGGGGCAACCCGTGGTTATCCAGAACCGTCCCGGCGCGGGCGGAACCATCGGCGCGCAGGCCGTCGTCAACTCTGCGCCGGATGGGTACACCCTTTTCATGACGAATTCACAGCACTCGGTGAATCCCGCCCTGTACAAGAATCTGGCCTATGACACCCTGCGCGATTTCAGCAGCATCGCAATGATTGGCGAATCGCCGGCGCTGGTGTATGTCAATCCCGCGCTGGGGGTGAAGACACTGCGCGAATTGATTTCGCTGGCGCGACAAAAGCCCGGCACGCTGAACTACGGCTCTGCGGGGACCGGCACTTCCACGCATTTAATCGGCGCATTGTTTTCCAGCCAGGCAAAAATCGAGCTGGTTCATGTTCCATACAAGATCGGCACCGAAGTTATCTCAGACATCTTGGCCAACCGCATCCAGGTGGCGTTTTCTCCGGTTGCTTTCATGCTGCCACAGGTGCGCGACGGGAAACTGCTGGCACTGGCCAACACCGGCGTCAAACGTGTGGGTGTGCTGCCTGACGTGCCTACCGTGGCCGAGGCGGGGATTCCGGGCTTCGAGGCGTCGACCTGGTACGGATTTCTGGCCCCCGCGAAAGTGCCGCGCCCGATCATTGCCCAACTCGCAAAGGCGCTGCAGCAAGTCACCGCCGACAAGGACATTCAGGATCGCTTTGAGGCGCAGGGAATAGTCATGCGGCCCGTGCTGCTGGACGAATTTGACGCGCACGTGAAAGCTGATGTCGAGCGAATGGGAACTCTGGTGAGGTCAATGGGCGCAAAGTTGTAATAACCAAAACGTCTCGGACAACGAGTGACGCGCCGTAACGTCGAAGGGCTGCTTCGGCAATTCAGGTTGTAAGCCGACAGGTAGCGTGACTTCCTGCTGCTGGTGACCGGTGGGGATCGCCTGCTGGATGCCCCCGCCAATGGAGGTCAGGAAATCGCCCGACCAGGATGTTGCGCCGGAAATCGCCGTCGGTGATCGCCTTAATGCCGGTGGCTCCTGGCGATCGATAGGCAAATCAATCCAGGGTCGGCGCATGAGTTTATCCAATCGGTTATATTGGCTGCGTCACAAGTTGACGCCCTCTGGCAATTATTTTCAATGCTGGGCGATGAACACACGCTTGTTTGATAGCTAACACAACGGGAAGCCAGCATGGCGACGGGCCTTGGAACTGCATTTCGTGCCGACCAGGTCGGCAGTCTGTTGCGCCCGCAGTACCTGATCGACGCGCGTCAGCAATGGGCTGCAGGAGCGCTCGCGGGCGAGGCGCTCAAAACGGTCGAAGACAGGGCGATCCGCGAAATCGTGGCGTTGCAGGAATCAATCGGATTACGCTCGATCACGGATGGCGAATATCGGCGCCAGAGCTACATCGTAGATTTCTTCTTCAAGGCGCTCGGGAAGGAGAATGTCAGCTTCGAGCCAGGCTTGTTTTTTCATCGCAACGATCGAGGCGAGAAGTTGCCGGCGGAGCGGATGGTGGTGCATGCGCGCGCACGCTGGTCCGGCCCGATCTTCGCCGAGCATTTTTCCTTCGTTCGATCCATCACAAGTTTTACGCCGAAAGTGACTGTTCCTTCCCCTGTCATCGTTCACTTCCTTGGCGGCGATGACGCCATCATCCGCGGCGCGTATGCGACATTGGACGAGTTCTGGGCCGATATGGTGGAGGTGTATCGCCGCGAGTTTGCCGCCTTGCGCGACGCCGGCTGCAGCTATCTGCAGATCGACGAGACCTCGCTGGTGAAGTTTGGCGATCCGGAAGTCCGTTCGATTCTTGAAGCACGCGGACACGATTGGCGCGCGCTTGCCGAAAGTTATATCGAGGTCCTTAACGCCATCCTGGCCACCGTTCCCACCGGGATGCGGGCGGCAATTCATGTGTGCCGCGGCAATCGACTGGGATTCTGGCAGGCCGACACCGGCTATCACTTCATGGCTGATTACCTGTTCCGAAAGCTGAAGGCCGACCTCTATCTGCTCGAATTCGACAGCGCGCGTGCCGGTTCCTTGGACGCGCTTGGCCTGATGCAGGAAGGCAAAGCCGTGGTTCTCGGACTGGTGACGACCAAGTCGCCCACGCTCGAATCGGCGCAGTTGCTGCAGGAGCGAGTCCGGGAGGCGAGCCAATACATTCCGCTGGAGCAGCTTGCCCTGAGCCCGCAATGCGGGTTCTCCGGCGATGTACGCAACCGCGCCATGACGCTCGACCAGCAAGCGCAGAAGCTGCGCCTCGTTGTAGAAACGGCACGATCGATCTGGGGGGATGCGCCTTGAGCATCCTCTGTGGCTGAAAACCAACCAAGGTACCGACAATGCGCACAACCCCGGCAGTGATTGCAGTGATCGCCACCTCTTGGATGACCGGTGCCGCAACGGCACAGGAACTGAAGTGCCCGAACGTTAGAATGGTCGTGCCATTCGGTTCCGGCGGTGCGGCCGATATCCTCGGCCGCGTGGTTGCCGAGCCGATGACGAAGGCACTCGACAAGACCGTTGTGGTTGAGAACCGGCCCGGCGCCACCGGCAACATCGGCACGATCCAGGTGGTGAATGCGAAGCCGGACGGCTGCACGCTGCTCCTCAATGCGACCGTCATTGCCACGTTTCCCTACAGCTTTCCCATCCTTGGCTACGATCCATTTGCCGACCTCGTGCCGATTGGCGGTATCGCCGCCACCCCGAACGTGTTGGTGGCGAGTCCCGCCGTGCCGGCGGCTACAGTGGGGGAATTGCTCAAACTGGCCAGCGGTCAGAAGACCGGCATCAACTACAGCACCTCTGGTTACGGACTGCAGCAGCACCTGGTCGTCGAGCAGATGGCCCAGCGCGCTGGGGCGAAGTTCACGCTGGTGGCTTATCGGACGCCAGCCGCGATGATGACCGACATCATCACCGGGCGCGTCGAGTTCGGCAGCCTGTTGATTGGTTCCACCAAATCGATAATCGAAGAGAAAAAGCTGCGAGCCCTGGCGGTGGTGCAGGATCAGCGCACAAGCCTGTTGCCGGACGTGCCGACCACGGCGGAACAAGGCTTTCCCGGGCTGCTGGGCGCTGTCCACTTCCCTTTGTTTGCGCCGGGGAAAACGCCGAAGGATACCGTGGCCATTCTCGAGAGTGCTTTGCACCGCGTGATCAGCGATGAGTCGTTAAAGAATCGGTTCATCGGCATCGGCTTCGAGAGCACTCCCATGAAATCCGCTGAGGTGGTTGCCGCCATGATCCGCACCCGGGACGCTTTCGCGCCGATCATTCGCGAGTTAAAAATCGAGCTGAAATAGTGGCCGGGTAAATAGGGTCAATGTGAGATTTCCGCTATTCGTTGTCGCCCGCCCCGAAAACTTACTCTGCCCCTATTTATTCTCCGAGCCGGTCCTGGCTTGGACCTGAGCGAGGAACGTCTCGATATGTTCCCGGCCCAACATACCACTCATTCCGGAACAGCCTGATGCTGGGCTTTGCTGCGCTCTGCCCAACCTTGGCGAAGAGGCATTGTGACGGTTCTTATTTCAACGGGCGACACGCAAACTGACAGCTCATCAGATATCACCAAAGAATATTCAACGAGCGCTTGAATGGTATCGTCTGGATTCTTGGACATCACGACGTACCTATAGGAGAAACAATGTCTAATGTCGAAAAGATCGAGCAAGATCCAAAGCACTGGGAGCGATTGTTTGCCAGCCCGGGAATACTGGGAATCATCACAACGATTGATAGCGGTGGCAGCGTGAATGCCGCGGCCTTTGGCACGGTTGCTCGCG
>CAMDFL010000127.1 GCA_945897475.1 Bordetella parapertussis
GGCCGTTTTCAGTTTCGCGTCGGAGCCGAGTTGCTTCGTCTGCTTCCGGAGGGCGAGGTCATCACCGAAGCCTCCGTATTGACGGTGATCGGCGTCCGCGTCCCGGACGTCGCCTGGGCCTCGCGGCGTTTCATCGAGACATTCGGGACGGTGACCCCGTTTCCGCGTGCTCCCGAGATTTGCGTCGTAGTCGACTCGCCTTCCAATACCGAAGAGGAAACAAGCGAGAAAATCCACGCCTACCTCGAGGCCGGCGCAAAAGAAGTGTGGGTGGTTTCGGAGGTAGGCCGAGTCCGATACTTCGCGACTAGCGGTGAGCGCACGGGAAGCGCGTTCGGCATCGAACCATCGCTGCCGCCGCCGATCGCGAAACCCTAGAAGAAGAAAGTGTTTCATCTGCGCAGAAATGCGCGGCGAATCGGGCCTTAGATCGGGTCATTGCGGCAAAACGCCGCGAATCAAATCCGCCGCTTTCTCCGCCAGCATGAAAGTGCAGGCATTGATGTTTGCACCGGGTAGATCGGGCAGGACCGAAGCGTCCACCACGCGCAGGTTTTCGATGCCGCGCACGCGCAAATCCGGATCGACCACCGCGAGTTCATCGCTGCCCATTCGACAAGTGCCGCACACATGATGAAAGGTTCCCGCGGTATTGCGGATGTAGGCGCGCATGGCCTCCTCGCTATCCACCTTGGGGCCGGGGAACAGCTCATCACCGCAATATTTACTCAGCGCCTCCTGCCGAGCGACCTCTCGCGCGATACGTATGCCGTCCAGCAAGGGGCGGAAATCCGCGTCAACAGAAAGGAAATTGGGTTGGATACGCGGCGGCTGCGCCGGATCTGCTGAGCCAAGTGCGACCGAACCACGGCTTTGCGGATGCAGCAGCGCAGGAACGAATCCACAGAAATCGCGCCACTTGCGACCCAGGCCCGGAAACCAGGGCGCGGCATCGCGCGCGATGGCGCGAAACGCGAATTGCAGATCCGGCACCTCCAGTTCGGGGCGGGTGCGCAGCAAGGCCATAGGACCTCCGGGAATGTTGGAGGCGACGCCGGTTCCCAGAAAATATGATTGCAGCATCGCCCAAGCGATCCGGTCCAGACGCAGCGCGCGAGCCAGTGGCCCCGATTCCTTGCGCGCGAAGCCCACGCTTATCGCCACGTGGTCTTGCAGGTTCTGTCCCACACCCGGCAGGGATGCCACCACTTTGATCCCATGAACACCGAGCTGCGCGGAATCACCGAGTCCGGAGAGCATCATCAACTGCGGTGTATTGATCGCGCCGCCGGACAGAATGACTTCCCGTGCGGCATGCACAGTCTTCAACGCGCCCGAGCGAGAATACTCAACGCCGATTGCTTTGCCGTTCTCAATCAGAATTCGAGTGACCGTGGCGCCACTGACGACGTTAAGCCCAGGACGGCCGCGCGCCTGACGCAGATGAGTCGCCGCGGCGCTGGATCGTCGCCCGTTCATCAATGTCGATTGCGTGCGCGCGAAGCCCTCGCCGTGCTCGCCGTTGATATCCTCGGTGATCGGGTAACCGGCCTGACGCGCCGCGTCGAGCACGGCATCCACGATCGGATCATCCGGATCGGTCCAACAGGTACCCACCGGGCCGCTGCCGCCCCGATAAGCGCTCTCGCCACCGATCCAGGATTCACTTTTCCTGAAATACGGCAGCACATTCGCATACGACCACTCGGGCAGGCCATTTCTGGCCCAGCGGTCATAGTCGCCGCGATCCCCGCGCAGATACACCATGGCGTTGATCGAGGATGAGCCGCCCAGCACCTTGCCGCGCGGTAGTTCGATCGCGCGATTATTCAACTGCGCCTGCGGCTCGGTGTTGTAACCCCAGTCGTGCGAGCGGCGTTTCCACATGCGGCCCACGCCTATGGGAACGTGGATAAGCGGGTCCCAGTCGCGGCCGCCGGCCTCCAGCAACAGCACGCGAACGCCTGCGTCCTCGGTCAGGCGGTTGGCAAGCGTACAGCCGGCGGTGCCGGCGCCGACGATGATGAAGTCGTATTCCGCTACGTTCATTGATTTTCCGTGGCCGGATGCTTCTGCTCAATTTGCCGCGGATATGACCGGCAACAGCAGATGCGAAGGCCGATTCGGATCGCAATGAATTGTCACCTTCCCTCCAAAAATATTCGCGGGCCGGTCGCGCGGATCGTCGTGAAAGAACGGCCCCACGCCATTGGGCACCACCGGTCCGACGCGCTGGTGAAAAAGCGGGATCCGTCCGGCAGCCGCATGCTGATAGTCCTTGCCGCGCACCGACAAGGCAATGCGAAAGCCCGGCGGAATCGCAATGCAGGTGGGCCAGATTTCGATATCGAGTTCGACGATTTCACCCGGCTTCAACGGCTGTTTCTCATCGTGACTGTGATACGGCCGATAAGGCGTGCTGAGTTTCAGATCGAGCTTTCGATGCGAGGCGCGCAGCCACCCTTGCGCCACCGGAGTCAAAGGATCGACCACGCCGAGGAACGATACTTCCTTCATGTCCGACGAAAATACTCGCAGCACCAGGAAAAAATCCGCGTCGCTGGTCGATGAGGAGACAAACAATTTTGCCGCCACTGGCCCGGTGATTTCCGTGGGCGTGGATAGCGGCGGCGTCATGAAGGTCACACCATCGCCAAGCGCATCGTAGGTCAGGCTGCCGCCGACAGGCACGTCGGGCCGCAAGACGTGGTCCGACGGGTCGAGGTAGTACCGGGACCATTGCGTGCGCGCCAAGGGCCACTCGCGCTCGGCACGCGCAACGAACCGATTGCCGGGATGCCGAATCTGCAATGTCACCGGCGCCTGTTTTTCCCGCCATTGATTGGCTTCGCCCTTGAGATAGTGTGCAAAAAATCGCTGCTGGAGAGCCACGCCATAGTCGGTATAGAAATGCGTCCAGTGTTCCAGGCCGTGCGCTTCAAGCCATTTTTCCTTCGACGCGGCACGCGTGAACGCTTCAATATTGCCTCGCAGATGCATACCCTGCGCCCCCCAATTGGCGGCCGAAAGAAAGGGCACCGTTACTTTTTCCCAATCGGGAGAGCGTGATCGGTGAAATTCATCATCGAGCGGATGCGCTAAATGGTCGGCGCCGATGTCGGCGCGATTGGCGCCAAGTTCTTCTTCGCTCAATGTCGCGGGCCCGGCGACAAACTCGGCGGTGACACGACTGCGCGCGCCGCGTCTGCCCACGCCATGTTGAACCGTCTTGATCTGAAGGTCAGCGATATAGGGTGCAAACGAACACAAGATGCCGCCATGGCGCGACCATTCCCGATACGAATCCGCCGCCCCTTCCCAGGCGCACATGGCTGACAGATGGGGCGGCTGCAAGGATGCCACCAACCACTGATTCATGGCGTAATAGGAAATCCCGCACAGGCCCACCTTGCCGGTGCACCAGGATTGAGCGGCGGCCCACTCGATAGCGTTGTAGATATCCTTTACTTCGCGCGGTGAAAACAAATCCATCATGCCCGGCGAGCGCCCTGCCCCGCGCGAATCGACGCGCACGCAAGCGTAGCCCTCAGGCACCCATTTCTCCGGATCGACGGTTTCCCAGCATTGATACTTTTGCGTACTGCCTGCAGTAACTTCTGGAAAATCGCTCACCAACTTGTTGTAGGCGAATGCGAAGCCATCCTGGAAGGCAAGGCCCTTGCCGTAGGGGCCGCAGGTGAGAATGACAGGAAATTTTTCTTCGGCCAGCGGCCGAAAAACATCGGCGCGCAATTCGAGGCCATCATCCATCCTGACCGGAACATCCCAGTAAATACACATGCCATCCCGAACCTCGCTTTTCATGCCGGCGACCCTTGACTTGATCCGATTATTGGCGCGGCGGCGGCGCGGTCAGTTGTTTGAACGTGCCGTCGCTGCGCATTGCGGACACCGCATCGCGCAGCAACTTGACCGCTTCAGGCGGCAGTTTGGGGCTGCAAGCCAGCCAATAATCCTGGCTCATCAGCGCCGAGAACACCATCTTGAGGTCGTTGACGCCCGCTTGTTTGGCAAAATCCGGCGCCCCGGCGCTCTGGGTGAACCATAGATCGGCGCGCCCCAGCTCTTTCGCATCACCGGTCAGCATTGCGGCAAGATCGAGATTACGCTCAGCAACGATCAGGTTCTTGAATCCACGACTGCGCAGGTACACGGCACGCGCGTCATTGACCACGCCGATGCGAAATTTCATCAATTGATCGAGCTTTTTCAGGTCCGATGGAAAACCTTCGCGAGCGAACAAAGACCACTCACCTCGCGCGATCGGCCCTATCCATTGAAACAGTTTTTCCCGTTCGGGGTTGCGCACGACGGAATAGACACAGGTTTCGGCCTCCTGCTGCGCCCTGGAAAACGCGTCGGCCCAGGGAATCAAAAGGACGGTGGCAGGAACCGAAGCCCGCTTCGCCATTTCCCGGACGACACCGGTGGCGATCCCGGAAATTTCACCATCTCGGAGAAAGTTTAGCGGGGGATTCTCCTCCGTCAAAAAATTGACCGCCATGGCGGCGTTGCAAAAAAGCAGGGCATTCAGAATCACCACTATGCGTAACATCATGTAATCCACCCTCCTGTTGCGAGTTTTAATAATTGTCCGGTTTAACAACACAGCAATACTGTCCCACACCTTACTCCAATAGATTAAGGACTTAAAAATGCAAATCGGCGTCAGGCATAATCGACTCAAAAGTCGCGCCAATATTGGCTTTTCAACAATTTAACGCCCATTAAATCGGACACTACTGAGTTCAACGGCCCAAATGGGGGCATCTTCCCCTGCTAGTGCAGCATATAGGCCGTAGGAGTACGATCCTCCCCTAGGCTAGGCATGTCGCGCTGGCCCCAGCCTAACCATGAGGTCTCAAATGAAACACATCAACTCAATCTTGCCAGCGCTTCTATTGTCATCTTCGCTGGTGTCGGCTCAGACGTATCCGACCAAGCCAGTCAATATGGTGGTTCCGTTTGCCGCGGGTGGCCCTACCGATACGCTGGCGCGCAACCTGGGCGTGGCATGGGGCAAGTTACTCAAACAAACAGTTGTCGTTGAGAACGTCGGCGGCGCCGGTGGAAACATTGGCGTGAACCGCGTCGCCAAGGCGGCCCCCGACGGCTACACCATTTTGCTTCACCACATTGGCATGTCGACCAGTCCGGCGCTGTATCGCAAGCTGGATTACGACCCCATGGGCGATTTCGAATATATCGGTTTGGTCGCCGACGTGCCGATGACCTTGATCGCACGTGGCAATTTCCCAGCCGCGAATTTGAAGGAATTTCTTGCCTACATCAAGGCCAACAAGGACAAACTTTCCTATGCGAATGCAGGTCTTGGCGCGGCCTCGCATTTGTGCGGCCTGCTTTTCATGAGCGCGATCGAAACCGACTTCACCACCGTGCCCTACAAAGGAACAGCACCCGCGATGAATGATCTGTTGGGCGGCCAGGTCGATTTCATGTGCGATCAAACCACCAACACCACGGGCCAGATCAAGGGTGGAAAGGTAAAGGTCTATGGCGTTACCACGCTCAAGCGGGTGGCGTCTCTGCCGGACGTGCCGACCCTCGATGAGCAGGGCATGAAAGGGTTTTCGGTCGGTGTATGGCATGGCGTCTACGCGCCTAAAAAAACACCTAAGCCGGTTACCGATGCGCTGGTATCGACGATGCAGGCTGCATTGCGCGACGCCGATCTGATCAAGAATCTGGCGCAATTGGGTACCGAGCCGGTTGCGCCGAATCTGGCCACGCCCGCCGCGCTCCAATCGCATCTCAAGGCGGAAATCGCGAAATGGGCTCCTGTCATCAAGAAAGCGGGCATCTACGCCGATTGACGGGAAAGAACGACCTGGGCGACGCGGGCGTCGGGTGCAGTCTACCGGCGTCCACTGCGTACTATGAGCCGGATCGAATCGGCCAAGGCCTGGGCGCGCAGCATCAAGCGCGATGTGCTCGCAATTTACTTTGCCGCGCGCGATCCTCGGGCGCCGATGCTTGCGCGCCTGTTGGCGCTGGCGGTGGCCGCCTACGCATTGAGCCCCATCGACCTGATACCAGATTTCATTCCGATTCTGGGATACCTGGACGATCTATTGATTGTGCCGCTGGGCATCCTGCTTGTTATTCGCCTGTTGCCCGCACCGGTGCTCGCCTCGGCGCGTGCGAAGGCCGATGCCCTCATTGCAAGGCCGCAAAGCCGCGCCGCCGCGGTAGTGGTCATCCTCATCTGGATTGTTGGCTGTTTGGCGCTCGGGTATTGGCTGATCGCAGGCTAGTCCGCGGCGGGGGAGATGCCTGAAAAAGCGCGCCAGTGCTTGATGAACGGGCAATGGCCGCGACCATTGCATGAGCGGCCAGGCCCTCTGTCATCAATTTCAGAATGTCCCCGGATAGGCTCCACCATCGATCAGCATGTTCTGCCCGGTGATGAAACCGGCTTGCGCGCTGCATAGGTAGGCACACAGCTCGCCGAATTCCTCGGGCGAGCCAAAGCGCTGCGCCGGCAACTGCCCCAGTCGTTCCGTACGTATCGCCTCCAACGTCATCGAACGCGCCTTTGCGGAAAATTCAAAGTTGCTGCGTATCCGATCGGTATCGAACACCCCCGGCAGCATGTTGTTGATGGTGACATTGTGTTGCACGATCGCCCGGGACACCCCCGCGACAAACCCAGTGAGTCCGCTGCGGGCGCCGTTGGACAAAGCCAGAATGTCGATGGGCGCCTTCACTGCGCTCGAGGTGATATTGATGATGCGCCCGAAACGCCGCGCGATCATGCCGTCAACCGTCGCACGAATGAGTTCGATCGGGGTGAGCATGTTGCCATCGATCGCCTTAATCCAATCCTCCCGGCTGAATTTTCGGAAGTCCCCAGGCGGCGGGCCACCAGCATTTGTGACCAGAATGTCCGGCTGCGGGCAGGCTGCCAAGGCAGCGACCCGGCCCTCAGGCGTAGTGATGTCAGCCGCCACTGCCGTTACCTTGGATCCGCTGGATGCCTGCATCGCCTTGGCCGTGGCATTAATATTCGCCTGGGTACGGCCGACGATGGTCACTTCGCAACCTTCGCGTGCCAAAGAGTTCGCGCAACCCCATCCCAAGCCCTTGCTCGCGCCACACACCAGCGCTTTTTTTCCCTTTATCCCCAGATCCATTACGGTCTTTCAAGATATATAAAGCACGCAAATTAACAGATCGGGGATTGCCCGCCAAGCAAGGTAGACTTAGCCCATGGAACGCAATACAACCGTCATACCTATTTCCGACACGCGAGAACGCAAAACGCGGGGCAAGGCGTTGCCGCTTCCCCGAGCGCAATCAGGCCCGCTTGCCGATACGCGCGGACGCGGCCTTCGCGACTTGCGCATTTCGGTCACCGACCGCTGCAACTTTCGCTGCGTGTATTGCATGCCCAAAGAAATTTTCGGCCCGGATTATCAATTTCTACCGCGCAGCCAACTACTCGATTTTGATGAAATCACACGCCTGGTGCGGATCTTCAAAGAACTGGGAGTCGCCAAGGTGCGGCTCACCGGCGGCGAGCCCTTGCTACGCAAAAATATCGAACATCTGATCGAAAAAATCGCAGCCATCGGCGGTCTCGATATCGCGCTCACCACCAACGGCTCTTTGCTGAAGAAAAAAGCCCGGTCGCTACGCGATGCGGGCCTGAACCGCGTCACTGTAAGCCTGGACGCAATCGACGAACCCACTTTCCAGAAAATGAATGACGCGGAATTCCCGGTGTCCGATGTGCTGGATGGCATAGACGCGGCCGCCGCCGCAGGACTTGCGCCGGTCAAGATCAACATGGTGGTCAAACGGGGATTGAATGAACATGCCATCCTGCCAATGGCCCGGCACTTTCATGGCAGCGGGCACATCGTGCGATACATCGAATTCATGGACGTGGGCTCAACCAACGGCTGGCGCATGGATGAGGTGGTTTCATCAAGCGAGATCATCGAGCGAATCGGCGCGGTCTATCCACTGGATCCGATTGATGCCCATTACAGCGGCGAAGTCGCCGAGCGCTGGCGCTATCGCGATGGATCGGGTGAGATCGGCGTGATCTCCTCGGTGACCCACGCCTTTTGCGGCGAATGCACGCGCGCACGTCTATCGACCGAAGGCATGCTCTACACCTGCTTGTTCGCGCAAAACGGCTACGATTTGCGCGGCCTGTTGCGCGGCGGCATGCATGGCGGCGTAGCAGCGGATAACGCCACGACTGACGGCGCAAAAGCGAGTGACGATGCGATTCGCGATGCTGTTCGCGGCATCTGGCAGCTGCGCGATGACAACTACTCGGCGCGCCGCACTGCCCAGACCGCGGGCGAGCGCAAGATCGAGATGTCCTATATCGGCGGCTAGGCCCGGGCACCCACCATGTCACGCCCCGATATCACCCATTCCCGCCGCCCGCTCACCTACGAGGTGGAGGCCATCAATGAGCGCGGCGAAGCGCGGCAGACGCCGATTGCCGGCGAGGCCCCCCTCACGCTCTATATCGACAAGCGCGAGATCGTCACCCTGATGACCCTGGGTCAGCATCCCGAAGCCCTGGCCATTGGCTACCTGCGCAACCAACGCCTGATAACCTGCATTGACGAGTTGGCATCCGTCCAGGTCGATTGGGAGACCGAATCGGTTGCGGTCACCACCCGTGGCGGCGTATCCGATCTGGAGGAAAAAACCGCGAAGCGTACCGTTACCACCGGCTGTGGTCAGGGCACGGTGTTCGGCGATCTCATGGAGGAAATCGACAACATTCACCTGCGCGACGATGTTGCCCTCGAGGAGACCGCGCTCATCGCCATGCTGGAGGATATTCGCCATAGCGAAACAGTCTACAAGAGCGCAGGCGCGGTGCATGGCTGCGCCCTTCTCTGTGCGCCTGCTGGCTCAGTGCCGCGGCAACTTTACTTCGTCGAGGATGTCGGCCGTCACAATGCGGTGGACGCCATCGCCGGACTGATGTGGCTGGATGGCATTGACGGCTCGGATAAAATTTTCTACACCACCGGGCGCTTGACCTCCGAGATGGTGATCAAGGCGGCACAAATGCGCGTGCCTTTCCTCATATCCCGCTCCGGCCTCACGCAAATGGGCCACGCCATCGCCCAGCGCACAGGTATCACGATGATCGGCCGCGCCGCGGGGCATCGCTATCTGCTGTTCACCGGCCGCCACCGTTTCAGAAAAACGGTCGCCCCGACCTTGATCGCATGAGCGCGAACGAGGGTGTATGCGGACTTATCCTTGCGGGCGGCCAGGGACGCCGCATGGGCGGCGTTGATAAAGGCCTGCAACTGCTCCGTGGCCGGCCCCTGGTGGAATGGGTCATAGAAAGGCTGTCGCCGCAGGTTGATGAGCTGGTGATCAGTGCCAATCAAAATCTGGAGGCCTACGGCCGTTACGGCTATCCGGTAATCCATGATGAAATTCGCGATGGAATACGTGATGAAATGCGTGATGAAATGCGCGACCAGGTCCATAAACCCAGTGGCGCCGGTCCACTCGCGGGCCTGCACACCGGTCTGGGTTCTACCTCCTTGCCATTGCTAGTCAGCGTGCCTTGCGACTCGCCGTTTTTGCCGCTGGATCTGGTTGCGCGACTGCGTGAGGCTCTGGAGACACAGAGCATGCAACTTGCCGTGGCGCGCACCGGCCTGCAATCGCATCCGGTGTTTGCGTTGATGCGGCGTGAGGTGCGTGAACACCTGGGTGGGTTTTTGGCCAGGGGCGGCCGAAAAATTGACGCCTGGTATGCAACTCTCAATGTCGTTGAGGTCGCATTCGACGATCAGGCACAAGCCTTCTCCAACATCAACACCCGCGACGAATTACAGGAGCATGAGGCCGCCCGATGAGCACCACAATAGTCTCTGTGCAATCCGCAATAAGCTGCCTCTCGGATTACGACCCGAATGCCTTGCCGGTCGCCGACGCGAATCGCGTCATTCGATCGCTCGCAATGCCCCTTCAGGGTGTGGAGACACTGGCAGTGCGCGATGCACTTGGCCGTGTGCTCGCAGCCGATCTTGTCTCCCCGATCGATGTTCCGGGGCACGACAACTCGGCCATGGATGGCTGGGCGTTTCGTGCCTCGGACTTGAACACCGGTGCCGAGACCATCCTTACCGAAATCGGAACAGCGTTCGCCGGCGGCGCGTTCGCGGGCGACAACGGACCAGGCCAATGTGTGCGCATCATGACCGGCGCGGTGATGCCGACCGGTACCGATAGCGTGATTCCGCAGGAGTCGGTGCAAGCCTACGATAAGCGCATCCACATTCCCCAGGGCCAGCAAAGAGGACAGCATCGCCGCCTGGCGGGCGAGGACCTAGCAAAAGGCAAACCCGCGCTACTTTCGGGAACCTGGCTACGAGCTGCGGAATTGGGGCTCGCCGCGTCGCTGGGCATAGGCGAATTGCAGGTGCGCCGCAGACCACGAGTGGCGTTTTTTTCCACCGGCAACGAATTGCGCCCGATCGGCCAGCCCCTGGGCAATGGCGAGATTTACGACAGCAACCGCTACACGCTGTGGGGAATGTTGACTCGCTTGGGTTGTGAAGTCATCGACATGGGCGTGGTGCGCGATGAGCCCAGCCTCATCGAAGCCGCGTTTCGCGAAGCCGCATCCAAGGCCGATGCCGTGATCACCACCGGTGGCGTCTCGGTCGGTGAAGCCGATTACACCAAAGGCATGATGGCGCGCCTGGGCGAAGTGGAGTTCTGGACGCTGGCCATGCGCCCCGGCCGGCCCATGGCTTTCGGTCGCGTGAGTGACGGAGAAAAAACCGCGCTGTTATTCGGCCTTCCCGGCAATCCCGTCGCGGTGATGGTCACCTTCTACTTTTTCGTTCGCGGCGCCCTGCTCGCGATGGCAGGAAGAAAAGACACCGAACTTCCCATGCTGCGCGCGCCTGCCGCCATGCCGATGAAGAAAAAGACCGGCCGCACCGAGTACCTGCGCGGCATTCTCGCCAATACGGCCGGCGAATGGCGCGTTAGCCTCACCGGCCCGCAAGGCTCGGGAATTCTCAATTCCATGTCACAGGCCAACTGTTTCGTCGTGCTGCGCCATGAACAGGGCAATGTCGCTGCAGGTGAACTGGTTGATGTTCTGCTGATGGATGGATTGGTATAGAGCCTGGCTGCTCCCCAGCGCACCTACTCCGGCTTAATACCCGCCGCGCGGATGGTTCTCGAATAAACGTCCTGGAGATTTTTCACCATCTCGACGAACTGATCCGCCGAGCCGCCCACGGCAAGAAAATTGGCATCATCGATTTTTCCTCGCGTCTCTCGGTCGGCCAGCACACGGTGCATATCCTCATTGATGCGGTTGACAATGGGGCGCGGCAGGTTCGGTGGGGCAAACACGCCATACCAACCCTGAGGCTGCTCACCTCCGGGCAAAAACTCAACGATGGCGGGAATATCTGGAAACCCCTCGAGCCGCTTGCTCTGCGACACCGCGACAATTTTGATCTTGCCGCTGCGCGCATTTGAGATCACCGTCGCCATATTGGAAAGAGCCACATCGATCTGCCCGCCTAACAATGCAGCCAGGGACGGACCCTGCCCCTTGAAGGGAACATGCAGCATGTCCACGCCCATCGAACGCAGTTTCTCGCCGTAGATGTGCGGCGCGGACAGTGTGCCAGGGGAGCCAAAGGTGAGTTTGCCGGGATTGGCTCTGGCATAACTGATCAGCTCCGCGATCGAACCCACCGGCGCAGCGGTGCTCACGGCGATACAGGAAATAGGCGCGACCGCAGCGATGACAGGCGTGAGATCGGTAAGCGGGTTGACCGGCGCATCCTTGGACAGAAGCGTGGCCAACACCATATCCGAACCCACGCCAAACAGAATCGAATAGCCGTCAGGCGGGGACTGCATCACGTTTCGGTTGCCAATCGCGCCGGCAGCGCCGGGACGGTAATCAATTACCACCGGTTGGCCGATGAAACTGCCGAGCTTGTTGCCGAGTAATCTTCCCATCAGATCGGTGCCCCCACCGGGAGGCTGCGGTATGACCATGCGAATGGGCTTGGCCGGATAGGATTGGGCATGCGCAGGCGCAGCCAGCGACATGGCAACAGCCGCAAGCGCGGCCCATTTCACGATTCGATTCATATCAACTCTCATTTTTCCGAATGCGTTTGGATTCACAATTCTTTTTGGGTCGGTTTAGCCGCCTGCGACGCACGGCTACGAAAAAAAACCGGGTTTCCCCAGCATTCACCGACTGGAATTATAGGGTTTTTTATCAAATGGAAATGCCCTGGTGAGCAGCCCATCCGAACGCCTTACCGCTCGTAGACCACCCATAAAATTGCCCAGAATGCCCGTGGATAGGCCATCTTCAGATATCGATCCTAATTAATTCGCCGCGTCTTTCAGCATAAATGAAGAAAGTCTTGCGGTGGATGATTACCAGCAACATTCCGGGCAGAAAGGTCAAATGCGCTTTAGTACTGTGGACTTCAGTGGCGAGCCAAGCGTTGTCGGCCCTGCAGCATTTGGTGGGGCATTACGCGTGATGGCATCGGCCACGCCAAAGCCTTCGGCTGCGGCTTGCTGCTGGTGCGGCGCTTATAGCTTGCCGCGTGCTACGATGATTTCCTCGAATACGGCAAAGCGCGGAGGCATCATGGGATCGATACCGGTGGGTCAATTTCTTGAGCATCCCGACAGATTGCTTTCTCAGGCACAAGGCGGCGAAATTTCCGTCGTCACCAAGGATGGGGAACCCGTCTTCATGGCGGTTCCCATGGGCGCGCAGTTCGACAGCCAGGGAGTGCGCATTGAAATGGCGATTTCATTTTTTGTGCGTGAGCAAATCAGCATCGGGGTCGCTTCGCGCATTGCTGGTGTATCCATTAGCGAATTTATCGACGAACTCGGAAAGCGGCGCATCCCCGTCACGAGTTATTCCGGTGACGAATTCGAGGAAGAATTGAAATATGTCCGGAGCCTTGCTCCTAGCTGATAGCGGGCCGCTGATTGCGCTCGCGAGGTTTGATCTTCTCGGTCTGCCCGCGGTTTTCTTCGAATCCGTCATTGTTACTTCCACGGTTTGGGAGGAAGTGACGCGAATCCCGAGGCCGGTCGAGACGCAACGCTTGACGAGCGCACTAACAGCGAACTTTTGCAGATTCAACCCGATCCGCTCCAGATTCCAGAAGCGTTGTTGATCCCCTCCATCGACGCGGGCGAGCCAACAACCATTGCTCTTGCACTGAAATTGAATTGTTGTTT
>CAMDFL010000128.1 GCA_945897475.1 Bordetella parapertussis
CGCGTGGGCGTGGCGCCGTTGGTGAAGGTCTTTCCCTGGTCCTTGCCTTCGACCAGGGTTAGGCGAGATCTCCAGACCGAATTGAGCTTGTTGTTTAAATACAGGGCATAGCTCGAAACGGAATTGACCGAACGATTGATATCACTGGCAACGCCAAAGGCACTGTCGAAATCAACTTCGCCATCATTCTGATAGCCACGAAAGCCAATTTCATGGCCCTCGGCAAGCTGCTGCGAAATCTGACCCGAGAAACTGTTGTTGCGATAACCGTCGGCGTCGGGATTCGCGTTGGGGGCGATTCTGGTGTTGATCGCCGAAAAACCACTGGTTTGAAATTGAGTGGCGTTCACGCTGAATCGGGTATCGCCGATACTTCCCTGATATCCGGCCGAGGCACTGCTGGTACCGCGCGCGCCCACCATCGCCTTGGCGTTGGCACGAGGTTCGCCATTGCCTTGCTTGGTAAAAATCTGGATCACCCCGCCCATCGCGCCTGCACCATACAGCGCCGATACATTGCCGCGTACGATCTCCACCCGCTCGACCTGATCGAGCATCATGCCCTCGATCTGAGTGGTGCCCAGCGTGGCCGAACCTGCACGCGCGCCGTCGATCAGAATCAGCACCTGCCGGCCGTCGCCGCCGCGCAGGAAAATGCCGCTGACACTGCCCACCCCGCCGTTTTGCGTGAATTCGAATCCCGCCTCACGCCGCAGCAAGCCGGGAAGATCGGCAATTTGCGAGTCTCGTATATCTTTTTGAGTAATGACCGTGGTGTGTGCGATGGTGTCGGTGAGCTGTTGCTCGATTCGAGATGCCGTCACCACCACCGCGTCGCGTGGATTGGGGGCAGGCGATTGCGCGAAAATCTGCGCTGATCCGAGAATAAAAAGCGAAGTAACATAAAAAGAATGGAAGCTGCGCGAATTGAGTCTACGCGAATGGATCCTGCAATGAATGCCCAAGAAAACTCTCCCTCAAACGACCCGCGGCCCCGTGGGTCATATCTGAAATGAAGCGTCGCGAGAGAGATCGAAAAGCCACAGTTGTGCATAGCACGCATCAGCGGCGTTCCGAAGGCAGCCTCCCGCAACCGCTTCGTCTATTGTTTTTTGGCCGGTCTCCGGACTGACAAGTCTTGATGCGTCGCCTTCCCGCAGCTAATCGCCGCAGTGGCTCGAGGTTCGGGGAGAACCTCGTTTGACGCACCCGCACTTGCTTACCGTTGCGGGGGCAGTACAGGTTGCCGAAAAATCGGATCCTGTTTCCCGTTTCACCCAGACGACGTGAGCCGTCTGGACACCAAAAAATCAGCGCGCATTATATTGGGGAAAGACAAGGATCAGTTAAAAAAATCGGACACAAAAACAATCCTGGCTACATCCCCGCCGGGTGTCTCAATTTCCTTGTTGGAGTTAATCGGCTAGCGGCTTAGTCTCGCCAAGCTGCTGCCGATATTGGAGACCCAGCGCTTCGCATATACTTATCACGGATAAAAATTTAATCCTCACCAGAACCAATGAACAGTAGCAATGCGCCAGTGATCAATCGACGACGCCTGCTCGCGGCATGCTTTTGCGGTGGGACACTCTCCTGGCTGGGCCTGGCCGGGCGCGCGAGCGCGCAGGAATGCGGTCAGGTTCTAGGCGTGGGCGCGCGCTCCGCTTTCACCAAGGTAATCTCCGCCGATCAGGTGGAGCAGGCTGCGGCGCAACAATACCTGCAATTGAAAAAAGAGGCTGGGTCAAAGCGCGCGCTCGCCCCTGCCAACCATCCGCAGTTGGTGCGCCTGCGCACGATAGGCGAACGCATCGTCCCGCTCGCGATGGAATGCAATCCGCGCGCAAAACAGTGGCAATGGGAATTCAACCTGGTGGCCAGCAACCAGATCAATGCGTTCTGCATGCCAGGGGGCAAGATCGCGTTCTACAGCGGCATTCTTGAGAACCTGCGATTGACCGATGATGAAGTGGCGATGATCATGGGCCACGAAATCGCACACGCCTTGCAGGAACACGCGCGCGAACAGATGGGAAAGAGCATGGCAACGCGCGGCGTGATTGAAATCGGCGCCGCGCTTCTGGGTCTGGGCGGTGGAGGACGACTGCTAGGGGACCTGGGCGGTCAATTGCTGTCGCTCAAATTCGGTCGTGATGACGAAACCGAGGCAGATCGCATCGGGCTGGTGCTGGGCGCGCGCGCCGGCTACGACCCGAGCGCCGGCGTTACTCTTTGGGGGAAAATGGCCGCGGCAAGCAAAGGCGCGCCGCCACAGTTTTTATCCACCCACCCGAGCAGCCCGAGTCGCATAAAAGATATTCAGGCGGCGTTGACCAAGGTGGGGCCGCTATACGAGCGAGCCGCCAAACCTGCGCAAAGATTTCAAGCAGCCGCGCCGCGCGGCGGGTAATTACGCGAATCGCACGCATAGCAACAGCACGCAGATGTCGGTGAACCCCCATGTGATGTCCAAGATGTCCTACGACCTTGAGAAAGACATCCGCCAGATCACCAATTTATACGCGCTGGTTTCCGGCGTATATCCCACGGCAGTGCCTCAACAAATAGCACGTTCAGCTGAACTTCAACACGTTTATTTGACGGGACAGGTCTGTGCAATCATGGGGACACGGGTATATTCAGTTGACGATGGACTTCGTTTGGCGCTATCGCTTTAGATGAGCGCCGGAATGCCAAAGAAACACGTGAAGCCCGAATAATTTCGCATCGACCACCCCAGGAACCGCAAATGTCCCCGTCCCTTCCGCTGCCACCGGTCACCTCTCCCTTGTTGCAGTTGCCGCGCATCCAGTTTGCATTCGGCGCAATCAATATGCTGCCCGCCGAACTCGCGCATCTGGGTGTGAAGAACCCGATCTTTCTCACCGACCGTGGCCTGATTGCCGCCGGCGTATTCGACCGTGTGCGCGCGGCCATGCCCCGAGGCGCGGAACTGGTGGTCTTCGACGGCATTCCCGAGAACCCTACAGTGGCGGGCGTTGAAGCGGCGCTTGCGCTGTATCGCGAGCGCGGCTGCGACGGCGTGATCGCCGTTGGCGGTGGTTCGGTGATCGATTCCGGAAAGGCCACCGCGGTAATGGCAACTCACCCCGGCAAGTTGCCGGAATATTTTCGCAAGCCCGAGAAAATCGGACCGAATGTCGCGACTTTGGTCGCCATCCCCACCACCTCGGGCACCGGCAGCGAGGTGTCGCGAGGCGCGGGCATACACGCCACGGCAAGCAGCCGCGGCGAAGGGATCAATGGACCTTACATCGTGCCCAAGCTCGCCATCTGCGACCCTGAACTCACCTTCTCCCTGCCCAAACACCTCACCGCAGCCACCGGCATGGACGCGCTCTCCCACGCGGTGGAGAACTACCTCGCCAAAGGCAACAATCCATTGGGAGATGCGATTGCCCTGGATTCCATTCGCCGCGTATTCGCCTGGCTGCCCAAGGCCGTCGCCAACGATCGCGAAGCGCGTTATCACATGATGATGGCTTCGATGCAGGCGATGATGCCGTGCAAGGGTTTAGGCGCTGGGCATGCATTGGCCAACACCTTTGGCGACCAGGGATTGCATCACGGCACCCTGGTGACGCTGGCACTGCCCGCTGTGCTGAGGCGCTTGGACGCCCATTGTGGGGACAAACTCAAAGCCATGGCCGAAGCGATGGGACTGGAAAAAGGTAGGCACGCCGCTGCCGGCATTGCCGAAATGAACGAGCGCCTCGGCCTGCCGATCAATATGAAGAAATACGGCTACAAGGTCGTGACGATTGATGAACTGGCTGAAGACGCGCACAAGAGCTGGTTCAACCACACCGCGCCGCATCATCCATCGCTCGCGGAGTATCGCGAAATTATCGAGGAGGTGTTGGGCTAATACAAGGTTTCATCCAACTCCACTATTCTCAACGCTTGATACTGCCGATGAGGACCATCGCGAAGCTTCTCCAAACCTGAGGTGTGGAATCGCTTCATCACCTGTTTGACTAAGTCGCAGATGGCGGCTGGTTGGCCTGCATCGCGCTCTTGTAGGCCTCACGAGAGGTGGTGCGAGCGAGGTAATCATTCAGCCCCGCAGGAATTGAAACCTCGCGCCGCTCGGCGCCGGTCAAACAGGTGGTGAGCAGGATATCCGCGCCGGTGAATCGATCGCCCATTGCAAAAGGACCCGTGCCAAGCCGTATCAACGCCGCTTCGGCCTGCTTGGCAAAAATCTCCTTCGCCGCCTTCACGGCGTTGGGCGCCTCGCCATATATGGCGTGCAGGTCGCCATGGCGGCGGATGATATATAGGGTGTCGGCATCCAGTTCCATCATGCAGAAAAAGCACCACATGTCGTAGCGCGCACGCTCACCCGGGTCGACGGGCGGCTGCATGTTCTTCCCGGCGCCATAACAGGTGGTGAGATAGTTGACGATGGCGGCACTCTCTGAGACAACCAGATCGCCATCCTGCAAGCTGGGGATTTTCTGGCTGGGATTGATTTGGGTGTATTCGAGGGTCAGGTTGCCGCCATTGCGCGAGCCTATGGGGCGGCGCTGGTAATCCAATTCCAACTCATGCATGCTCCAGTGCGCGCGCAGCGTGCGCGGCGTCCCCGCGCCCCAGACAATTTTCTTCGCTTCACGATTCGCGCTCATTAGGGCCTCTTGTCGCCAGTTGATATCGGGGCATCATCATAGTCGCTTCAAAATTGACGAAGCGCCCCCCTATACCGGTTATTTATTAATTCTGAAAAATGCTCATCGCAATCACTCTCATCGAGCGACCTTATAATCACTTCGTTTTAATCGCTGCCTGAGATCCAAATTTATACTGACCCAAATCCATCTCAAATCATGATTCGGTACGTTACCATTCGCACCCTGAACATCGCTCAATAGGTCATGGATTTTGAATGACGTTTTGCCGCCGACAAGCCAGGCTTTCTACAGCATCGGCCAGCCGCTTCGCCGCAGGGAAGATGCGCGCCTCTTAACCGGTCGCGGGCAGTTCACAGACGATTTCAGCTTACCCGGCCAGGCGTTCGCAGCGATGGTGCGCTCGCCCTATCCGCATGCGCGCATCGCCTCTATCGATTCCGCGGCGGCGCTTCGCATGCCTGGCGTATTGGCTGTCTACACCGGTGCAGATTGCGCGGCTGATGGCTTGAAGCCGATCCCCCACAGCCCGGTGCCATCTACGCAGTACGACATGAAACTCACCGCTCCCGGCGGCGGCAAGGTTTTTGAAGGACCGCATGTGCTGTTGCCCGCCGACCGTGCACGTCACGTCGGCGAAGCCGTGGCCATGGTGGTGGCGCGAACGCACGCGCAGGCGCTGGATGCCGCGGAAGCGGTGCAGGTGGAATACCGGGAGTTGCCCTGGATCGCCAACACCGCGCAGGCGTTCGAAGCTCGCGGCCAGGTTTGCGCCGCACCGCTATGGGACGAAGTCCCGAATAATGTGCTGGTGACAAGCTCCTTCGGCGACCCCGCTTTGACCGACGCGGCCATCGAGAGCGCCGACCATTTAGTGAAGATGGATTTCGACATCGGCCGTGTCACCGCATGCACCATGGAACCGCGCGCCGCCCTGGGCCACTTCGATGCCGCCACCGGACGCTATACGCTCTACGCCGGCAGCGGTGGCGCGGTGCGGCAAAAAAGCGAGGTGGCTACGGTGCTGGGCGTCGACGCAAAGCGCGTTCGCGTGATATCGCTGGATGTCGGGGGCAATTTTGGCGCACGCAATCGCGTCTATGTTGAATTCGGACTTGTGTTGTGGGCCTCGGCGAAACTGGGCTGCCCTGTTAAATTCACGGCCACGCGCTGCGAATCCTTCATCTCCGATTATCAAGGCCGCGATTTATTTTCGCGCGTCGAATTGGCATTGAACAAGGAGGGGCGATTTCTGGCATTACGCTCAATCAATGTGTCCAATGTCGGCGCGCGCTGCGCCTCACTGTCGCCTTTGAGCAAGGGGGCGGGTCTCATCACCGGGTCCTACGACATTCCCGCTGCCAGCCTTATCGGGGTGGCGGTATTTACGAACACCGCGCCGACCACCCCTTATCGCAGCTCGGGTCGCCCCGAAGTCACCTATGCAATAGAACGACTGGTGGACGCGGCAGCCGATCAACTGGGTATCGATCGCATCGAGCTGCGGCGAAGGAACCTCGTTTCGCCTGCCGCGATGCCTTATCGCAATGCGATGGGCATGCGCTACGACAGCGGAACATACCAGTCAAACATGGACCTGTCGATGAAGATGGCCGACTGGAAAGGGTTTTCAGCCCGTCGCGATTCTGCCGCTAGGCGTGGCCGACTGCTTGGCTTGGGGCTCGCGAATTATGTGGAATCCTCGATCGGCTCCCCGAAAGAGCGCGCGGAAGTCACCATCGGTGCCAATGGCCGCGTGCGCGTGGTGATCGGCACCCAGCCCAGCGGCCAGGGGCATGAAACCAGTTTCGCGCAGGCCATTGCGAGCATGCTGTGTATTCCCGCCGAAGCGGTGGATGTGGTGATGGGCGATACCGATATTGTGTCCGCCGGCGGTGGTTCGCACTCGGGCCGATCGATGCGCCATGCCGCGACGGTGTTCACGCTTGCAGCGAAAGCGCTTATCGAAAATGGAAAAAAAGTCGCCGCCTGGCTGATGGAAGCCGATGCCTCAGAGCTTGAATTCAAGGATGGCAGATTCTGCTCGCCCAACTCGATGCGATCCTTCGACTTCCTAGAACTCGCTGCTGAAGCCGAACGAGGCATTCTGCCTGCCGCATTAAAAAACAGTCTCGCAGTGGTCGCGGACAACGAAATGCACGATCCGGTATTCCCCAATGGTTGCGCTATTTGCGAAGTCGAAATTGATCCCGACACCGGATCGTTGGAACTCACCCGCTACACCGCGGTCGACGACGTGGGCCGCTGTATCAATCCACTTATCGTTCACGGCCAGACCCATGGCGGGCTCGCGCAAGGGGTGGGCCAGGCAATCAGCGAGCACTGCACCATCGACTCCGGGACTGGTCAACCGCTGGCCGGATCGTTCATGGACTACTGCATTGCGCGCGCCGACACGCTCCCCAATCTCAGCACCGAAATCGTCGAAGTGTTATCACCCACCAATCCGCTGGGCATCAAAGCTGGCGGCGAAGGCGGCACCACACCGGCGCCGGCAGTCGTGATCAATGCGATCATGGATGCATTGCGTCCGATTGGCGTGCGCGACATCACCATGCCGGCGACGCCGCAGAATATCTGGCGCGCCATCAAGGAAGCATCCGTTTCAGGGATCGCGCAAGCAGCTTCGCCAGCACCACGCCTTCACCCAATTCGATGGCGTGTTCTTCGGCAAACTGGCGCGCCGCCTCGCTTATCTCACCTGTGAATAAGAAAACACCACCGCTCGCCCCCAGCTCTCGTACCGATTCATGTAATTCACGTAAATGGGCTATGCCATTCTGTGCTGTTTTCCAGCGGCGCAGCACCACCACATTGGTGCGGCCACCCTTGCGAATATTGATATCCGCCGCGTCGCTCTCGTGCCTGGAGACCTGGTAGCCGTCGCGGCGAAACGCATCCTCCACCAGCGCTTGAAATTCCTCGCGCCCGAGACTTCGCACTTGTTCCAGTATTTGAGCGGTCCTGGCCTCGCCAGGCGTACCACGCTGCCGCCATGCGACGTAGCTCGCAATCACCACAAAAGGCAGGCCCGCGAACAAGGCGAAGGTCAGAGGCAGAAAGACCTGCAGCGTCGCGGCAATGCCGATGGCGATCACAAGACTCAGCCACCACGGCGAGCGTTTGAGGAAATCGAACAGGGATTCTTTGGCCGCCATAATCAGCTCACTATTTGACGCTTTTATTCGGGCTTGATGCCTGCGGCTTCGACCACTTTCTTCCATGTGGCGATTTCGCGAGCAACAATCGCGGCAAACTGCTCGGGCGAATTGCCTATGGGTTCAGCGGCCTCCTGGGCAAATATTTTTTTCATCTCCTCCGATCGGGCCGCCCGGGCAGTCTCGGTCCACAGACGATTGACCACCACGGCGGGAGTTTTGGCTGGCGCGAACATGCCAACCCACGAGGCATAGTCGTAGCCTTTGAGGCCCGCCTCGGACAAGCTGGGCAGATCCGGCGTCGACGGCCAACGTTGACCGGTGCTGACCGCCAAGGCACGCAGCGCGCCGGATTTGACGTGCGGCAGCGCAGTCGAAATAGTCGCCAAGTTTACCTGCACCTGCCCGCCCAGTAAGCCATTGACCGCCGGTGCCCCTCCCTTATACGGAATGTGGACGATGAAAATATTGGCCATGTACTTCATCATTTCCATTGACAGATGGGTGCCGGTGCCCACGCCGCTGGATGCGTAGTTGAGCTTGCCGGGATTTTCTCGGGCATGAATGAGAAACTCTTTAATGTTCTTGAATGGGGACGAACTTTGCACCACCAGAATGTTCGGGAACGCGGAAACCTGTGTCACCGCAGAAAAATCGCGCACCGGATCGAAAGGCAGCTTGACGTAGACGCTCGGATTGATAGAAAACGATGCCGCCACCATCAACAGCGTGTAGCCATCGGGGGCGGCCTTGGCCACCGCGTCACTGCCGATGAGGCTGCCGGCACCGGGGCGATTTTCGACAAAAAACGATTGCCCCATGGTGTCACCCAAGACCTTGGCAATGGGACGCGCCACCAGGTCGGTGGATCCGCCCGCGCTTTGCGGCACGATGATGCGCACCGGTTTCGCAGGATAGCTTTGCGCGAACGCTGCGCCAGACATCGCCAGACCGCCGACCCACGCAGCGCCTGCGACCTGCATCGAAAATTTTAATATCATTGCATTGCCCCCCTATCACTCTGGCCGGTATTTGGTTTCCGGCTTCACGCCTTTTTTGCGCAGCTTCTCACTGATGCGCCCGTTTTCCAGGTACTCGCCTTTTACCGCGCGCAGCGCCGCCTCATCCCACTGCGGCAACCAATCGCCCATCGAGTACCCATGCCATGGCGACTGCGGATGCAATGGGGGCAAACCCAATTCCTCCCAGATCGCGCGGGCGCGCTCCATGTATTCTTTTTTCGGCAACGCAAGCGGCGGAAGATCCTCCTTCATGGTGGCATCAATGAGCAGCGCCGAATCCTCAGCCTCGCCGTTCTCGCGGCTCGGGCCATGGCCCAGTCCGCGCGGCTCGACCACCTTGATATCTCTGGCCGGGTTGGTGCGATAGGAAATGGCCCACATCAGCGCGTCGGCATTATCGGGATCGATATCCTCGTTTACCGCAATGCACATCTTGCCGGTGTCGCTTTTGAAACTCATGGCGCCATAGAGCGCCCGCCACACCTCGGCGCGCGTCACACCCCGCTCCAAAGTAATCATGATGATGCGTCGAAGTCCCGTGAGCGGCTCGTGAAATGAAACCTTCTTCACGGCGCGGATGCCCAGGGCATCGCGCAGATGCGCCAAAAACAACGGCTCATAGGCGACGCGCTTGATAAGGCTTGATTCGGAAGGCGTCACCTGGCTGATGTAGGAGGCAACGATAGGATTGCGCCTATGCGTGATCGCGGTGATCTGCATTGGCATGTTGTACTCCTCCAAGGACACATGGCCGTGCGATTCGCCGAAAGGCGCTTCGGGTTCGCAGTATTCAGTGTCGATGTAACCCTCGATCACGATCTCCGACTCAGCGGGAACGAGCAGATCCACGCTATGCGCACGCACCACATTGATCGGCGCCCCAGCCAGTCCGCCCGCTATGCTGATTTCATCCACTCCCACCGGCATCTTTTGCGGTGCTACAAAAGCCACCAGCGGCGGGCAACCCAATACGATGGCGCAAGGTAATCGTTTAATTCCCAGCTTCTGGCATTTTTGATAATGAACGTAGCCCCCCGCGCCGCCTGCGCGCGTAGCCATGCGCACCACCAGTCGATCCGGTGCCTTTAGCGCGGCGCGGTAAGTGCCCATGTTCTGCACCCCGGTTTCAGGATCGCGTGTGATCACGTTGGTCGCGGTAAGCGTGGGTGCGGAATCAAAGCCCGGCGTGGATACGGGAATCGGGAAGGCGTCGATTCCGCGCCCCTCGCCACGCAGGGCCTCGCCTTCGAGCACCACTTCCTGGCAGATTGCTTTGTCGACTAAGCGCGGCGCCACCGGATTGGCCATCGCGTGGTCCCAGCGCGCGCCAATTTGCTCAACCGGAACGCCCATGCCGATGGCGTAGATCTCCCGGCTTGCCGCAATCGCGCACACCAGTACCGGTTGCGGATATTTTCTGCCTTGACCGTCGATCACATTGGTAAAAAGGAAAGCCTTCCTTTGCGCCTCCTGCACGCCTCCAACAAACTGCCAACGCACCAGCGGATGCAGCTCCGCGTCCTTATCGATGGGCCGATCGATGGTGACAAGCAGGCCACGTTTTTTCAAGCTCGCAAGGTGTTCATGCAGGTCGGCATAGCCTCGTCCTGCCAAGGCCGCGTCAGTCGGGACAGTATCGGTATGTGGCATATGTGCTCGCGACCTCAGGCATAAAGTCGCATTGTGACACGGGCCCTTCGCGGATCGATACTGCAAATTGAAAGCGAACCGCGCTTCGGCTATCGCAGTGCGCCGCAATTAGACCATGCAGTGCGCCGCGCTTCGGCTATCGCAGAGCGCCACGCTTAGGCCATTTGTGGCGAAACCTTCCTCGGAGCACTGGCTTAGCGCAACCTGACCCGCCCCTTTGCCCCAACACGCACTTTGCCGCGGACCGAGAGGCAATAACCATTGCGACCTAAGTCATCTGCGCTCAATGCGAGGTGTTCACACGCGCCGCTTGACCTTGGTCACCAAAGTTACCGCGGGCGGAATCGCCCTTTCTTTTTGCGGTTTCAAAGCCTCGCGCATTTCCTCGAATGCGGACACTCGCCGTTCAAAAATCTTGTGGCGAAAAAACGCGATCAATTCGGATATTTCCATCCATGTATTTTACTTGGATTGCGTGCTCATGAAGACGAAAATTCCGATTTATCGAAGCTTGGCAACCCCGCGTTGAGCAGTCTTACCGCAGTGCTTGCCGCAACCCAAGCGGCAGAATTGAAGGCTATGGCGATGGTGCTACCCAAATAAAAAGAGCCAGCCCCGCTAAGCAGTGGCCAGTCCATGCGGGTGTTTTGCGAACCATTCGCTGAAATTGCAAGCTCGCTGGATTAATGGCGGAAGAGGTTGGAGTCGAACCATAGGGAACGCAAGCGCCCCCTCAGCGGATTTGAAGTCCGTGTGCCCCACCGGGGACATTACCCTTCCGCCGCGAATGCTATCAGGATGGGGACGTGCGCGGTTGTGCTGATACGCGTTGTGTGTCGTGTATCTGCGTGTCCTGCTTAGTGTCGGGTACCTGCGTCCAGCGCTGTGTCGTGAGCCCGTATCCTGCTCTCTGTCGTGTGACTGTGTCGTGCGCGGTCTTGTCCTGTTTATCGCGCCAGGAGATTCATTTGCGCCACAAGCCCCGCCTCGTCTTCGAGACAACGCAAATCCAGGTACAGGCTGCCGTCGCGAACACGCCCGATGACAGGCATGGGCAATTCGCGGCAAGATTTCGCCAAGGCTTCGACTTGCACAGTCGCTTTACGTTTGTCGCCCGAGGGGGCGATGGCGAGCGCAAAACTTTGTAATCTGTCCGAAGGCAGCGATCCGCTTCCCACTTCACTCTCGCAGGGGGCGAGGGATACCGTCGCCATTCCGGCAAAGGCTTTTGCAAGTGCTGGCAGCAGGCGCCGTGCCGCCGCTTCGATTTCCTCAGATTTTCGCGTCATGTGCCGCAAGACAGGCAGGCGCTGCGCCAATCGATCCGGATCTTCATAGAGACGCAGCACTGCTTCCAGGGCCGCGATGCGAAGCTTATCCACGCGCAAAGCACGTTTCAGAGGATTGCGGCGAATGCGTTCGATCAGCTCGCGACGTCCAACCAGAAGTCCGCACTGCGGACCGCCTAATAATTTATCGCCGCTGAAAGTCACCAGATCGACACCCGCCTTAATTAACTCCGCGGGTGTCATTTCATGCGGCAATCCCCATTGGCGCAGGTCGATGAGCGTACCAGCGCCAAGATCGGAAACGAAGGGCAGCGAATGCTTGTGCGCGAGTGTGGCCAGGCTAACCTCATCCACGGTTTTGGTAAAGCCACGAATCTCGTAATTACTCGGGTGGACTTTCATGATGAGGCCGGTCTTCGGCCCGATGGCTTCCTCGTAATCTTTCAAGTGGGTGCGATTGGTGGTGCCAACCTCCACCAGTTTGCAACCGGCGCGCTTCATGATCTCGGGCATGCGGAATTCGCCGCCGATCTCGATCAATTCGCCGCGCGACAGAATCACCTCGCGACGCAGGCCCAGGGTATTCAAGGCGAGCAGCACTGCCGCCGCATTGTTGTTGACCACCGTGGCTTCTTCTGCGCCGGTGAGACGGCGTAACAGGACTTCAAGGTGCCGGTCACGGTCGCCGCGTTTGCCGGTCTCGAGCTCGAATTCGATATTTACCGCGTGGCGCCCGGCATCGGCAATCGCCTGCAGCGCGACATCAGGCAGAAGCGCACGGCCAAGATTAGTATGCAACAACACCCCGGTGAGATTGAAGACCGGACGCAAAGAAGCGGCAGTGGTTTTCGCCAGCCGCGCACTCACCGATGCTGCGATACGATCCACGGCAAGCAAGTCCCCCGCATTTGCCGTCTCCTTGCCAAGCGCGGCGCGCACAATCTCCAACTCATCGCGGATGGCCTCGACCACCTTCTGCCGGCCATGCTGCGCCACCATGACCGCCACCACTTCATGCTTTAGAACGACATCTACCGAAGGCGGGCGCAGGCTCATTCAGATTCCATCTTCGATAATTTCAACAGGCGTCCCCATTTTTCCGGCTCGCGTGCCTAAAGTTGCGACAACAATTGCGCATTGTTTTCCCGCGCCACCATCAGCGCCACGGTATTGGTTGGCGCACAGGGGCGATTGTCTATCACGATAGGATTGTTCTAGCCTCGCCGAAGTGCGCGAGCAGCGAAGGGTCCTGCAATGTGGTGTCCTGTCCAGGCGGTGCATTAGCGATCGCGCCCGGAAATGAGCTTTGCTGCCGCCAATCCTCCGGTGGACGAATTCGAGCGTCTCTACCCACCTGATCCATCGCCCATAACAGTTCCAGCGTATGGCCATCCGGATCGAGAAACTCGACGGAGACCTGCGACCCTGCGCGTCGGCGGCCTTCGAAGACCACCTCCATTTTGTTGATGGAAAACGGCAATTCCGCTGGCGTTTGCAA
>CAMDFL010000129.1 GCA_945897475.1 Bordetella parapertussis
GGCATGGTGTGCGGCCAGATCGAAGCCTGGGAATCCTGGCCGGAAGGATTCGCCACGCCCAACCGCCGCTTCATGTACGCGGCGCTTAACTGGTGCCAGGAGAACCATACCGAGATCATCGATTTGCTACGCACCCTGCTCGGCGGAGTCCCGCTGCAAATGCCTGCCTCGGTCGATGTCATCGAAGACCCGGCGCTGCGCAAGCGCTTCGAGAAATGGTGGTCCACCCCCTCTATCGAGGCAATAGACCGTTTGAAACTCTACAAACTCGCCTGGGATCTCACCGGTACGGAATTCGCCGGCAGGCACATGTTGTATGAGAAGTTCTACGCCGGAAATTCGATTGTGGTGCGCAACCAGAACGACCGTGAAGCGCCGTGGGATAAGTTCCATGGCATTGTCGATGAGTTGCTGGCGCACTCTAGAAAAAGCGAATAGCGGCAATGCCTGCAATCCACGCTCAAGCGGCGCGCCACAGAACTTCCGCGCCGCTATCGCCGATATGCACCATAGCCGAGAGCATGGCGTGATGCCTGCCGTCCGAGGCGCCGACGCAAAGCGTGTAGACACCGCCCACCTCAAGGGCCTCGTCATTATTGGCATCCAGGCGAGGCGCGCAATCGATGGCCATGCCGATGCCGTTGCCAATAGCGCTCCCGCAGATCGGGTGGGGCGAATAGGGCGCGATAGTCGCCGCAATCGTGCTCGCCAGATCACGAGCCGCCGCGCCGGCACGGGCTTCAGAAATCAAAACGCGCAAGGCCTCGCCAACACGATCGCGCACCGCGTGCTCCTTGGTGCAGAACATCATCAATCCATCCACCCAGTAGCCTCCACTCAAGATGGCCATGCTCACCTGCAGGGGATCGATCTTGCGGTCAATCGGTACGGAAAACGGCCGCAAGGTCACGCCACCATCGAGACTGAAAAGACTGCGCACGTCCTGCGCCCCCATGGCATGCACGGCGCGCTCGGCCTCCAACACGGCCGCGGTGACGTGGGCGCCAGAACGATGCGCTTCGGCCAGCACACCCTGCGCTGCGGCGAGCATTTCGCCGCCCTGATTGATCGCCGCCAGTTCCCTGGGCCGCTTCACCCGCATCAGCGAATGCAGAGTATGACTTGCCTCCAGTGGCTCGGCGTTGTCGGGAAATGCGGCGAGCAATTGCTGATACAGTTGCGACCGCATGGCGGCAGTGCCCAGAAGCACCCCGCGCCGGGGCGTGCCGGGATGCTCGGCCACCCACTTATCGACCGCCTTGGTGGGATCGGTCATGAGATCGAGCGTTTTAAAACACGACAGACGCTCCGCATACGAAAAGCTATTCCGGCTCCCAGCCAGCAGAATGACCGGTTCGCCCTCGCGCGGCACGATGGCCATAGCGCTCCTCACCCTGGGCACGAAGTGCGTGAGATAGGTCATTTCCGCGTGATGGCGGCTGTCACCGTAGATCACCGCGAATGAACCCGCCGATTCGGGTATGCGCGCCCAGAAGGCGCGAATGCGCTCTTCAAACTCCGCGCGCGGCATAAGCGCTTCGTCCCAATCGTAGGGCCCCACCAGCAACAAGGAATGCATATTGAGCACGGCATAAACTCCGCTGAATTAAGTATCAGAGCGGTCTAACACTCTGCCTGACTTGCTCTACGCCACTTCACCGAGAACCGCCTTGGTGCGCGACAAGGCTTCGCTGCCCGTAGCGGTGATGAGCAAAGGTTCGCCGCACATCATGTAGCCGGTTTCCGGCATATATTGGTTAGGATGCAGCACGAACACCATGCCCGGCTCCAACACAATGTCATTGTCCGGACCAACATCTCCCGGCAAATCGCAACCAAAGCCAAGGCCATGACCACGCCGGCGCAACCGCAGGTAGGGCGGACGCCCATACTCCGCGTAACCCGCGCCATCAATCACCTCGTCGACGGCATCACAAACTTTTGCCATTGTAACGCCCGGCTTTGCGGCCTTTTCACCATTTTTGTATCCATCAATCAGGATTTGATAACAGCGTTTCTGATCGGGTGTCGCGCGAGCCATGACGATGGTTCGGCAAATCTGCGTCATCTGACCTTTGTAGATGGGGGAGAGCTCGGTGAGCAACAGATCGCCCGCCTCCATCCTGCGACTGCTGCAGGGCTGCACCGCCTTATTGTGCGGGCCGGCGTTGAGCATGAGGAAGTTGTCCTCCGCACCCAAAGACTTCATGTACCAGCGCAATTCCACAGCGAGATCGTCCTCGCGAACGCCGGGCCGCGCAAGTTCCAGCATGCGCGCATAACCCTTCTCGGCAATCACAGTCGCCTCGCGTGCATAGCCGACTTCCTCATCGCTCTTAGCACGGGAATGGCGAACGATGATCTGGTCCGCGGTCTTGGCCTTGTGCTCAAACAGTGCGTTGATGCGCTTGACCTGCTCCCAAGGCAATGCCGACAATCCCGCGAGGCCGACGCGCTCGGGTGACACGCCGCGCCGCGCAATTTCCTCCTTCAGCGCGGGGAGCGCATCCGCAACTCCCTTGACGCTCATGTGTGGCGCGCATTCGGCGGCGCGATCCGCCTCCCAGGCGGGCGAGACCATCAGGATTGAGGGCCCATCGCGCTCGACCAGCGCGACCGCATCACCCATGGATCGAAAACCCGAGAGCATCATCATGGCGTTAAGACTGCCGCCAAAGTGCGTGCCGTCATGGAATCCCAGCAACAAATCAATGCCCTCTTTGTCCATATCCCCGCGAATGGCGTCGAAGCGTTGCTGAAAGTTCATGATTCCCCCTGATTAAATTCATCGCGCGGATGATGTCATTCAAATGCAAACCCCGCCTCAGTCGGGAAACCGAATCAACTCGGCTTGCGCAACGCCTGAACGAAAACGCTTGGTATAAGCCTCGGCGTCGATCTCAAATGAATTGCTATCGCCTCGGGGCCCGCGGAGGATGATCTTTCAACGCCTCCTCATTCACATCCGCCCCCCATCCCGGTCCTCGGGGCAATATCAGCTCGCCGTTCTCAACTACCGGCGGCACGGTAACCAGATCATCCTTCCACGGCACATCGTCCACTTCGTATTCCATGATGCGAAAGTTTGGTATCGAGGCGCAGAAATGCGCGCTCATGAGCGTAGCCAGATGCCCGTAGAAGTTGTGCGGCGCGCAGGCCACTTCATAGGCCTCGGCCAGGGTCGCAATCCGCACCGACTCCCACACGCCATTCCAGGGCACATCCACCACCGCCACGTCGACCGATTGCTTCTCGAAGTAAGGCCGGTAGTGGCGCAGGCCATGCAAAGATTCAAGCGAGGTAATGGGCGTGGAGCTTGAGCGGCGCACCTGCGCCAGGCCTTCGGGATCGTGCATATCGATCTCCAGCCACGTCATATCGAAACGCTCCAGGGCTTTGGCGACGCGAATGAAGCCTTCGGTGCGCAAACCAAAATTCAAATCAAACATCAAGCCGGTGGTCGGGCCAATGCCGTCGCGCTGCGCGGCGAGTTGATCAATGAATTGCGAGAGCACCCTGCGGTCGAGGTTGCGGTCGAGGAATCCCGGGGCCATGCGTACGCCGGCGTTAAACGCTATTTCCCCAGGTTTAAACGTCATCGGATTGGTTTTGATTGCCTTGAAGCCGCGCTTAACCGCCTCTTCCCCCAGGCGCTTGAGATCGTCGAGCGAGCGAATCGGTGGCTTCTTGAATTCTTTCTCCCATAGATCAGGATTCCAGGCGCGCATGCTGCCGCAGTGCGACCAGTACAAAGTCAGGCGATCGCGAAACGGCCCGCCAAACAGCGAATACACAGGCACACCTAGAGCCTTCGCCTTGATATCCAGGCAGGCATTCTCGATCGCCGCGACCGCCTGATGGGTGATTGCGCCCGAGACAATACGCGTATGCGAGCGCAGACTCTCGCCCATCACGCCAACATCGCGCGGATCAAAAATCATGGCCAGCGGCGCGAACTTGTGGATGAGCTCGGTGACACCGCCCACGCCAAACCCCTGGCTGTATTCCGACCAGCCCACCAGGCCGTCGTCGGTGGTGATTTTCAGAAAGGACAGCGTGCGCCAGCCGCCGTCGGCGTGGAAGTCTTCGATTTTCGCGATTTTCATCTTGTGTTTCTCAATGTGTTATTGCGATGCGTTGCGCGCTGCTGCTTACTCAACCACCTATAGCAGCGTGTAGCCATCCGGGGCCGCCTTGGTAACGAAATCGGTGCCGACAACGAAATTGGCGCCGGGACGATTCTCGACCACCACCGCTTGCTTCCAAACGCCGGAGACGCGATTGGCGTTCCGCGATGCCGTTTCATCGGACTTTTCCTCTCTACCATGCCATGACCCAAGCATACTGGAACAGAGCCGTCTTGCAGTTATCGCCGGCCTGGCGCGACTTAGTTGGCCGTGATATTGCGTTCGCGAATGAGCGGCCCCAGTCGATCCGACTCGGCTTTCAAAAACGCGGCGAACTGCTCCGGCGAATTCATCACGATCTCCGCGCCAAAATCCTGCATGCGCTTGTGCAGCTCCGCGTCCTTCATGGCGCTGGCAAATTCATTGTGCAGACGTTGCACCACCGGCGCAGGCGTCTTCACCGGGAGGAACAACCCGGTCCAGAAATACGGATTGAAATCGCTGATACCGGCTTCCGAGAAGGTGGGTATCTGCGGCAGCTTGTTCGAGCGTTTATCGCCCGACAGCGCCATTGCTTTCACCTTGCCGCTCTGGACATTGGGAGTCGCAAGTGTGACGGAGATCAGAAGCGCCTGTACCTGTCCGCCCAGCAGATCGTTCATGGCAGGGCCTCCGCCTTTATAGGGCACATGCGTCATCTCGAACCCGCCTATTCCTTTTAGTATTTCCATGTAAAGGTGCCCGTTGGTGCCGGTGCCGGGGCTCGCATAGTTCACCGCACCGTTCTTCGAGCGCGCATACGCGTTGAATTCTTTCATGCTGGCCGCGGGCACCGAAGCGTGGACCAGCATCGACAGCGGCACGCGTGCCAGCATGCTGACCGCGCGCAGGTCGCGCAGCAGATCGTAGGACAGATTACGGAACAGATGCATATTCGCCGGCGGGCTGTCGGCGCTCATTAGCAGGGTGTAACCGTCGGGGGCTGACTTCGCGAGCGTTCCTTCAGCGACCGTCCCGCCGCCGCCGGCCTGATTTTCGACAAGCAAAGGCTGCCCGAGGGAAGATTGAATTTTCGGCGAAATGGTGCGGGCGATGATGTCAACCAATCCACCGGGGGCAAAGCCCACGATCAGATGCAAGGGCTTGGCGGGGTAACTCTGGGCGTGCGCGAGGTTCGTCATGGCAATCCCCAGTGCGACGGCAAGAACTGGTTTTTTCAAAGAGGTTTTCAATCGTGTAGCCAGTCGAATTATGCGAATTTGCGAGATGTTCAAAGGATTCTCCGAGTCTGATAAGTAGGGAATATAAAGCTTGTTAGGCCTGCCCGGCAAAGGAAGCACATCACCGTTGTCCCAAGGATGCCGAAATCAGGTGGTCTCGGGCCGTCACATTTTGACCAACACGGCCACGGGAACGACCACGCCGAAAGATAGAAAAATCGATCGGCAGTTGAGAAGCATGGGCCGATGAAATGCTCTGCCAAGTTGTGATTCTGGGTGTCAAAATCGCGCACATCATCGCTTATGTTCAACACTCAGGTTTGCCCATGCCCGAATTCGGGTTTGCTGGTTAAATGTGTATGCTGGATCCTTTTTGGGACGCAAACATGACCCAGCACTTCAAACGCAATGCCGCGCTCGCCGCTGTTCTACTCTGTGCCGTACTGAACGCGCAAGCTCAGACCCAGGCCGAAAAGCCGGCCTGGCCGACCAAACCCATACGCGCGATTGTGCCGCTCGCGCCGGGCGGGGCAGCCGACATGATGGCGCGAATCATTGCGCCGCTGCTTTCCTCCGCCATCGGACAGGCCGTGGTGGTGGAGAATCGCGTTGGTGCCGCTGGTATCGTCGGCACGGAATTGGTTGCCAAGTCCGCGCCCGACGGCTACACCATGTTGTTTACGGTGAGCTCGCCAATCACCTCCCATCTTTACACTTACAACAGCCTCCCCTACAACCCCAAAACGGATCTGCTGCCGATCTCGCTGGTGGGTTGGGGATCACTGGTGCTCATTGTGGGCGGAAAATTGCCGGTGAACAGCGTCAAGGAGTTCATTGCCCTGGCCCGGGCGAAGCCCGATACCTTGTCCTACGGGTCGAGCGGCATAGCCTCGGCCCCGCATCTGCTGGGCGCAATGTTTGCCCGGGAAACCGGTGTCAAGCTGATTCATATTCCTTACAAGGGGCAGGCGCTGGCAACGCAGGATCTTGTCGGCGGGCAGATTTCCGCGGCGTTTTCCGATGTGGGTTCGTCAAAGCCGTTCATTCAATCCGGCAAGATCAAGGTGCTGGCCGTGTCGTCGCAGAAACGGCTGCAGGGATTGCCGGACGTGCCAACCTTCACTGAGAACGGCCTTCCCGCAATGGACGGTCTGAGGAGCTGGACCGGTGTGTTCATGCGGGCCGGTACTCCTGCCGCAATCGTGTCAAGGCTGTCGCAGGAAATCTCCCGCTTCGCTCATCTTCCCGAAGTTTCTTCACGCCTTATCGATATCGGCTCGGTGCCACTGGGTGCCACCCACGAAGAAGCGGGAGCCATCATCCGCGCCGATTGGGCGCGCTGGGAAAAGGCCTTGCATGACTTGGGCGACATCAAGGCCGATTAGACATACCCGCTCCGTCCGGGGCTTGGAAGGGGTGACCGCGGCCAGAGAGGCGGGAATCAAGCCGGAGTAATTGCCAATCTCTCGCCTCGGGCCTGATTCGGACAAGGAGAATCCGAAGTAGCGATGCGATGCCCTTACTCGGGCACAATACCCAGCGCCTTGATGAGTGCGCCGGATTTCTCGATGTCGGACCTAAGCACATTGGCCAGATCCTCGGGGGCGCCTCCGATGGTGCCTATGCCCACGTCGTCAAACCTTGCAAGGACTGTGGAGTCCTTCAGTGCCTTGTTGATTTCGCCATTGAGCCGCAGAACCAGGGCTTGCGGCAGTGCTGCCGGGCCGAACATCGCAAACCATGATGCCGCCTTGGTGAAGCCGGGCACGGTTTCGCTCACCGTGGGGATGTCAGGCATGCCCGCATAGCGCCTGGTCTCAAGCAGGCCCAGCACTTTCAGTTTGCCTTGGGGTATCAGCGGCTTCACCGCGCTGGTGCCTGGAAAATAAATATGCACCTGCCCCGCAATCACCGCATTGGTCGCCGGAGCCGCGCCTTTGTAAGGCACATGCAGCATGTCGATGCCGGTGGTGCTTTTGAACGCCTCGCCGGTGAGGTGTTGCATGGAGCCTATCCCCGCGCTGGCAAAGGTGAGCTTGCCGGGATTCTTCTTCGCATAGTCGATCAATTCGCGGATCGAATTGAAGGGCACCGTGGGATGAGCGACAAACGCCGTCAACGGCGAGGCCATCAGGTTGATGGGCTCGAAGTCCTTGACCGGGTCGAACGGCAGGTTTTTTACCAGATACACGCTGGTAGCGAAGGTGCCAGAGGTGCAATAGAGCAGCGTGTAGCCGTCTGGCGCGGCACGCTTCACCAGTTCGGAGCCAATCGCCCCGTTGGCGCCGGCGCGGTTTTCGATGATCACCGATTGGCCCATGTATTCCTGCAGCTTGGGCGCCACCATGCGTACGACGATCTCGGTGGCGCCGCCACCCGGCGGGAAAGGTGCGATCACGCGGATGAGTTTTGTCGGATAGGTTTGCGCGCACGCCAGCGATGCCGTTGCACAGAGCATGGCTGCCGCGACAGTTTGCAATAAACGCATGGTTTCTCGATGGTGAGGGAGGCGAGGCATATTACAACGACTCAGCGGCTCGATTGAATCATCGCGGTGCGGTGTGTGCCCAATGTGTGTGCGGCGTTTTTCGTGCGGCGGAATCAGGTAGCACATGTCATCGTAGAATCGCGAAACAGAACCCGGGAGATATTCGTGGATCGCAATTTCAAACGAACCGCAGGCAAATTATTTGTTTCGGCCGCGCTCGCGCTCGCCGCAACAGCATTGACCGCGCAAGCGCAGAGCTATCCGGTCAAGCCGATACGAACCATCCTCACCTATTCCGGCGGCGCGGAACCCATCGGGCGACTGATAGGCCAGAAATTGAGCGACACCATGGGCCAGCCCGTGCTGATCGAATCTCAGACTGGCGCCAATGGATCTGTCGGCGCGGGAACGGTGGCGCGCTCGGCGCCGGACGGATACACCTTGCTCGGTTCGACGGGGGCAACGCAGATCATTCGCGGCTTTCTGGTGAAGGATGTGCCTTACGATCCGTTCAAGGACTTCACGCCGATACTGCACACCTTCGAAGCGGTGAGCACCATCGTTGGAAACCCCTCGGCGCCTGGCAGCCTGAAGGAAATGATCGACTACGCGCGGAAGAACCCGGGGAAATTGTCATTCGGCACCACCGGCACGGGCTCGGCCTACCACCTTGCGGGCGAACTGATACAGCTGATCGCTGGTGTGAAATTTCTCCATGTGCCCTACAAATCCAGTCCGCAGGCCATCACCGATCTGGTTGCCGGGCGTATCGATACCGCATTTTCGGTTTATGCCACCACGCGACAGTTTGTCGAATCGGGCAAGGCGAAGAACATCGCGTTGCTCAATAACGGCAGCTTTGCCACGCTTACCGGTCTGCCGGTGGTGGGTGATGTGTTGCCCGGGTTTCAAAGCCCGCCTTTGTGGGGTGGCTATTTCGGCCCGGCCGGTCTGCCGCCAGCCATCGTTGCGCGCCTGAACAGCGAAATGAACAAGGCGCTGGCGCAGGCCGATTTGAGGGCTCTGATGGAACGCGGTGGCCTTGCACCCGCGGGCGGCACTCCGGAACAACTTGCCGCAATGATGAAATCGGATGTCGAGCGACTGCAGAGGATCGTGAAGGTGGCAGGGATAGTGCCTGAATGACCATACCTGACCGGGCTCATTTATGGAATATATTCAAAACATTTTATGAATGGAGCCTATATTTTTAGGCCGACAATGTAAAATTTTTATTCATAAATGGAATAATTATATTTTATTCAGCAGTCCCGCTCCTGGAGGCAGACGGGCAAGCGGTTCACTCGGCTAACGGTGTCGGATTTTCGTGGAAATATGGCGGCCGCGAGTTGGGTGCGCAGCAAAGCGAGCCGGGCGTGATTTTGGTTTTTGAATGTCAGGGCCTGAAAACCCGCTTTGCCACTCTCGTTTGGATATTCCCGCCTGTTTGAGCGTTCTTGACGCTTACTCCACCTTCATTCCGGTCTTTTCGATCACTTCGGTCCAGAGTTTGCGCTCCTCGGCGGTGCGGGCAATGATCGACTTGGCATCGATTGAGATCGGATCGGCGCCCAGCTTCTGCAAGCGCTCGCGAACGTCAGGCAACTGGATGACACGAACGATTTCCCGGTCCAGTACGTCGATGACCGCCTGGGGTGTTTTTGCCGGGGCAAAAAGTGAAAACCAGGTTGCGACCACATAGCGCTTGTAGCCCAGTTCGACCATGGTGGGCGAATCGGGCAGTTGCGGTGAGCGGGTCGTTGAACTCACCATGAGCGAGCGCAGCTTGCCGGCGCGTATCTGCGGGAGCACACCTGAGATCGGGGTAACAAATGCCTGTGTTTCGCCCGCGACGACACTCTGCACGGCGGGCGCATTGCCGTTGTACGGCACGTGGGTGAGTTTCGCCCCGGTCAGCAGCATGAAAAACTCCATGGTGCGGTGGCCTGGGCTTCCGGGACCGGCCGACGCGTAGGACAAGTCCTTCGACTTCGAGAGTTTGACGAAATCGGCAACCGAATTGACACCCGTTGCAGGATTGACCACCAAGGTCGCCACGGTTTCCGACACAGTGCGAATCGGGCGCAGGCGTTCCATCGGTTCACCAAAGGCTGGAAAGACGATGGGGTTGACCGTCAGCATTGAATCCAGCATCCATAAAAGCGTATAGCCGTCAGGTTGCGAACGCGCCACCGCGTCCATGCCGATGTTGCCGGTGGCACCGGCACGATTCTCCACCAGCACGGGTTGACCGAATTTCTGGCTCATCGGTGCGGCAAATATGCGCGCCACCACATCCAGCGGCCCGCCGGGTGGAAAAGGCACCACCATGCGCACCGGTTTATCGGGGTAGCTCTGCGCCCATGCGGGGAGCGCTGCAAGCAACAAGGAGAGTATTGGAACGAGTTGGCGCATCGGTATCCTTCATTGCATTAGTCGATGGGGCGATCCGAGAATGTGGCCCTTATTCGAGCCCCTGAAAACTCATGGTTTTAACTATACCCGCCCAGAGCGCATGGTTGCGCTGCATGCGCTCCAGCACCTCGCTGGGGCCCGCCACCAGCGGATCCTGACCCAGCTTTGCAACCGCAGCGCGGAACGTTTCGCTGCGCGTCTGCGCGACCATCGCATTGCTGATGCGTCTCACCAGCTCGGCGGGAGCCTTGGCCGGCGCCGAGACAATAAAATCTCCTTCCGCAACAACATTGGCAAATCCCAGTTCGCGAAAAGTGGGTATCTCGGGTGCCGTTTTCAATCGGGCCTGACCCGAGTGAGCCAGAATGCGAATGCCACCTGAGCGGGCTTGCGCCGCTGCGGTCGCGTAGGCGGTAATTGCGCTGGAAATCTGATTACCCAGCAGATCCTGCATCGCAGGGGCGCCTCCTTTGTAAGGGATGTGGTTATATTCAATGCCGGCATCACGGCCCAGCATGATGCCCAGAAACTGTTGCGGCGTCCCCAGGCCCGGCGTTGCAAATGCCGCGGTGCGCGGATTGGCCTTGCACCATGAGATGAACTGCGCCAGCGTCTCATGGCCCGCCTTGGCGTTCACCGCGAGCGCATAGGGGCTGCTGGTCAATCCGGCCACCGGGACGAAATCGTTGAACGAGTCGTAGCTGAGTTTCTTGTAGACCAGCGGATATAGGGTCAGCAATTCTATAGACAGGAGCATCATCGTGAGTCCGTCTGGTGTGGCTGCCTTGGTGGCCTCTATGGCTATGATGCCAGCGGCGCCGACTCGATTTTCGACAATGACATTCCATCCGTGCGCAGCGCGCAGGGCTTCGGCCAGTACACGCGCAATCAGATCGGGCCCCGCGCCGGCGGAGCCCACCAGGATCCGCAGAGTCCCTGGGAGCGTTCCGGCATCCTGCGCGTTCGCCATGCGCATTGGTGCCGCCATTGCCAGTGTGCTTGCCGCGACACTGCCGCAAATGATTCGGCGACGGGTGGTTTGCCGCAGGGGATTCGTCATATCGCTACTCCAGTTTGATTTGGCTAGGCAAAGAGATTGAAATAGTTACAGAACTTTTATCTAGTGTCTATCATGGCCGTTCTTTGGCGCGACGCGTGTCAGTGCCAAAGCCGCCTGGAGGCAATCCTCGCTCCCTCGGCGAGTGCCTGCAGCTTCGCCCACGCGACGCTGACGGGGATCTCGCTGTTGCCCGCGTTCGAGGCGAAGCCGCAGTCGTTACCCGCGATGATGTTCTCCCGACCGGCTGATTTTGCCCAACGTTCGATGCGTTCAGCGACGACCTCGGGGTGCTCGACGATCGGACTGGAGTGTGTCACGACACCCGGAATGAGAACCTTGCCCTCAGGCAGCTTGAACCGCAGTGGTACGCTCCATTCGTGCTCATGCCGCGGATTGGCGGCTTCGAAGGAGTACGCGCCTGCCTTGACTTTGAACAGCAGGTCGATGCCCTGCTCCAGCTGCAAATCGTTGACGCGCGGCCCGAAGTTGACGCCGTAGCAGGTGTGAAAGCGAATCCTGTCCTCTGGCAGTCCGCGCAGCGCATGGTTGAGCAACTCGACGCGCGTTTCGCCCCACTTGCGAAAATCGGCCATGCTCCATTCGCGATTCATGTCCCATTCGCTGAACAGGGCAGGGTCGTCTATCTGCAGGATCAAACCTGCGTCGAGGATGGCCTGGTATTCGACTCGCATCGCATCACCGAAGGCGAGCTGGAAGGTTTCGGCATTGAGGTAGTACTCGTTTTTCGCCACTGACAGCGGGGAGGTGGCTGACATGAAGCCCTCTTTTGCGCCGTTCGCCGCCATTGCCGTCTTTAGATTGACGATGTCGCGCTGGATTTTCGCTTGTCCTGTATAGGCAATCGGCGCGACGCACACGCGTGGCGCAATGCGAATGGCATTGGCAAATGGATTGTTATCGAGAATCGCTTTGTAGAAATCGGGGAACATCTGCGCGTCGCGGCCGGCGATACCAAGCGGTCGCGTGAGCACCGGCACGCCCCCTGGTGGCACGCGGCGCTCGAACCCGCTCAAGCGCTCGCTCACGTAGGCGTGAAAGTTGGCTTTTCCGCACTCGCCATCGTTTACCGCATCGATGCCCGATGCGACCTGGCGCGCCACGATTGCGGTGATCTCCTTCGCAACAGAAGCGTCTAACCCGGATTCATCGGTGAGCTTTCCTTCCTCCTTCTCGCGCATGGCCTCCAGTATCGAAGGCAGGCGCGGCAGGCTCCCGGTGTGGGTGGTCAGGATACGGTCGGTGCTTTGTCTCATTGACTGCGCTCCATTTTTCGACAATTTCTTAATTCATGACAAAAACGTGGCTCTTGCGAGCCTGTCACGTTTTTGGGAATGATCAATAATTTATTTGGCTTGCCCGGCAGCCTGGTGTGGCGTTACTTCATTGCCGCCAAAGACGTGCGCAAAGCCGCGATTAACGAATCGTGATTCGGGCAATCTGCACACCCGCCGCCGTCTTGGCGCCTTGCACGCGCACCTTGGTCCCGGCTTTGACCAGGCTTCGGTCGGCGGGAACAATGGCAATGACGGGGACACCCGGATCGAGAACCAACTCGGATTCGCCCCCTGCAAATTTAACCCTGATGTTATTACTGCCACCGAGGATCGCCGTGCCCGTGACGGTGGCGTTGGTCATGGTCCGGTTGGGCCCGTCCTTCATCGGGAATTGACCTTCCCCCGGGCTGCCCGGTCCACCATTGGGGAAAATGCGAAGCTCGGTCGAGTGCAGCTTGCCGTCCTCTTTGCGCACGGCGGCGGAGGCGATGAAATCATTCGGCTTGATGTCGGCGAGCGTCGCAGCCTTGTTCTGCAGAACCAGCAGCGTCGGCGCAAGCCGGAAGGTTTCCACCGCGCCGCCGTCTTCGCTGGTGAGGGTGATCGAGGTTGCCTCGATTGAGTTCACCGTGGCGTTGAT
>CAMDFL010000130.1 GCA_945897475.1 Bordetella parapertussis
GAAAACGGCCGTGCGCATTGCTGGCACGACTCATCTCAATCTTTCCACGGGCGTTCAACTCGATCTTATAGGGCAGGTCGCGCAGCGCCGGGTCGGCGATGACCTCGGCCCAGCGGCGGGCGAGCATTTCGGGAGCGGCAATGTTACCCATGGCTTGCGTCTCGTCAGGCGTCCCGTGCGACAGTATAACGCTTAGACTTCCTGTCCTTAGCCTTGAAAAACGGTAGTCGACCCGGCGGTAGTAGACCCAGCGGTAGTAGACCCGGAGAATCATTGTCTTTACCAACGATGATTGGAGGTAGTCATGGAAAATCTGCAGGCCAGTCGTTTGGGCGAAGCCTACGACCCATTCAACGACCCCATTCTGGGCAATCCCTTTCCTTTCTTCGCGCCAATGCCGCGTTCACGCGTAGCGGCTTGGCGAAATGGGAAGGGTACGTGCGCGAACTGACGCGCGGGTATCTGGAGGCCAATTTTAATAATGGCCGCGCCGACATGATTGCGGGACTGGGCTGCCAGCTTCCCGCCCTGGTCATTTTCAAAATCATGGGCGTGCCGCCGGAATCGGTGCCGGTGGCGAAAGCGGCATCCTCTACACGAATACTATTCAACTGAGGCTTCCCAACCGACGAAGAGCAAGGTGAAGCTGGCCCAGGACAGCGTGGATTTCTGGGCCTTCGCGGCAGCGCTTGTGGCCGAGCGTGCCAGGTCGCTGGGCGCATATTTCATCAGTGCGCTATTGCAGACGCGCGACGGCGATCTGCCCGTCCTGAACGAAGCCGAAGTCACCAATCGCGTGGGTTGTTCGACCGGCAGGTCGGCGGGTTTGGCGCCTTTGAAAATCTTGTCCACATAAGTCGCGGCGTGCCAAAACCGGTCGGTGGAGTTCGCCTGTAAGCTCATCAGGCCGCCGGGCGGTTTTGTGTTCGGTGGGCTTAGTCGCCATGTCTTCTACATCAGCTCCATGTTTTCCGCCACGCCTGATATTCGGATGGCCGCAAACGATAGCGCGCAATGTTGCCGTCATGCAGGCTCATCAGTTCGGTTTCCACCACCTCGACGAAACGTGCTCGACTCTCGATGGATACATTCTCCGCGGCGCGCCTTCTGATCAAAGCGGTCGCGGCCTTCTTGTCCATGCCATCGCGAACCACCGAAGCAACGGTTTCAGCGATCAGTGCGCGATACTGTAGACGGAATGGGTCCGGCTGTCCCAGTGACTGGCGCACCGCTGAGTAGCGCGCACAGGATCGCTCATAGGCCCAGACGAATACGTCCCTCAGCAATTCCATGCGATTCAATTCGTACACCGCAAGAATGCCGTCGACATAGGCGCGTTCGGGAACATCCACGAACGACAATGGACAAAAATTCCGGCGAATGAGAGGCATGTTCGCCGCGAGACGCGAGACGCGCTTGTTCACGTCCTCGAAAGGCTGCAAATAGGGCAGGTGAACCATGGCGAAAAACGCCTGCTCGAACGGGTCGAAAATCGCGGCGGCGGTATCAAGGATTTGCTGGAAACATTCGTCGATCAATTGCGGAACTTCCAATGGGTGATAGACCGTTTGCGCAATGCCAACCGCGACATTGCGCAAGCGCCCGCAGGCCCGCGGGTCCAGCAGATTGTCCGCGAGCAACGCGTGCAGATTGAGAATGGTGTATCGATTGAAGCCGGTCTCCGCTGCCTGATCGACCAGCATCTCGATTGCCGCCTTGTGATTCAGAATCATCTGCGCTTCCCGGGCGGACTTGCCATCGGCGGACTCACCCAACTCCAGCAGTCGTTCTGTTTCCAGCAGCGAATAGGAATTGCCTTCCAGGCGGCTGGAGTTCCACGACAGATCAATCAACAGCCGGCTGAAAATCTGCCGCACGTAAGTACCGGCCGCAAGTTGATCGCCGCCGGGCGAACGTCCTGATTCAAGCAGACGTTGCCGCGTTTCGGAGGGCAAGTAGAAAGTGTCGTTGGGGCGATAGGCATCAAGAAACGAGCGTTCGTAGCCAACGGGATGGCGGCGCTGGATAGGTTCGCGCACTGCCCGTTTGATCGCCTCTGCTTCAGAGGCGATCGGGATGTAGGTCTCACGGGATTGTTCCGCCTTGAACGCGGGGATAACAGTGTTGGATTCGACCGGGACAAAAGGCAACCGATAGCGGCTAGCTCGAGCGCGTCCCTCGGCGATCAGGCGCTTCTCTGCGACAAGCCGCGCCAGGCGGCGCTGCAAAGTGCGATGCGGCAGGGTAATCGGCAGTGCGCCCGCGATGTGCTCGATGGAACCACCTTCGGGGAATCGGGCCATGGCGCGTAGAACCGCGTCAAGTTCGTTGATTGGAATCTGTTTAGGCATGGAATCTTTTTGTGGCGTAATTGCCAATATCGCGCCGCTAAAAGGCGCATATAGCACTTATTTGGATTATCGCGCCATATTAACCGGCGTGCAAGTACCTATCGCGCCACTTTCTTGTGGCCGCAAGGCGTTGGAATCAGCCGGCTTTCCCCGGTTTCCTGGCCTTGGGCAGTTTTTTCATCGCCGCCTCGAAGAGTCATGCAGCGTTCCTGCCTTTAATAATATCGTTACTAGGATTAAAAAAATGCGTTAATGTACGTAAAATATGAACAATAATCGTAAAATGTTTGACTATTAACTTGTACCTAGGCCTTATCATTGATGCCGGCTGGTCCCAATGAAGAGTCCCCCTAAAACGCCAGCCGAACCACCAATCCCGCCACCGCGCAACTGCCAATCAAAGGCATCACGCCCCATTTGAATTTGAACAAGGCTGCCAGCGCCGCGAGGCCGATCACGGCGCTGATCCAATCGAACCGTCCCGAGAAGCCGGTCGGCCACAGCACGTGATAGGCGAAGAACATGGCCAGATTGATGATCACACCCACCACTGCGGCGGTTATGCCCGTCAGCGGCGCGGTGAAGCTCAGATTCCCGTGGGTTGATTCCACCAGCGGGCCGCCGACTAGAATAAACACGAACGAAGGAAGGAAGGTGAAGAAGGTCGCAACCGCCGCCCCGGCACAACCGGCAAGGAACAAGGCATCGGGCCCAAATAGTTCTTTGGTCCATGCGCCGACGAAACCAACGAAGGCCACCACCATGATGAGTGGTCCCGGCGTGGTTTCGCCTAAGGCGAGTCCATCTATCATCTGCGTGGGCGTGAGCCATCCATAGCCATCGACTGCGCCTTGATACACATAGGGCAGCACCGCATAGGCCCCGCCGAATGTGAGCATGGCCGCCTTGGTGAAAAACCAGCCCATTTGGGTGAGCGTGCCCTCCCATGCATAGGCGTTCATCAGCGCGGCAATTGACACCGCCCAGAGCACAATGCCACCGATCCCGAAAATGCACAGTGCCCGCCATGAAAATTTCGCGTGTTCGGGTGTTGGTGTATTGTCATCAATGATCGCCGCGCCGTAGCTTTTGCCTGCTTTTCCGTGCCCGCCACCGGCGGCAAACTTGTCAGGTGAGATCCGGCCGCCGAAATAACCGACCAGTGCGGCGGCAATGATAATGACCGGGAAGGGAATATCGAGCGCAAAAATTGCGATAAACGCCGCGGCACTGATGCTCCAAAGTACCCAGTTGTTCAACGCACGTGAGCCGATTCGCCAGGCGGCGTGCAAAACCAGCGCGGTCACCGCCGGCTTGATGCCATAAAGAATGCCGACCACGACGGGGACATTGCCGTAGGCCATATAGATCCAGGACAGTCCGATCAGTATGAATAGCGATGGCAGGACGAACAGGCCTCCGGCAATAATTCCGCCCCAGGTGCGATGCATTAACCAGCCGATATAGGTGGCCAGTTGCTGCGCTTCCGGGCCCGGCAGGGTCATGCAATAATTGAGCGCGTGCAGGAAGCGTTTCTCCGAAATCCAGCGCTGACGTTCGACTAAGTCCTGATGCAGGATTGCGATCTGCCCGGCAGGGCCGCCGAAACTGATGAATCCCAGCTTCAACCAATACCAGAATGCACGGGTCATAGAGACGGGCGCGGGTGCTTGATCGTCAGTGCTCATTTTTTTAACCTTCTTATATTAGGCTGACCATCGCGGCTGACCGGTGCTAACGTCCCGGCCTTCCGCAGCTTGAATTGGTGGCAGGCAGAGTTGAGACAAAAGTTGAGACCCGATCCAGTACAGAACACTCATAGTAATTGAAACACTAACAGCAATTGATCATGGCATGAACACCTTCAGCGAAGCGGCGCTTGAATCGGCACGGCTGATTCTCGGGTCGGACGCGCATTTGCTTGGCATTGTCGCGCTTAGTCTCGAAGTGAGTCTTGCCGCGGCATTGCTTGCTTCACTGATTGGGCTGCCCATAGGCGCGATGATCGCGGTACGCCGTTTTCCGGGGCGCCAGTTCATTGTGGTTGCGCTCAACGCACTGATGGGTCTGCCGCCGGTGGTGGCTGGACTGGTTGTCTACTTATTGTTGTCGCGTGCCGGTCCTTTGGGCGGTTTGGGCATTCTTTTCACGCCGCCTGCGATGATTCTCGCGCAGACTCTGCTGGTCTTGCCTATCGTCGCGGCGCTGACACGACAGGCGATCGAGGACGCATGGCGCGAGTATGAAGAGCAACTGCGATCATTGGGCGTTACCCCGTCGCGCGCCGCGGTGACGCTTCTTTGGGACTGTCGGTTTTCATTGTTGACCGCGATTCTCGCGGGCTTTGGGCGCGCCATCGCCGAAGTGGGCGCGGTGATGATGGTGGGCGGGAATATCGATGGTGTCACTCGAGTAATGACCACCACCATTGCCCTTGAAACTAGTAAAGGCGATCTGGCGCTCGCGTTGGGATTGGGCGCGATTCTGTTGTTGCTGGTGTTGGCGTTAAATGCACTTGTTCTTGTGATCCGCGACTTCGCTGAACGGCGCTACGGATGAACGCCATGCTTGGTTCTGGCAGCAAGGGCATGCTTGGCTCGGAAATAAACGGCAATCTCCATTTGCGATTGGATGCGGTGAGTTATTGCGCGGCGGGGCGAACATTGTTGGACAGCATCGACACGGAATTCGCCGCCGGCATGCGCTCAGTCATTCTTGGTCCAAACGGCGCGGGTAAAAGTCTACTTCTCAGAATATGTCACGGGCTGCTCAAGCCGACCAAGGGGCAGGTGCGGTGGCTGGGCGAAGGCAGGCAAGCCATGGTGTTTCAGCGGCCGGTGATGCTGCGGCGCTCGGTGATTGGCAACATCACTTATGCTTTGTTCCTGGCCGGAGTGCCAAGGGCGCAACGCGGTGCGCGCGCGCTTGCGGCGCTCAATCAAGTGGGATTGGGCGCCCTGGCATCGCGTGCTGCGCGCGTACTCTCCGGCGGTGAGCAACAACGGCTGGCGCTGGCACGCGCCTGGGCGCTGGCGCCACAAGTGCTGTTTCTGGATGAGCCTACCGCCAATCTTGACCCGGGCGCGACCCGTCAGATCGAGGCGATCATCAATGAATTTCACGGCGCGGGAACCAAGGTCATCATGACCACACATAACCTCGGGCAGGCGCGGCGCATGGGCGATGAGATTTTCTTCATCAATCAGGGCTGCCTTGCCCAAGGAGAGCCGGTGAGGCAATTCTTCGAGGCGCCCTCATCCGAGGCGGCGCGCGATTTTATTAAAGGGGAATTGCCGTGGTGAAAAAAATGGCTGTCCTTTTTGCCTTGCTGGTGGCGCATACGATGTCGCAGGCGCAGCAAGCCTTCATTGTGGTGGCCTCGACCACATCAACCGAACAATCGGGCTTGTTCAAGCACTTGCTGCCGATTTACGAAAAGCTCGCCAAGGTGCAGGTGCGAGTGGTGGCTTTGGGCACCGGGCAGGCTCTTGATCTCGCACGGCGCGGCGACGCGGATGTCGCATTCGTCCACGATACCGAACTTGAATTGAAGTTTGTCGCCGATGGACATGCCATCGGGCGTCGCGAAGTGATGTTCAACGATTTCGTATTGATCGGTCCAAGGAAGGATGGGATGCGGATCTCCGGCGGCAAGGATATTGCCGAGGCAATGCGCCGTATCGCCGCATCAAAAGCGGCGTTTGTCTCCCGCGGTGACCGTAGTGGCACGCACGCAGCGGAGCTGCGCTTGTGGAGTGCCGCAGGAATCGACCCACAATCAGGCAAAGGGATCTGGTATCGCGAAACCGGTTCGGGCATGGGGCCGGCGCTCAATACTGCTAGCGCCATGAATGCCTATTTGCTATCCGACCGGGGCACCTGGATATCGTTTCGCAATCGCGGTGAATTGACTATCGCGGTCGAGGGGGACAAGCGCTTGTTCAATCAATATGGCGCGATGCTGGTGAATCCCGCTCGTCATCGGCATGTCAAGGCGGAGATGGGGCGGCATTTTATCGACTGGCTGGTGTCCGAAGCGGGCCAAAACTCGATCGCCGCCTATCGTATCGACGGCGAGCAACTGTTTTTTCCGAATGCGTCGCCGGCAAGCTAGTTTGATAATCACGCGCCGCTGCTAGACTTGCTTGATTATCGACGGTTTCTTAATTCATGACAAAAACGCGGCTCATACCTAGCCTGTCACGTTTTTTGGAATGATCATTAATTTGATCGGGGTGGGCAGGGTGGCGATTTTAACGATGACCGGGTCTCGAAAACTGGCGATGCCGCGAATCCTGGCGATGCTCATGTTCGCGCTGCCATTGGCGGCGCTGCTATTGCGGACGCCGGCGTTCGCGCAAAGCGTGACTGTATTTGCCGCTTCCAGCCTTACTGAAGCGTTGAACGAGGCGGCATCGCACTATTCCCGGGTGAGCCGTGACCGCGTGAGGATTTCATACGCCAATAGCGCGACGCTCGCGCGCCAAATTGAAAGTGGGGCGCCGGCCGATATTTTCTTTTCAGCCGACGATCTCTGGATGGACTATCTCGATCAACGCAAACTCCTCCAGTCAGGATCGCGCCAACCCCGTCTTGGCAATCGCCTGGTGCTGGCCGCTCGCGCGGACGCGGCGCAGCGTGTTGATCTTCGCAAGGGGATGGATTTCGCCGCTTTGCTAGGCAGGGGCAGACTTGCCATGGGTCATCCCGATTCGGTACCCGCGGGAATCTATGGGAAACAAGCGCTGATATGGCTTGGCGTGTGGGATGATGTATCGGCGAGGCTGGCGATGGCGGAGAATGTGCGCGTGGCGCTTGCTTTTGTAGAACGCGGTGAGGCGCCGCTGGGTATTGTCTATGCCACTGACCTTGCGGTGGCGCCCGGTACGCGGCAATTGGCAGAGTTTCCCGCGGAATCGCACCGGCCTATCGTCTATTCAATGGCCGTCATCGCGGGGCGCAATCGAGCGCAGGTTGCGGCCTTTTATGCCTATCTCGCCGGGCCCGCGGTCAGTGCGGTGTTAAAGCGCCACGGCTTTCAGGTGAATAATCGAGAAATTCAAAATCAATGACAAAAACCTGCCTTCTACGAGGCTGTCCTGTTTTTGGGAATGATCAACAGTCCATGCGAAGTTGCTGCGATGCTCTCTGAATTTGAATTGCAGGCATTGTGGCTGAGTCTCAAGGTGGCCACGCGCAGCGTGATTTTCACCCTGCCGTTTGCCCTGGGCGCGGCGTGGATACTCGCGCGGCTTCGTTTTCCCGGCAAGACCTTGTTCGATGGGTTGGTGCATCTGCCGCTGGTGTTGCCGCCGGTAGTGGTCGGTTATTTGCTACTGCTGCTATTTGGCGTTCGCGGGCCGATCGGCGGATGGCTGGAGGCGGTATTCGGGTGGCGCTTGGTGTTTAGCTCGGAAGGCGCGTCGCTTGCCACCGCCGTCATGACGGCGCCGCTGATGATTCGCGCCATGCGTCTCGCCCTTGAGGCCGTCGACGAAGGACTTGAGCAGGCGGCAGCAACCCTGGGGGCCGGCAGCCTGGATCGCTTGGTGTCAATCACACTGCCTCTGATGATGCCCGGTATTCTCGCCGGTTGCGTGGTGGCCTTCGCGGCCAGTCTGGGTGAATTCGGCGCGGTGATCACGTTTGTGTCTAACGTTCCCGGAGAAACGCAGACTTTGCCGCTGGCTATCTACGCGGCGCTGCAGACGCCGGGTGGCGATGTGGCAGCTTCGCGGCTCGCGGCCTTATCCATTGTTCTCGCGTTGGCGGGCCTTATGGCATCCGAGTACTTCGCGCAACGCCTGCGGCGGCACGCATGATCGATATTTCCATCAGAAAGCGATTAGGCGAATTTGATCTTTGCGCGGATTTGCAGATTGCGCAATTCGGACTGACCGCCTTGTTCGGGCGTTCGGGCTCGGGCAAGTCCTCGGTGATTAAGGCGATCGCCGGATTGTTGCGCCCGGACGCGGGCCATGTGCGTATCGCCGGTAAAACGCTGTTTGACGCAAAAGCCGGTATCGACGTCGCGGTGCATAAGAGACGTATTGGTTACGTGTTTCAGGAGGGAAGGTTGTTTCCCCATTTGTCGGTGCGCGACAACCTGTGCTACGGCGCGACGCGCGCGCCGGGTGGCGCGAACCAGGCAGCTTTTGTTCGCATTGTCGGGCTGCTCGGCTTGGAAGCATTGCTGTTTCGGTGGCCGCGTGACCTCTCCGGCGGCGAACAGCAACGCGTTGCGATAGGGCGCGCGCTGCTGTCGCAACCCGAGTTGTTACTCATGGACGAACCCCTGGCGTCACTGGACGCGCCGCGCAAGCGTGAAATTCTGCCCTACCTGGAACGGCTGCGTGATCAGGTGCGGCTACCCATCGTCTATGTGAGCCATGCGATCGAAGAAGTCACAAGGCTTGCCGATCACGTCGCGGTGCTCGATGCAGGACGCGTTGTTGCGGTCGGTACGCCGGGGGAGTTGGGTGAGCGCCTGGATGTGCGCCCGCTGCTGGGTGAATTCGAGGCGGGCGCTGTCATAGAGGCGACCGTGGACGCGCATGATCCACACTTTGATTTATCAACATTGAATTTTGCCGGTGGCGCGCTTCGCGTTCCCGGCAATGCGGGAGCGCCAGGTTCGCGTCTGCGCGTGCGGGTTCGCGCCCGTGATGTCGCCCTCGCACTGGAGCGGCCGGTAGCGATCAGTGTGCAGAACATTTTTTCGGGAAGCATTCGGCAGATAATCGAGGAAGACGGCGCGTATGCCGAGCTCACTCTTCAGGTAGGGCAGACGCGCTTTATCTCGCGTGTTACACGAGAATCGGTGCATCGTCTCGGTTTGGCGGTGGACCGGCAGGTATTTCTATTGGTTAAATCCGTATCCTTCGATCGTGAAACCGTATCGAGGGCTCCTGAAATAAAGGATAGCAAATAATATGCATGCCCCAATGATCGTCGCAGCATGAAGGTGTTCGGGTTTGCCGGTTGGTCCGGCAGCGGTAAGACCACATTGATTGAAAAATTGATTCCCGATTTCGTTAATCGGGGCCTGCGTGTATCCATGATCAAACGCGCGCACCACGCCTTTGATGTGGATGTGCCGGGTAAGGATTCCTGGCGTCATCGCCAAGCCGGCTGTCAGGAGGTGTTAATCAGTTCTGAGAACCGTTGGGCATTGATGCACGAATTACGCGGCGCGCCGGAATTGACGCTCGATCAGTGTATCGCGCAGGTTTCGCCCTGCGATATTTTGCTGGTTGAGGGCAACAAACACTATCCCCTGCCAAAACTCGAAGTCTGGCGGCAAGTCAATGGCAAGCCGCTTCTGCATCCCGAGGATGCGCATGTCCTTGCGATTGCGTCTGACGTACCGGTGGGAACCGCGCTGAAAAGATTTGGCTTGGAGGATATTCGCGGCATCGCCGATTTCATTCTTGCAAATGCCGGGGATCGTTGATGAACAAAAAAGATGAGAAAAAAAAGTCGAAAGGAATGTGATGATGAGCCAGGGTCTTTTATCCGTTGACGAGGCATTGCAACGCTTGCTCGCCGGCGCCACACCGATTGCTGAAGTAGAGGAGGTATCCACACTCGATGCTTGTGGCCGGGTGTTGGCCGAGGCCCAGCATTCGACCATGAATGTTCCATCGCTCGATAACAGCGCCATGGACGGCTATGCGGTGCGGGTCGCCGACATCACGGGCGTCAATACGCGCCTGCGAGTCGCGCAACGAATTTTTGCCGGCGCGGTAGGCAAAAAGCTTGAGGCTGGCGCTGTCGCGCGGATTTTTACCGGTGCGCCAATTCCGGAGGGAGCGGACGCCATCGTTATTCAGGAGGACACGCAAGCCGATGGCGACCACGTTGTATTTAAGGCAAAACCGGCATTGGGGGATTGGATACGTCGTGTCGGCCAGGATATCCGGCAAGGCAGTCAGATTCTGCCGCCCGGCATCCGGCTTCGTCCCCAAGACACGGGATTGGCCGCGTCGGTGGGTATTGCGAGCATGAAATTACGACGGCGAGTGAAGGTCGGCCTTTTCTTCACCGGCGATGAACTGGCCATGCCCGGCGAGCCGTTGCCCCCGGGCCGCATCTACAATTCCGCGCGTTTCACCCTTCCTGGCCTGGCGCGGCAATTGGGTTGCGAGGTGGTGGACTACGGGATTGTTGAAGATACTCTGGAGGCGACGCGAGCCATGCTGCGCCGCGCGGCCGCGGAATGCGACATCATCGTGACCTGCGGTGGCGTATCGGTAGGGGAGGCCGATTTTGTCAAGCCTGCGGTTGAGGCCGAAGGTGAATTGCTGATGTGGCGTATTGCCATGAAACCGGGGCGTCCGCTGGCGTTTGGTCGGGTGCGTTCGGGTGCCAGGACCGCAGCGTTCCTGGGATTACCGGGCAATCCGGTTTCAAGCTTCGTCACCTTCGTGCTATTTGCGCGCCCTTTCATTTTGAGTACCCAAGGCGTTACGAAAACCGATCCGCGGGTGATCGAAGCTCGTGCGGATTTCGATTGGCTGGAGCCGGACGCGAGGCGGGAATTCCTGCGCGTAAAATGGAACGACGCGGGCGGACTCGATCTGTATCGCACCCAGGATTCGGCGGTTCTCACCTCGACGGTCTGGTCCGATGGCTTGCTGGACAACCCCGAGAGAAAGATCATTCGTCGGGGAGATGCGGTGCGCTTCCTGCCGTATGACAATTTGCTGCAGTGAGTTTGTAATGAAGCATATGCAATGAAGCAGATGCAATGAAACAGATGCAATGCAAAAGTTGCAATCTAAAGAATCGCAATAAAGTAGATGCAATACTGAATTTGCAATGAGGAATTTGCCATGAGCACGAAGCTGCTTTTTTTTGCTTCCCTGCGCGAGCAGCTGGGCAGCGCTGGGGAATCTCTGGATTTGCCCCACGACGTGCGCGACCTGTATGCGTTGCGAGCGCTGTTGGTCGCCAGAGGCGGCGCATGGAAAACCGCCCTGGCGGACAATAAATCCCTTCGCGTCGCGGTCAATCAGGATCTTGCCGCTTGGGCCACATGCATCAAGGACGGCGATGAAATCGCGTTCTTCCCGCCGGTAACTGGTGGATGACCAGGCAATGACCGTAAGAGTACAGACCGAGGATTTCGATGCGGGCGCGGAGATTTCGGCACTACGCCGAGGCGATGCAAAAATCGGCGCAGTGGCCGCCTTCATTGGCTTGGTGCGCGACGTAAATGAGGGCAGCAAAGTCAACAGCATGACTCTTGAACACTATCCCGGCATGACAGAGCGCAGCCTGGAACGTATTGTTCTTGATGCGAAATCGCGCTTCAAGGTGGAGCATGTCTTGGTGGTCCATCGTGTGGGGGAATTGTTGCCGACCGATCAAATCGTCCTGGTGGTGACAGCGGGGGGGCACCGCGGCGATGTGTTCTCTGCCTGCGAATACATCATGGATTATTTGAAAACCGAAGCGCCTTTCTGGAAAAGAGAGGCAAGCATGGAGGGCGCGCGGTGGGTGGCCTCACGCCAGTCTGACGAGGAGGCGGCGGCTCGCTGGACCGAAAAATTAGATGGATAAAGTCTATTAATTTAGTCGGAATTGATATCTGTACTTTGGGTAAGGAAAATAACGGTGCTCAATAAGAATTGAGTGACGCGCGAGAATGGGCAGTTTGATGTGACGAAAATTTGCACATTGTGGGCATTTTAGAACTCGGTGCCACAATGTTGTTTTATAAGTTGTTGATAAATAAATGAAAAATTATTTATGGTTTTGGCACAAGAAATGCGTGCAGATGCCACTGCAACAAGCTTATCAACCAACCTAGGAAAATGATGAAACAAATACATAAGGGCTTTACCCTGATCGAGCTGATGATTGTCGTGGCCATTATTGGAATTTTGGCGGCTGTGGCTTTGCCGGCATATCAGGACTACACCGTTCGTGCCAAAGCTTCGGAATTGATTCTGGCGGCTGCCGGTGCGCGTACCGCCATTTCCGAGAAGTTTCAGACAGCTCCTGAAGCCAGTGGCGTCAATTCGGGCGTGGGAGTGACCATTCCTGTTGTGGGCAAACTCTCGGCGGCGGCCGTCACAAACGATGGATTGATTTCGGTTTCCGGAAGTACTGCGGCGACCAGCACTGGTCAAGCCATAACCATCACCGTGACACCGACCTTCGACACTACCAACGGCACCATCACCTGGGCGTGCGTGGGTACTCCGGCTCGGTACATGCCGGCATCCTGCCGCTGAGTTTGAGCGTTTTACCAAAACCCCTCTTCGGAGGGGTTTTTTTTTCTGTGGATGGCAATATCCAGGAGTCACTGGCGTGGTTTTTCCCGCAGACCTTAGCCCGACGGAGCTTGAATTCCTGGTGTTTGGCCTCACTTAGCTTTGCAAGTTGGCGACAAACCTTGTCTGACGCAGATCAATTCGCAACCCGCGGATACGCGGCAGAATAGGCCAAGTTTGGTAAATGCATAGTTTGGCAAATGCATAAATAAGCTTGAAATGCATATATAGCTAGGCAACGTTGGCAAATGCATAAGCAACCTCAGTCACCCTGGAGATCAATATGCGGTTGGATAAATTGACCACCAAGTTTGCGCAGGCACTCGCCGATGCACAAAGCATCGCCGCCGGCCAGAACAATCCCTACGTGGAACCGGTACACGTGCTTGCGGCGCTGCTAGCGCTGGAGGATGGTGGCGCGCTGCTGGCGCGCGCTGGCGTTAAATTGCCAGGCCTCAAAGAAGCTGCAAAAAAAACCATTGATCGCTTGCCCAAGGTCGAAGGCGG
>CAMDFL010000131.1 GCA_945897475.1 Bordetella parapertussis
ATGAATACGAATTCGATGGCATCGGGCAATCGCATTCAGGCACGCACCGAATCACCACTCGCCGATGATAACGCCCTTTTTACGCGCCCCATCGGTGCGCGCCACGACATCCTCGTCCGAGAGGGTGACGCGATTGCGCCGGTCAGTGAGGCGCTCGAGTAACAGGCCCTGATGTTCCGACAGCACATTGGCGTGTGCCGCGGATGAGCCCAGATCCTCCAATTCCTGTGGATCGTTCTGCAGGTCAAACAGTTGCTGCCGAAAGCCTTTGTACCAGACGTATTTCCAGCGGGTGGTCCGGACCATGTAGGCGCGCGCTTTCTCCGGCGCGACGCCTAGATCCAGGCGCGCCTTATACAGGGAGTAGTCGATCTCGCTGAACGCGGCCTCGCGCCATGCGCAGCCCTCGGGCGTACCGCGGATACCGGGCAGCAGCGACTTCCCCTCCACCCTTTGCGCGGGCAGTTCGACACCCATCGCTGCAACGATGGTCGGCAGAATGTCGATGCCTTCGACTAAGCTGTCATCGCTGCTGCCGCGCGTGGCGGCTGCCTGCGGATCGGGGTCATAGACGATCAGCGGCACGCGGCTGCTGGGTTCGTGAAACAGTTCCTTCTCCCCCATCCAGTGATCGCCCAGATAGTCGCCATGGTCGCTGGTAAAAATGATCATGGTGTCCTCCATGCGGCCCGAGGTGTCCAGATAGGCGAGTACCCGACCGAGATGATCGTCGATCTGTTTCACCAGACCCATGTAGGTTGGGATTACCGTCTCGCGGGTTTCATCGCGGGAGAAGGTCTGTCCTATCTGCATGTTCTGAAACGCCGCGAATACCGGGTGCCCCTCGCGTTCGCGCGGGTGGCGCACCGCGGGCATCACATCTTCGCGCCCGAACATTCCCGCGTAGGGGCGCGGCGCGATGTAAGGCCAGTGCGGCTTGATATAGGAAAGGTGCAGCACCCAGGGCTTGTCGCCGGTCTCGCGCATGAAATCCAGCGCGCGGTCGGTCATATAGGGCGTCTCCGAATGCTCCTCGGCAACTCGCGCGGGCTGGGCGGCGTTTCTCATCGACCACCCGGAGAGCACCGTGCCGTCCTGTGCCTGCCCTGAATTGGCAAAATCGTTCCAGGGATTGGGGCTCTGGTAACCCTTTTCCCGCAGCCAGCGGTTATAGGCGAGATCGGGATTGAAATTCTGATTGGGGTGCTCGCCATCATCTCGCTCGAAGGGCTCGAAGCCACACTCGGCGGCCAGCACGCCCAGGCTGCTCTTCGGGTCAAGCCCCATGCGCGCCATGCCCTCGACATCCGCACGCATGTGCGTCTTGCCCGCAAGGGCGACGCGCACGCCATGAGGGCGCAGGTAGTCGCCCAGGGTCCAGGTGCCCACATCCAGCGGACCAAAATTCCAGGTGGCGCCGTGGCTGAACGTGGTCCTTCCCGTATACAAAGACATGCGCGCCGGCCCGCATACCGGGGAGCTGGTGTAGGCGCGCGTGTAGCGCACGCCCATGGCTGCAATGCGATCGATGTTGGGCGTGGCAAGGCGCCGCTGGCCGTAGCAGGACAGGTAATCGGCCCGCAACTGGTCGGCCATGATGAAAAGGACGTTTTTTACTTTGCTCATGGGTGGAGATTTCTTTGTACAGAGTTAAGAATGGCGGCGACGCGATGTCATCAGGCGAGTGTAATGATCTTCAATTTTGGTAAGTAATCGCGATAACGCCTGGCATCACGAGTAAGCAAGGGTAGGCCCGACATCGCCGCGTGGGCGCCGATGTAAAAATCGGGAAGAGGCGAGCGATTCGCGCCTGCGCGTCGCCGGTATCTCCGGAAGGCCTTTCCCGCGACGAAAGCGGCATCCCAGGACAGGGCGAGCCGGGCGAAGGCGTATCCGGAAAGGCCTGCCTCAAGCGCTTCGAGCGTTTCGTAATGCACCGACAATTCCGCGTACACAATGGGGTTGATCGCCAGGCCATCCTTATTCGCGGCCTTGCTCAATTGCGCTGCGGAGCAATCGAACCACAAGGGATCCTCGGTGGCGATATCCAGCAGCACGTTGGTGTCGACCAAAACCGGCACGGGTTTCAGCCCTAGGCGCGGGTCAATGCCATCAGTTCATCAGTGCTGCGATTCAAGTGCTTGAGCGAACCGCGCAGCCGCGCCACTGCGCGTTGACCCTGGCTCTGGCGTTTGCCCATCGGTTTCAGGATCACCTTGCCGCGAACCCATTCGAATTCGACCTCGGTGTCCGGGTGCAAGCCGGCCTGCTCGCGGATTCGTTGCGGAATGGTGACCTGACCCTTGCTGGTAATGCGCATAGCGCCTCCTGAGTAATACTTGTATCTGGTAAGAATCTTACACCTGCGAGGCAGCCGTTGCCGCAACGAAGATCGGCATCATTCGCGATGGTGAAAGATTGCATCTGCAATCCTTCGCAACGGTGATTGAGGTGGGCAGACGGCGCATTGCGCCTACCGGAGCTTGCCCATCGCGCGATACAGTTCGCTCAAAGGCACGATAGGCCCGTGCAGCGGGATGATGCGCTCGACGGCGAGTTTCAGGTTTTCGATGTTCTCGGCAAGATTGGCCGCCAATGAAACGTTCTGCGGGGCAAGCAAAGCCTTGGGCGGGGGCGGCGAGAACGCATCCGTTTCGATCAGGAGCTTCTCTCCGGGCAGGTACACCATCAGCATGTTGTCGGCGTGGCCCTGGCCGCGCATGTGGTGAATTTCCACCTTGCGCGAACCATCGCTTAATACCAATTTATCCTTGACCGTCTTGAGGAGTAGTTTTTTCTTTGCTGCCACCAGTTCATCAGGCACCAGCGTGCGCGGCGCGGAAAAATAACGCCGATACAAAGGTGCGCTGAGCTCGTGTGTCACGATGGTTACGTTTTCGGCCACTGCCGCGCGCAATCCGCCCGCATGATCGATGTGGTGATGGGTATTGATCAGGTATTTGATCGGTTTGCCCGGAATGGCAAGTCGGGCGGCATCGAACACTGCCTTGCCCCGCTCCGTGGTCAGAGGCGCCTCCACCACGACGATATAGTCTTTCATTTCGATCGCCACGCTGTTGTGCGAACCGGGGATGAACCACACGCCCTCCGCGGCCTTGACCGTGGTCAGCTTCTGCGCGCCTTGCGCCTGCCGCACGGAATCGGGAATGTCGATATCCACTTTGTCGTTGGGTCTGACTTCCTTCACCGTGACATCCAGGGTGGGAAACCCGCCCTGTGACTGCTGGATTCGCGTCGGGACTTTGATGGCGCCGAAGTCCTTGTAGTCGGAAAAGGTAATCACGGCGGCACCTTCACCATACGAGGTCTGGGGATAGCGCGATTCGATCCGCTCGACCAGATAGTCCTCGTTGATATAGGCCGTGGCGCTGAATTTTCCCGGTTCGACAAAGGCCACGGCGGCGACAGACTTGCCACCCTTTATTTGCCAGCTCAAGGTCGCATTGTTCCGGATGGCAGCCTTGACTACGCCGTGTGGCGTCGTCCAAAGCTGGTGGTTTCTGTCGGTAACGGACCAGGGATTGGGGCCCACCGCCTGTGGGAACTGGATCCACGCAAAACCGTCTCGCGTGTAGGTGACACCAGCCGGCCCGGACGGATCGCCACCGCCACGGGGTGGCAGGATATCCCGGGTTCTGGAACCGGTTAGCGCTTCGCTTCGCGCCCCGGTTTCATAATTGCTGGAAATCGTTTTCAGTTCGAAATTCCACTTCGGCCACGCCTCGCCGGGGCGAAAACTTTGCCCCATCACCAGCTCGGAGCCGCTGTACGCGAACCGGATCGATTTCAGCTCGTCACCGCCCATGGCGCGCTCTGCGCGTTTGAGCACACCGGCGGCTTCCAGAGCCAATGCGCTCCCGGAAAAAGTGCCCGCGATAAAGGCGGCGAGCGTGAACGTTGCGAAAACCTTGTTGCTGCGCATGGCTACTCCTTGATGAAATTCATACTCTGGCAGGAAATGCGCGTCAGCTGCGAGCCTGCCGGGCTTGATTCGACACCCAATGAAAAAGGGCCAGCGGTAAAGCTGGCCCTTTTTCAATGCTGCGAACGACTGCAACGGGACAGGTCCCAGGCCTTTTTCATTAACCGCGGGCTACTTGCCGACCATCGCAGGCTCTTTGCTTTCGGCGGCTTTTTTCTTCTTCTCTTCGTCGTACTTCGCCATGAATTCGGCGAGTTGCCCGTGCTGGGGGTGCAGCGTCAGCAGCCACTTCTGACCGCCCGACATGTAGCCGATGTAGTGGCCCAGTTCCACCAGTTCCGGTTCGGTGAAATTCTTATGCAATTCCTCCCACATGGCGTCGTCCGCGTGCAGCGGATTGCCGATGATGGCATCGCAATAACGCAGCGCGATTTTTTCGCGCGCCGAAAACTCGTCGGACTTGAGGTAGGACTGCTCGCCGTCCAGGAGTGACATCCGGTGACCTTTTACGTGCACAAACTGTGCCGTTGCCATGATCCCTCAATAATGACAGTCAGTATTGAACATGCGGCCCCAGGAGGTCGACATGCGGGCGCGCATCAACTCGCGCAAATCCTTGCCGAGGATGCCTTCTTCCAGCATGGTGCGGTGAAGCATGGTGAACGAGCGCATCACGGTCTTGTTGTGGGCCCGCACCGCCTGGTTCTCCGCCCCCGGAATCCCGGTGGTGATCGAGTCCATGAGCCACTCGTGCATCTCCGGATCGGTGACGTCGTCCGGATGCACGAAACTGATTTTTGACATTCTGCTTTCCCTTTCTGATTTAAGCGCGACGCTTATTGCGTTTGCTGATCTATGATTCAGGTTTTGCCGCGCCAAAATGATACAGCAGAACATAAATTAGCAGTATCAAAATTCCGAGCCAAATGCTTGTCCGCGAAGGCATTTCTCGCGGGCTGCCTGGCAGATGTCCTATACGAGGAGAAATTCAATGAGACCACCGGTATTGTTTGCCGCAGTTTTTTCACTCGCGGCGGCCGCCCTGGGGGGCGCGGTTCAGGCACAGGACCCTGCAGCCACTTATCCGTCAAAACCGGTTCGGGTGTTTGCCCTGGGCGCGGGCAGTGCTTCCGATTTTCTGGCACGGTATGTCGCGCAACGCCTCGGCGAACGCTGGGGGCAGCCGATGGTGATTGACAATCAGGCGGGTGCGAGCGGCACCATCGCGACCAACACCGTCGCCAAGGCTACGCCCGACGGCCATAGCCTGGTGATGGGTAATCTGAGCCCTTTCGTCAGCGCGGTGAGTCTGTACAAAAACCTGCCCTACGACCCGGTCAAGGATTTCGAGCCGATATCGATGGTGGGAACCAGCATCGTGGTGCTGGTCACACACCCTTCGGTGCCGGTAACCAACGCCGGCGAGCTGATTGCCCACGCCAAGCAAAAGGGCAGCCTTGCCTACGCATCGGCCGGAAACGGTACGCTCGGCCATCTGGTCGGGGAACTCCTCAAGGAGACGACCGGTATGCCGCTTCTGCATGTTCCCTACAAGACTCCTGCTCCGGCAATGATCGCGATTGTCTCGGGCGAAGTGCAGGTGTCCTTCCTGTCGCCGGTCTCGGCACTGGGACAGATCAAGGCGGGCAAGGTTCGCGCGATGGCGGTATCGAGCAGCAACCGCTTTCCGGGCACACCCGATATCCCGAGCGCCACAGAGGCTGGCATACCAGGCATGAAAGCGAAGCTCTGGTTCGGGTTCTTCACCACCACGAAAACGCCGCGCCCCATCGTGATGAAACTCAACCGCGAGATCGGCGACATCCTGCGCCGGCCGGAAGCGCGGGCGGCGATCCTTGAGCAAGGTTTCGAAGCGGCGCCATCAACGCCTGAGGAACTGGGCGAGTGGGTCAAAAGCGAACTGGCGCTCTGGACCCCGATCATTCAGCGAGCGGGTATCAAGCTCGACTGAGCCTGGCGAAACTGTCGAAAGAATCGGTCGCAAACACTTCGCAGCTCATTACCCTTGACCGGGCGCTGCTTACGGATCGCGTGGGCAAGCTGCCGAGGGCGAAGCTGGATATCATCCTCTTCGGCATCGACATTGTTCTAAGGCGTTGAAGTCCTCGCCATTGCCACGACGTGCAGATTTTTGTCTCTTCACGCGTACCCGACGCCCTGGGTATTCACATAGAGGGCATACACCGAGGTGCTCGCCGCCATGAACAGGCGGTTTCTGTGCACTCCGCCGAAACACAGATTCGCGCAGCGCTCCGGCAGGTCGATGCGGCCGATCAGCTTGCCGCCCGGATCGAAGACGTGCACGCCGTCGAGCCCCTCCTTGCCCATACCCCATCCGCACCACAGGTTGCCATCAATATCGACGCGGAATCCGTCCGGCGAGCCGGGACCGGCGTCGATCAGCACGCGGCGGTTGGCAAGTTTCCGGCCATTGTGCACGTCGAACGCGAGGATCTTGCGCGGATTGGAGCGCGATTCGACGATGTATAGCAGCGCTTCGTCGGGCGAGAACGCCAGGCCATTGGGCTGGCTGATGCCCTCGGCCACCAGCTCAATTTCCCCGGACGCATCCACTCGGTAGACGTTCATCGGTAATTCAGGCTCGGCCCTGGCGCCTTCGTACCAGCCTAGAATCCCGAACGTGGGATCGGTGAACCAGATCGAACCGTCGGATTTCACCACCACATCATTGGGCGAGTTGAGGCGCTTTCCCATGTAGGAGTCCGCCACGGTGGTGACCCGCCCATCGTGCTCTGTGCGCGAGATGCGCCTTCCGCCGTGCTCGCAACTGACGATGCGCCCCTGCCGGTCGCGGGTGTGGCCGTTGGCGTAGTTCGAGGGCTTGCGGAACACGCACACCGCTCCGGTTTCCTCGTCCCAGCGCAGCATGCGGTTGTTGGGGATGTCGCTCCACAGCAATGAGCGCGCATCGCCCAGCCACACTGGACCCTCGCACCAGCGGCAATCGGTGGCGATGCGCTCCACCTTGGCCAAGGGGAGGCGATAGCGCTCGAAGGCCGGGTCGACGACCACAATGGAAGGGTCGGGATAGCGGGAACTGGGTTGCCAGTCGGCCATGGTGGGATCTCTGCTTAAGTTCCGGTATGGGGGTTGATGCTCAACGGGGGTGACGGCCAGTACGGAAACTGGGGTGCCGATGCAGCCAGGCAACGGCGCCGGCGCAGAGGCCGGCGCTACCGGGCGATCGTCTACTTGCCGGCGACCGCGTGTTCCCTGGCGGGTTCTTTCTGCTCGGCCGCTTTTTTCTTCTCGGCGTCACGCTTCGCCATGAATTCGGCAAGCTCGCCGTGCTGGGTGTGAAGCGTGAGCAGCCATTTCTGGCCGCCCGACATGTAGCCGATGTAGTGGCCCAGTTCCACCAGTTCCGGCTCGCTGAAATTCCTGTGCAACTCCTCCCACATGGCATCGTCCGCATGCAACGGATTGCCGATGATCGCATCGCAATAGCGCAGCGCGACTTTTTCGCGGGGCGTGAACTGGTCTGACTTGAGATACGACTGCTCGCCGTCAAGCAGGAAGTTACGGTGGCTTTTATCCTGCACAAACTGTGCAGTGTTCATCATCCCTCAGTAATGACAGTCGGAGGCGAACATTCGCCCCCATGAGGTCGACATGCGGGCGCGCATCAATTCGCGAAGGTCCTGATCGAGAACCCCCTCGGCGCGCATGGTCACACCCAGCATGGTGAAGGAGCGCATCACGGTTTTGTTGTGCGCGCGAATCGCCTGGTTTTCCGGCCCCGGGGTTCCGGTTTTAAGCGCGTCGTTCATCCATGCGCGCATTTCCGGGTCTTTGATATCGTCCGGATGAACGTAACTGATTCGAGCCATCTGGGTACTCCTTTCAGAAATACAGAACCGGGTATTCCGCCCGGTCGATATTGCAGCCCGCTAAAACACTGCATGGTCAAATGTTACTGGAATACCTTTGCAAAGGAAAGCCGCCTTCCGGCATAAAGGGTATTGATTCCGGAGCGGGGCGTGCCAGTCATATACGCCGACACTTCCAAGCGAACACCCTGGACTTCGGATCCGTTGCGGGCTGATAGTAGAGCAGCCGCCGTGCGGCCCGGACATACCTTTTTCACGCACGGATATGCTGATTTAGTATCGCTATCGACCTTGGCGGTAGTCGATCCAGGTCGATCGCGAATAGCATGCGGCAATCGCAGAAAAAAGATAGACACCTGCTGATTCTCTGGTTCACCATAAGAGAGGGATTTTTTGGCCGCAAAAAAAGTACCGCCGCAGATTGGTTGCATAACATAATTGCCTGTTCGAAACTCGGGAGATCCGCATGAATGCATTGATAGCGACAACCGGCAGCGTGCTGGCGATGGCTGCACTGTTTGTTGTCACGCCAGTGCGGGGGCAAGGAATCGCGGACTATCCCAACAAGCCCATTCGCCTGCTGGTCCCGCAGGAGGCCGGCAGTGCCGCCGATACCGGCGTGCGCGCGATCGCGCCGGCATTGGGCGAGGCTTTGGGGCAGCCGCTGGTGGTGGAGAACCGCCCGGGCGCGGGTGGCGTTCTGGGCATGACCGCTGGGGCGGCAGCCGCGCCGAATGGTTATACCCTGGTTGGCGTTGGCGCCCCGCAAATGGTGACTCCTTATGTGCACAAGAATCCGGGATACGACCTGTTCCGTGATTTCGTTCCGATCGGTAGATACTCGCTCAACCCCAATATTCTGGTGGTACCTGCCAGCCTGCCGGTCGGTAATATGAAGGATCTGATCGCGATGGTGAAATCGAAGCCTGGCCAGTTCAACATGGGCATTGCCGGGCTGGGGTCGGCGAGCCATCTGGCGGGCGTGCTGTTCAACGTTCTGGCGGAGCTTCAGCCGGTGGTGGTTCCTTACAAAGGGGGGGGCGCGGCGACCCTTGCCGTGGTGGGCGGCGAAGTCCAGTACTACGTGGCGCCGCTGCCCGCGATGATTGGCCAGATCAAGAGCGGGCGGCTCAAGCCCCTGGGCGTGGGTGGCGACACGCGCGTGCCGCAGTTGCCGGAGGTGCCGACCATCTCGGAAGCGGGGTTGCCGGCTTACCGCAGCGTCAGCTGGAGCGGCCTGGTGATGCCCAGAGGGACGCCTGCCGCCATCACCAGCAAAGTGAGCGAAAAGCTGGCGGCAATTCTCGCCCTGCCCGCGGTCCAGCAGGCGCTCGCGAACGCCGGATCGGAGCCAAGCCTGCTTATCGGGGCGGATTTCGAAAAGTTCATGCGCGAGGACCTCGCGCGATTCGGCGTCGCAGCGAAAGCGGCAAATCTGCAGCCTGAGTAAGCGAAGGAGAATCCCATGGCTGCATCCCGATTTACCAATGGCTGCGTTCTGGCGGCAGTGGGCGTGTTTTTCGCGGCATTGGCGCACGCTCAAAGCGTCGCGGACTATCCCAGCAAACCCATACGCGCGCTGGTGGCGCAGGAGGCGGGCAGCGCCGGCGACGTTGGCGCGCGCGCGATTGCCGTCCCGCTCGGGGAGGCACTGGGCCAGCCGTTGATCGTTGAAAATCGGCCGGGGGCGGGCGGCGCGTTGGGCATGCAGGTCGCCGCCGCCGCGGCGCCGAACGGTTACACCCTGGTCACCATCGGCAGCCCGCAAATGGTATTGCCCTATGCGCACAAGAACCTGGGTTACGACCTGTTGAAGGATTTTGTGGCCATCGGCCGGTACTCGGTCTCACACAATGCGCTGGTGGTGCCGGCCTCTCTGCCGGTCAGCAACGTGCGCGAGCTCGTGGCATTGGCAAAATCAAAACCGGGCCAGCTGAACATGGGCACTGCGGGAATAGGCTCGGCGAGTCACCTGGCGGGCGCCCTTTTGAACGCGATGGCGGGGATCGATGCGTTGGTCGTGCCCTATAAAGGCGGTGGCGGCGCGACAACTGCTCTCATTGCCAATGAAACCCAATATTACGTGGCGCCGCTGCAGGCCTTGTTTGGCCAGATCAAGGCGGGGCGATTGAAAATCCTCGGCGTGGGCGGTGAGCGGCGCGCCCCCCAATTGCCGGATGTGCCCACTATCGACGAGGCCGGCATCCCGGCTTTTCGCAGCGTTGGCTGGGGCGGGCTGCTGATGCCCAAGGGCACCCCGCCGGCAATAGTGGCCAAGGTGATGGACAAACTCGCGGCGATCATGGCGCAGCCGGCGGTTCAGCAGCAGCTCATGGCCACGGGGGTGGAGCCGGGTTTGCTTTTAGGTGCGGATTTCGAAAATTTCATGCGCGAGGACCTCGCGCGATTCGGCATCGCGGCGAAAGCGGCAAATCTGCAGCCTGAGTAGAGAGGGAACGGAAGCAAAGCTCATGCCCTGTCGCCGCATCGATGTTGAAAGTCGAATCCACGGTCGCAAGCTGACTCAAATGGAATTCCGGCGAGGGTCATGCCGCGTTGGGATTCTTGAAAGAATTGGCGACATCAAACGAAGGGCGCGGCCAGCAGGTTTCCGTTGGGCAACAGGTAGGCATAATTTCCCGGTGGCGCGGGCAGCGCCCATTCGTGCACTACCTCCCCGCGCATATTCACCAATATCGTTCTCTTCTGGTTTATCGGCGAGAACAAGGTAAAACCGTCCGTCGCCGCGTCTGTCTCGGCATACGTCAGTCCGGTTTTTCTTTCAAGCGTCTTCATGTCGACATCCCGTAAATTGGTTTTTCATTTTTGTTTCAGCGCTTCGCCTCGTAGACGATGCGCCCGCCAACCATGGTCATGACGGGTTTGACATGGCGCATGTCGTCCACCGGTATGGTCATGTAGTCGCGATCCAGCACGACAAGATCGGCGAGCTTGCCTTTCTCCAAGGTCCCGATATCTTTTTCCATGAACAGGATGTAGGCATTGGAGCGCGTATGCGCAATCAGCGCTTCCTCGCGCGTGATTCGCTCGCCGGGTTGGTATTTGACGATATCGGGGAAAATTTTCCCGGCGGTGTACTCCCAGATGGTGTGAAACGGGTTGTAGGTCGCCACCACCGTTCCATCCGAACCCATTCCCCAGACGATGCCGCTGTCCTGGATCATGCGTATCGGCGGAGACACTTCTCCTTTGATGAGTGGCTTGACCACATGGTTGTGCACCGTCGCCACCCAGCCCTGCCGCTTGGCGCGCTCCAGGCTTTCCTTGCTGACCAGGTCGAGGTGCCCCATGGTCCAGCGCAGATCGCGAATAGGATGGTCCTTGGCGATTTCATCGGCAACATCCATCATTCCCTTGGCCGTCGTATCCAGCATCACGTGCTCATTGATCTGCCAGCCGCCTTTGGCCGCAGCCTTGGCGATGTGGCGAAAATCGCTGTAGACCTGCTCGGTAAATACGTGACCGGGATTGGTCGTGTCATGCAATGGACCATAGACGTGCTCGCCGATACCGAACTGGCCAAAGCGGTTGTTGCGCTGGAACGGCTTCTCGCGGGCAATCTGTTCCGCCGCCGCGATTGCGGTGCGCGGTGTTTCCGCCCAATAGCGCAAGGTGTAGAAAACCCGCAGGCCCAGGTCGTTCTTCTTTGCCAGCCGTTCAACCGGCTCGTAGGAGCCATCGATATAGCCCACGTCATAGACGGTCGTCAGCCCCATTCCATTCAGGTAGCGATTGAACGCCTTGACCTCGTCCATGCGCTTGTCCACCGTGGTTGCATAGGGAAAGTATTTCAACGCCGCATACATCACTCTGCGGCCGGTGGCACTGTCGGTGCGCACCACCGATCCGCCTTTGTACAAGTCCGGGATCGCCGGCGCGATGGCCTTGACCGCCAGGGCGTTCATGTAAAAGGTAATGTAAGTCTTCTGTATAAAAACCGGATTATTCGGCGCCGCCGTATCCAGTTCCTCCTGGCTGAATCCGCCGGGCTTGTCCGCGAACTGCTGCTCGTGCCAACCACCCAGGATGAAAATCCATTCCCCGGGTTTGATCGAGCGCGCCCTGGCCGCAATGATTTCAAGCGCCTCCTTGCGCGAGGTGATGCCATGTATCGGCGTCTCGTAGGCGCCGAAATCGGTGCCGCGCAGGTAATGCAGATGATTGTCGATCAATCCCGGCACCACAGTGCGGCCCGCCAGGTCGGTCTGCCGCGTTGCCGGGCCGGCCAGAGCCCGCACCGTTTTCGTGTCACCCACGGCAACAATGCGCTCGCCACGAATCGCAATAGCGCTGGCGATCGAAAATTTACTGTCGACGGTGAGAATCTTGCCGTTGTACAGAATCCGGTCGGGCGCCTGCGCTACGGCGAGCATGGGCAGAAAAAATCCAATCACTAGCGCAATCTGAAAGATTCTGAAATTTTTCATTCAATTTCCTTGGTAAATGGAAGGTGATCCGACGCGAGGAAGAAAACAATCCGCCGGAAACTCAGGGTTTAGAACAATGCCGATCAGGTTGCTTCAATGCAGCTCACTGCACCGGCGTGCATTGCAGATCGGCGCCAATGGTCAAGGGGCCACTGTAGGACTGCTTCAGCTCGGCGATGGCCGCATCCAAATCAAACAGGCCGATATGACTGACGATCAAGCGACCAACTCCGGCTTGCGTCGCAATGCGCCCGACCACCGAGGGTGCCGCGTGCAACGCGCTCTTGGCGCCCGCGGCGATCGCCATATGCATGATCAGCACGTTGGCACCCTTGGCGAAATCCACGAACTTCGGGTTGGTGCCGTTCTGATCGGAGCTGAAAACCACCGATACGCCGCGCGTTTCCACTCGATAGGCCAATGCCGGTATCGGGCCATGCGGGATACCCAGCGCAGTCACTTTCAGGCCGTCCTGATCGAACACCACCGATGGCTCCGCCTTCGCCGTATCGGCGACCGATACATTGAGGCGTACACCTCCTCCTGCGCCGGCAATCGGCGGGCCACCCAGTGTGGTGCTGAGAACCTGGAACGCACCTTCTTTCGAATCGAACAAGCGCGTCAGGAAGGTCTGAAACGCGGGGACATCGCTGGTCCCGGTGGGTCCGACAATCGGCAGGGGCTCCTTGCGATTCTGAACTGACAGCCACAGGAACGCGGGCAGATCTGAAATGTGATCGGGATGCAGATGACTCACCGCCACCAACGCCAGGTCGCTTTGCTTTGCCTGCGACTGACCAAAGCGCAAAAATGCTCCGCC
>CAMDFL010000132.1 GCA_945897475.1 Bordetella parapertussis
CGAGGTGCAACATAAAGCATTTCGCGGCGCGGAGATTCTCTACACTTTGACACTGGCCAGCGGTCAACGGGTTCTCGCGATGGTGCCAAGCCATCACCATCACGCCCTCGGCGAAACGATCGGCATCCGCCTGGACGTAGATCACGTTGTAACATTTCCGCCTCTGGCGGAAATGCGGTAAGACTTCAGATCAGGGAAAGAGGATGCCCCTCTTTCCCCGTTACCCCTATCTAGCTACAGAACAGAGAAAGAGGGTGCCCCTCTTTCCCCGTTACCCCTATCTCCCAGATAGATATATAAATTCCGGAATAAAAATACGCCGGAATATTTAGCTCGCCTGCAAGCTGAAAATCACCGGGATATCCACGGTAAATTCTCGGCCTCGAAGCGCCGGCGGGATCGGCGTCATGGGCTTGGCCTTGGTGACCATGTCGATCGCGGTTTTATCCAGGAGCTCAAAGCCGCTGGAAGTTTTCACCAAGATGCTTTGTGTCATGCCGTTGGTGCCAATGATGATGCGAATTTCGACCTTGCCAGCCCAGCCCTTTTCCATGGCGATGGCGGGATAACGTTTATATCGATTGGCAGCGCCAAGAAGCGCCATACGAAACTGATCGAGATTTCCCCTGTCGGCTGTGTCAGGCTGCGGCGCTGCCGATGGAGCTGGAGCCGCGGGCACGGACTGCGCCTCGGCCGCGCGTGGAACATTCACCGGCGCCTGCACACTGGGCGGCGCGCTTGCTTGTTGGACCGGCGCCGGTGGCGGGGGCTCGGCCACGCGTGGCGCCGTGGCTGAGGGTGCGGAATCGGGCCGCGTCAACACCGGCTTGGGCGCTTCGGGCGGCGGCTTGACCGCAGGCCTGGGGCGCTCCGGTTCTGGCGGCGTCTCGACCGACTTTTGCAGTGGCGCGGCGGCGAATGCTGCAATCGTGGCGGTCATCACTATCGGTCCCGTAGCGGCGGGCGGGCCCTGACGCATGCCTGGAAACAGCGCCAGCAGCGACGCATGCACCAGAAACGACACCAGAATACCAATGGCCAACACGCGGTTTTGCGAACCGGTTTCGAATAAATGGGCGGTGCTGGTGCTGACAGACATAGGCGAAGAGGAAATTTTTGTTCAAGAAATAAATTTTGATCAGACCCATAACGATACCCTTTGCGCGCGGGCTTCTCAACCTCGACACTATTCTCGATACTGTTTTCGACGCTGATCTCTACACAGCTCTCGACCCTGGTCTCGACACAGTTCTCGACGCTATGCGCGTCGATGCTCGCCGCAATTTTCCCATCCTGCGCATCAGGCGAACAGCAAGCAGCCGCAAAACCAGCGACAATTATCATCAAACAAAGGCAACTCTCACATGAATAAACTCCATACCTTGTCGGCGGTGGAAGCCGCGCGCCGAATCTCAGAACGCAGTCTGTCTGCCGAATCCTATGCCCGCGCCTGCCTGGAGCGCATCGCCGAACGCGAGCCCTTGGTGCAGGCATTCGCTTATTTCAATGCAGGACAAGTGATCGCCCAAGCACGCGTGCTGGATGCCTGCGCCATTCAAGGACCGTTGCACGGGCTGCCGATCGGCGTTAAAGACATTTTCGATACATTCGACATGCCAACCGAATACGGCTCCGCGGTGTACCAAGGCCATCGCCCGGCCGCCGATGCGGCGGTGGTTGCACTGACACGGCATCTTGGTGGCATCATCGTCGGTAAAACCGTGACCACCGAATTCGCCACATTCCCGCCCGGCAAAACGCGCAACCCGCATAACACCGCGCATACACCGGGAGGATCATCGAGCGGTTCGGCCGCGGGTGTCGCCGATGACATGTTTCCACTCGCCTTTGGAACTCAAACCGCAGGTTCGGTGATACGCCCTGCAGCCTACTGCGGCGTCACCGGCTACAAACCCAGCTTTGGCACGCTGTCCCGCGGCGGCGTGCAGACCAGCTCGGATACGCTGGATACAGTGGGCCTGTTCTCGCGCAGCATCGAGGACGCGGCCTACTTCATCGCCGCGCTCACACGCCGGCCCGAGTTGCAACTCAAGCCCTGGACGGGCGGCGCACCGCATATTGGGATTTGCAAAGGCTTTCAATGGTCGCGGGTACAGCCGGAAATGGCTGCGGCGATGCACAACACCGCAGCGACATTGGCCAAAGCCGGCGCCATCGTCAAAGAAATCACATTGCCTGCACGCTTCGAAGGCATGTCCCAGGCGCAAGCGACCATCATGTCCTACGAGGCAGGCGTCAACCGCGCCGATGAAGTGCTGCGCCACAGCGAAAAGATGGACCCGCTACTGGCCGAACAATGCAGAAAGGGACTCACCGTCCGGGGCGAGGACTACGCCGCCGCACAAACGCTTGCACGCGAGTGCCGCGCGCGCTTCACCGATGCGTTTGGCGATTGCGATGTGTGGCTGGCCGCCGCCGCGCCCGGAGAAGCCCCTGAGGGCCTCGCCTACACAGGCGATCCGATCATGAACGGCGTGTGGACCCTGCTCTATGCACCCTGCATCACTGTCAACACCGGCGCCGGGCCGAAGGGACTACCGGTGGGATTACAGGTGGTGGGTCGGATTGCCGATGACGCGCGAACTCTGGCTGTAGCCGATTGGATTTCGCGCAACACAGCTTGACGCCCATGACAGTACAGAGCGCGCCCCTAAAGATCCACAATCCTGCCGCTGCTGGTTTTCGCCGCGGATGTAGACGCCGATATCGACGAGCTGCTCGCATCCACTACCCGGCCACCTGTGTTGCCGCCGCCACCTGTCTTGCCGCCCGATGGAGTCGCCTGTGTCTTCACGGTCGACATGAATGGCGAGAATAGAATCAGGACATCCGTCGACAGCCCGAGACGATAGCGAAAATCCTCGGTGGTTCGATACCAACCATCCGCGTCGCGCAGCGCCACCGCCCGGCGTGCGATGTCCTGACTCAAACCAGGCAAGCTGGCGATAGCCTGCGCGCTTGCCAGGTTGACCTCGAGAATTCGCCGCCCGTCGGGCAGAACGGTGTATTCGTCGATGCTCGGGACAGCGGGCACAGCTTGGATAAAAATCGGACGCAGGCGCTCGCGCGCATCGGCTGAGATTCCCATTTTTTCGGCGAAGTGGTCGAAGGAATTAAAGCTTCCCAGGGTTTCACGCATGGCCACCGCCTGTTTGGCGCGCTCCGGGCCCAGACCAGGCAACATGGCCAAGGCCTGTTCCCCGATCAAGTTGACATCGAATAAGCGTTTCTGCTGGGCCGCGACCGCCGGTGGATTCGTTTGCGAGGATGCAGGCGGTTGCTGTGACGGCAGTTGCTGTGACAGAGGTTGCTGTGACTCAACGCGCCGCCCAAGCTCGACGCGCGGTGAATCACCGCCCCCCCACGACCCCGCAGCAAGCGGCGTCTCCCCCAAGACCTGTGCATCGGCACTGCCTTGGCCATCCTGCTCCTGTCGAAGGCGCGCACCCTCCATCAGGATTTCGCGCGTCTCAAATGCGCTCGCCAATCGCACCAGAAATTCGCCGCGCGCGCGAAACGCGTGGATCGCCGCCACGAACAAGGACGCGATCGTCCAGTGCTTGAAAAAATCCTCGAAGCCAAAATCGGCCGGATCAAAACCAAATTTAATAAAAGCAGGCAAGCCGTAAAACAAGCCCCAAATGATCCATTGCAACTGCAGGGTGCGAAGGCCGGTGTAGACCAACGGAAACCAGAAAGTCCAAGGCGAGAACAGCGCAAGCAGGTACCAGGACTGTTGATATTCCCATTGCGTTCCCTTGTGCGTATAACCCATCACCTTGTCCGCCCTAGCCATTGCGCTCCCTTGTGCGTATAGCCCATCACTTTTTTCCCGCCAGTCATGGCCTCCCCTGCGCGGTGATTTCAACGATCAGAATGTCAGCGCTCGACCGCCACGTCCGGCGCGGGCGCCGCCCTCTTCGGGTTCGCTCGCCATCACCGCGCGCTGATTGGCCCATTCACGGATCTTGTCGATGCGCTCTTTCTGCGTCACCGACAGCGGCACGGTGCTGCGAATGGCGCGGGTGAAATCGGTCCATTGTATGGCGCGCGACTCGGCAAACGCCTCGAACAATGCGGAGATAACCACTTGTTCGATCTCCGCGCCGATGAATCCTTCGGTCATATCGGCCATTTTTCCCAGCGCCTCGTCGGTTACCTTCAACGCGCCGACAACGTCCGGATGTTTAAGCCGCTTACCCATATGCAATCGAAATATATCCACTCGCTCATGCTTGGTGGGCAGATCGACGAAGAAAATTTCATCGAACCGGCCCTTGCGCAATAGTTCCGGGGGCAGGCCTTCAATATTATTGGCGGTCGCAATAACGAACACCGGCTTGGCCTTTTCCTGCATCCAGGTAAGGAAGGTGGCGAAAATGCGGCCAGAGGTTCCGCCATCGCCCTCGCCCGCCTTACCAAAACCTTTTTCGATCTCATCGACCCACAAAATAGAGGGCGCCACCGCCTCGGCGGTGCGCAGAGCATTGCGTAGATTTTCCTCGCTCATGCCAATGTACATGCCGAACACGCGCCCGACATCCAGGCGCACCAGCGGCAATTGCCAGGCCGAGCCAATCGCCTTGGCCAGCAAACTCTTACCGCAACCGGGAACACCGGTCAAAAGAACTCCCTTGGGCGCCGGCAGTTCGTACTTCTTCGCCGAATCGAGCCAACTCTTGTCGCGCTTTTTCAACCAGCGCTTGAGATTCTCCAGGCCGGCGACATCTTCAATTTTTACATCGCTCTTGACGAATTCGAGAATGCCAGCCTTTCTGATGATCTGGCGCTTTTCTTCGTAGATGAGTTCGATATCCTCGATCGACAGGCGCGCATCATGGACCATTGCGCGCGCGAAGGCGTTCTCCGCTTCATGCAAGGTGAGGCCCAAGGCCGCGTGGGCGAAGCGCTCAATATCGTCGGACTCCAGTTCAACCGAAATTCGCCCGCCGGCTTTGTTGGCTTCGATCATGCCGCGCATCAATGCGCTGATATCCGCCACGCCGGGAAGATCAAACTCCAGCACCGTGATCTCCTTCTCCAACTCCATGGGCAAGGTCACTACCGGGGACAGAAACACCACATTCTTTGGAGTGCGGCTTTGCTTCAACATCATGGAGAGGTCTCGCAACTTCCTGACCACCTGGTGGTCTTGCTCGCGCTTTTCCATCCCAAAGAAAACGTGAAAATCCTTGAATATGAAAATCGAAGGTTCAGTATGACGCTCCACCACCCCTAGCGCGTCCATAGGGCTGTGTGCGTCCTCCTTGGCAGGCCCTCCAGGCCCCACCATGCCCTCGGTAGAACTCCAGGTGAACACGGCGCGAGGCGTTCGCACCAGATTGGCGTCGCGCGCCACTTCGCGGATCAGGCTGAGCACCCGGTCCTCTTCCCAGGTACCCACATAGATGTAGGGAAACCTCGCTCGTAGCAGATTGGCAAAGGAAACAGGGAAGTTGGCCATGAACTTGCTTTTCAAACTAAAGTTTGAACAGCATAACAATAAGCGCGAAAACGGTCCGAAGTGAAAACAATCTGCGCGAACTACGCAACCCGGCGGGACACAATACCGCCTTCAACGGCATCGCACCCATGCCTCATCCCCTCCTGCCGCGGGCGGTTTGCTGAAGATCGTTGTTTTAGAGCGGATGGCTTCATCATGCGCGCGACAGCGATGATCCGCACCAGGGGATTTTTCGTTCGTGCAGGTTTTGGCAGCGCTGCCGCGGGCGAACCGCGTTTTTATAATGCCTAAGCCAGGGAGAGTATCTGTTCGCGCAGCAGAATAGATTTGCCACGCTCCTCTATCAGCCCTCGAACCTGCATCTGTTTCATGACCCGACTTACCCGCTCGCGCGATGCGCCTATCATGCGGCCGATATCGCGCTTGGAGAAGCCGCAGTTCACCACGCGCGCGCCATCGACCCACTGCGCCTCATGCAGGAGAAATTTCGCGAGCCTGGCGTCAACGCCCTGCATGGCCAGGCTGCCGATACGCTCGTCGGACTCGCGTAAGCGCCTGGCCATACCGCGAAGCAGCATCATCGTCATATCGAAATTCTCCTCGATGCACTGGCTGAACCAGGCCTTGTCCAGGGTAAGAAGGTCGCAGGCCTCTCGCGCAACGATGCTGGTGGAAATCGGCAGGTTTTCAATTAATTCCATCTCGCCGAAATAGTCGCCTGACTTCAGCACCGCGACAATGATGTTGTTGCCTTCGCGATCGGAGAGCACCGCCTGAGCGGCGCCGGACACGATAATGTAGAGGCAGTTTGGGCGATCACCGGCGGCTATGATGGTCTGGCCGCGGCGAACCGTGCGCCTTTGTGCCAACGTCGCGGCAGTCTCGCATTGCGCCTCGGACAATAAAGCGAGAAGCGGGATATTGCGCAAAAGCAGCGTGGAGACTCGAGGCTCTGGCATGTGAAACCTTCCGCGGACAGCGCGCCTGCGCTCAGGTTGGAATGCCTTCTATATCGGCCCCCCCGGAAATATCTTGAATTTAAATGGAGTCAGAGTGGCATTAGTGAAATTACACTCAGCTCATTAATGTTTCTGAGCCCATTAATACTTTCGCATTTGCAACGCTGCCCACATTATCAGGGGCGGCAGGGCTACCAACACAGCGACCAGGCCGGTCATCGGCAGTCCAGACCATTGCAGGATCGGTCCGGTCACCAAGGCCATCGCCACGTTGCTCGCGCCGGCGAAGGACTCATTCACCCCGATAGCGCGGCCTCGCTCGCCGGTCTCGACATGGTCGGCGATCAATGCCGTCGCGGCTACATTGGCGGCAGCCCAGCCCAGGCCGACCAGAAAAGTTCCCAGTGTCACCAGCCAGTACGAACCGTCTGTGAAAGCCACCAGAATGGCTCCCACCAGCGCCACCAATACGCCGGGGTACATGACTTTCTCGCGGCCCAGGCGGTCCGCTAGCTTCCCCAAAGGAATGGTAAAGGCGAACATTCCTGCGGAATGAAACATGTGGGAAAACGCGATCGCGCCCAATGAGCTTCCGTGGTGCGCCAGAACCAGCGAGGTCAACACCATGACGATCGACATGTTCCCTTGCGCGGAGCAGTTGGAGATGATGGCCATGCGCGTGGGAACGTTGCGCATCAGGCTCCATGCGCTGAATTTCCCATCCTTACTCAGATTCACCCTTGTCGGCGGCGGGGTATAGCCGGGGTAATAGCGAGAAAGATTCATGCCGATCTCTTTCGGATCGGGCCGCACAAAAAACACAATGACCATTCCGGTGATGATCATTACCGGCAACACGAACCAGGGAACGCCAAGCGGATCGTAACCATTGGCATTCGCAAACCGCTCGGAACCCTCGATGATGATGGGGCTGAAAATCAGCCCCACCAAGGAACCCAGGGCCAGGTAACCCAGAGCCTGCGCGCGATGAAAATGCGGATACATATCGGTGGCGGCGACGCGCAGCTGCTGCACACCGCTCATTCCCATGCCGAAGATCGTCATTCCCACAATAAACACCCAGATGCTGGCAAAGCTCATCGATGAGCCACATATCAATCCGCCCAGCAAAGCCAGCGTAAGCCCGAAAAAAATGCCCGGCTTGCGTCCGTAAGCATCGGTAATCTTGCCCACCGGATAGGAGGCGAGAAAACGCGAGAGTCCAATCAAACCCACCGACAATCCCGCCAAAGCAGCCGATCCCGTCAAGGAGAGCACCATCAAAGGCCCCAGGCCATAGGCGAATTGCATTCCCGCGCCGCTGAACGATTGCGCCAGCGCGAACAAAATAGTGTTGCGCTTGATGATCGGAGGAATAGTGAAATCGGGATATGCGCTCGCTAGCTTGGACATGAATTACCTTATATACCGGCGTACGTTCATTGATGGCCGGAGAACACATTGATGAAGGGAACAATTCCCAACGGCACGGCGCGATATCATAGGCGACATTCGACATCAAAGAAGCCTCCCCATGGAACGCGAACGCACAAAAGAAGCCGACCCGCTGCAAAACACCACATACGAGAAGGTAATCGCCTTCTACAAAAAATGGAACGATCGGGAAAAGAACGGCAAGGTGTTGATCCGCGGCGATGATCTCGAGTACCAGACATCCAGGCAAGGATTCCTAAAGTACTACCTGATTCCATTTATCGAAGACACCGCGGTCAGCAGTTGGGCGGTATTCGAACATCTAATCAAGAACCAGTCGGGTCGCCACCGTCACCAGGGCGGCATCATCATTTATGTGCTTGAAGGCCATGGGCGGACCGAGACCGACGATGTCATTCTTGAATGGCAGGCTGGTGATTTACTACTTTTGCCGATCAAACCCAAGGGTTCAAGCCACCAACACTGGAATTTGAATCCAGAAAAGGGATGCCGTTGGGTGGCTTTTCGCGACATGCTGGTGGCGCGCACCATCGCCAACGCAGTTGACCAGGTCTCGGAGATGCCAGGCATCGGCGGCGCCGCGGCGAAAAACACTCAAACAGGCGTGCTGAAAAAAGAATGGAAGGCCACGGTCGATGTCGAGCAGGTGCCCTTGGTGGCATCCCCCGATGACCTGGCGAATGTCAATCTCTTTGATCGACTGATCCAGCTTCGCGATATTCAAAGAAATCGCCTGGCTCAATCCACATTTCTTATCCGCGGCGACGAACTGCCCTGGGAACTCAATGCCCACGGCAAGATGCAGTGGTATTTGCACCCCTGCATCGCCTACTCAGCGGTGCAGACGCAAATCTTTTATCGCCAGGAAATCCCCGTGGGCAGCCGCAGCGGCGTGCAACGCCACGGCGGAGACGTAGTTTTCTATATGCTCGAAGGTGAAGGGTATACGGAGTTGGATGGCGTTCGTCACAACTGGAAGGCAGGCGATGTAATGACCCTGCCCACCTTCCCCGCCGGCGTGGTGTACCGGCACGTCAATACCGGCGCCGCGCCGGTGCGACTGGTCTGCATGGAACGCAACCTGGTGCACACCACCGGTGTTGACCGGCAATCGGGCTTCGAAGAATTGCAGCCCTGCCCCGAATACCGCGAAGCACAAGCGGCGCGGGCCTGATGGCGATGCTCGAACTCTCTGTCGCCCCGTCGTTACGCGAGTACGCGGCCAGCAGCGCCTCATTGGCCGCGGTCGATCCCGCGTTCATGGAAAAGCATGGGTTAAAACCCGGGGACGTACTGCGCGCAGCCACGTTTCGGCGCGAGATTCTGATTCGCGTGGACGAGCCCAACCCGGAGGATCGCGGCAGCGGCCAGATTCGACTTGATCGATTTCAGCGCCAGGCTTTGGGCGCGCGCCTGTACTCAAGTGTTGAACTGTCACGCGAGAACGCTCAAGCGGTGACAAAAGTGCGCTTGCAACCAGCGGTCGACCTGGGTTCCACCTCGGCGCACCATGTCGAACAACACCTGAAGGAGGAGTTGCTCGAACAAAGAAGTCCTGTGACAAAGGGCCAGCTGCTGTTCCTGCATTTTCACCATTCAGTCGCTGGAACCTTGTTTCAGGTGGTCGAAGTCAAACCCGCCGCAGGCGTGGTGAGCGCCGAAACCGATGTGGTGCTCGATTCGGCGCCGGATGGATTCAAGGGCAATGTCGCCCTCGAAGTCAGCTTCGATGAACTCGGTGGCCTGGATCGCGAGATCGCCATGGTCCGTGAAACCGTGCAACTGCCGCTGCAGTTTCCCGGCATCTACCGGCAGGTGGGCATACCGCCGGTGCGCGGGGTGATTCTCTACGGACCGCCAGGCACCGGCAAGACATTGCTCGCGCGCGCCACCGCCAATGAGGTGAATGCGCAGTTCTTTCACATCAACGGGCCGGAAATCGTCGGCACCACCTACGGCGAGAGCGAGGGCAATCTGCGCCGCATATTCGGCGAGGCGGTACACCATGCGCCCTCGGTGATATTCATCGACGAGCTCGATGCCATCGCCCCGAAACGCGGCGAGAGCGGCTCGCATGCCGATACGCGCCTGGTCACGCAGCTGTTGTCACTCATGGACGGGCTCACCCAAGTCGATGGCGTGGTGATTCTGGCGACGACCAACCGGCTTGAGACGGTGGACACGGCGCTGCGCCGTCCGGGTCGTTTCGATTACGAAATCTATATCGGTCCGCCGAGCGCAACGGGACGCGAGCAGATCTTAAAAATACACACTCGAGAAATGCCACTGGATCGCGGCGCGCGCGAGTCTCTTGTTGAAATCGCCGCCGACACCCCCGGATTTGTCGGCGCCGACCTGATGGCCTTGTGCCGCGAAGCCGGAATGCATGCGCTGCGACGCCACCGCCCAGCATTGTCGAGCTTACCCTCGCAGTGGCAACCCGAGACCCTGCGTGTCACGCGCGAGGATTTGATCGCGGCACGCCGCCGAAGCAGGCCATCGGCGGCGCGCGCGACCTTGGTGGCCATTCCCGATGAAGGTTTCGATCGCATCGCGGGTCTCGATACGATCAAGACGCGATTGCTGCAACTGATCATCGAGCCTTTGCGCGCCGCCAATGCGCCGCTGGACCATGTGCTGTTGCATGGCCCTTCCGGCACCGGAAAATCTCTTTTGGCGCGCGCCGTTGCAAAAGAAGCCGGCGTCAATCTCATCATGGTGGGCGGCCCGGAGCTGTTCAGCAAATGGCTGGGGGAATCCGAGGAGGCAGTGCGCCACGTATTCAAGCTGGCGCGTGAACTCTCGCCCTGCGTAATTTTCTTCGACCAGCTCGATGCCGTGGCGCCTGTGCGCGGGCGCAGCGCCGGCACCTGGACCACTGAGCGCGTGGTGCATCAATTGCTCGCGGAAATCGATGAGCTTGGCGTCGATACGCCGATCTCGGTTATCGCCGCCACCAATCGCGTCGATCTGGTGGACGATGCGCTGCTGCAGCCGGGGCGCCTGGGCACGCACATTGAACTTGGCATGCCCGATGCCGCGACTCGCAACGCCCTGCTCCTGATGCTTCTTGGCAAACGCATCGCCAGCGTCAATTCGCTGCTACACCTTGCAAAATTGACCGAGGGCTGGACTGGCGCGGGCCTGTGCGCCTTATCCAAAACCCTGGAGCGCGAAGAAAAACTCCCCAATAGCGAAGCGGCCTGGGAAACTTTAATCAAGCGCCTTGGCCTAGGCAAGGTCAGTATCAGATCGGTCTAGTATCAGAGCGGCCTAGCCGCTCCTCATCGCTAGCTACCCAAAGTAACAAATGCGCGTTTCCAGCCATGATGCAGTTTCTCCTGAAAAGTGCTGCATTGTGGTCAGAGGTGCCGGCGGGTTTCAGCCCCTTGGTGCCCCGCTTGCCCCAGACCGTCAGGCGACGGTTACATCTTACGCGGCCTGCAATTCAGCCTTGATTGGTTTGATGCCCGCCAACTTCTCGCGCGCCTGCTCCACTTCCCACAAGTCCACCGCCTGCTGCATTCGCAGCCAACTCTTGGGGGGGTGTTCAGTAGTCTGGCGACACGCACCGCCATCTCTGGCGTCATGGAGCGCTTCAAATGTGACTCTGACCTCATTTAAAATCACACATCCCGTTACAAAATAACAACAAAAATATACAAACTCAATCGACTTGGAACGGTAACTTGAAGCTTACATTTTTAAAAAAGACTATTTAACAGTTAGATACAACGAAATTTTTCGCCGATATTTATCCGCTAGACCCACCAGACCCACCAGCGGAATGGAGTAACGGGAGCCACATGACTGCGTTATTGATGACTCGATACGGATTTAGCATTCGCACACGGTCTGGTTTGTCGGTCGGAAAACTGGCTATTCAGGGTCGCTGCCAGGATGAAGCCGAGAAAAAACTTCGCCAGATGTATCCGCATTGCCAAATCCTGGAATGCACAATACTTGAATCGATTCAACGCTCCAATTCGCTTGGTCTCGAGAGGCGAGTGCAGTCGTCTGGCTGAGTGCAGTCGTCTCGCCTTATGAAAACCACTTTGCTTATGCCGTCGCGATCCGTTGCGTGTTGACACGGATGGGTTTGAACACGATCTGAATTTGGGCGTTTGTGGCCTGAGCAAACTTGGTTCTTGATTCGGGTTTCGATTAGTTGGCGTGCCAGTTCAAATTCGATGCTCGACCCCTCAAAGACTTCCTTATAGCCCGGGGTCTTCATCCAGCGGTATGTCATGAACGCCTGGCCCGCGAGCGGGGGTTGGCAGGTTCGTGAGCCACTAGAACCCCATGCCCGGCATCTGCGGCATTGCCCCAAATCTGCGGCATAATCGCGCGCGATTGCGCGTGCATTCATTCCATTCGCATCCATCCACGTGCACGCCACTCATTCGAACCCGGCCCTCACTCCAGGACACCTCGATGTTTGCAAATATCAAAATAGCACAACGCCTGAGCCTGGGCTTTGGCCTGATATTGGTGTTAGCGGGGGTCATTGGCTTGACTGGCTACATCGCTCTGTTGGCAAGCGCTGCGCGCTTTGCCGATGTAACGCAGGACAACAATCTCAAAATCGAATTGAGCAACGACCTGAATAGTTCGGTGCACATCACCCAGCGGGTCATCCGCTCCGTCGTCCTTGAGAATGACAAAGATGAAATTGGCGAAGAACTCAAAAAACTTGAGGCCAGCCGGAATCAATACGATAAGGACTGGGCAACGTTACAGAAGCTTTCGGCCAGCGAAGCGGGTCGGGCCATCAGAAAAAAAATTGATGACGCAAAAACAGAGGCGCGCGCAGTCAATGACACGGTGATTCGGCTGGCGCAGGTCAACAAAGACAACGAGGCGCGTATTTTGATACTAAAAAGCGCCGGGCCCTTGATGCTCAAATGGCAGGCCGCGCTGGAAGAAAACATAGAATTACAACAAACCCAGAGCCATCAACTAGCCACGGCAGGCTCAGAAGATAACGCTCGAGCGGAAGCCATACTATCGTTTGTGGGCATTCTCGCTATAGCCTTGGGCGCGCTCCTGGGGGTTTGGGTGACGCGCTCAATCAGCCAACCTTTGACTGGCTTGCTAAAGACC
>CAMDFL010000133.1 GCA_945897475.1 Bordetella parapertussis
ACCGTTACCGAGATTATTCCGGGGTTCGTCAAGCCTTCCGGGGGCGCGGGCGTATGGGGACCGGCCAAAACTCCACCTGCGATTGCGCTGCGATTACAGTCCGCCATGGCATTCGCCTTAAAAGACCCGCAAGCCAATGAAGGACTGAAAGCGCAAGGTCAGATTCCGGTGGGAAACACACCCAGCGAATTCGCCGAGGACCTGCGCCGTGGATCGATACTGTTCGGGCAGATGGTGAAAGCGGCCGGCCTTAAAGCGGAGTAGCACTCGCTCTGAGCATCGGCGAATGCGGGTCGCTACTTCGCGCAGTCGCTACTTCGCATAGTCGATACTTCGCAAGTTGCTATTTCAACCCGGCACCCGGCCATCTACCAGAACAAACAGTATCCGGCACACCTCTGTGCTGCGATTGCTCCAGGCATGCATGGTCGCGCATTGAATCAGCACATCGCCTGCACGCAGCAAGGTTTCGTTCTCCTCCATCACGGCATAAATCTCACCCGATAACACGATGGCGTAGTCAATGCTTTCGGTCTCGTGCATGCCATGATGCAGCGGATGACCGGGTATGCGGCGCAGGCCCGGTTCTGGAGTCTCCACTTTGCTCGCATCGATGGTTCGGCCGGGATCTATTGTGTCGGGCGGAATATCCAGGTATTTGAATACCGTACCTCCCAGTGGCGGCATGGTTCCCTTGACTTCGCCGCCACGATCATTGGCGTTGAGTGGCGCGGGCGTGCCGAAGGTGGCCCAGATATTGCGCGAATTAAAGCCTGGGCGCATCGGTGGCCGATTCACCGGCGGCGGTCCATCCTCGATGATGGCTGACTTGCCGTTGCTTTTGATCGCTGCGATAACACGCCGAATCGGTTTGAGTTCCTGTGCCATTTCTTTTGCTCCTATGAAACTGAGGATTTTATTTTAGAACGAACGCGACACCATTGTTTGTTCATCATCGATGAGTGCCGCATTCATTCAGGTCTGTGTGGTATCAGGCTTTTCCAGCGATACGCGCAACGCTGCGCGCAATGGCATCGATGACTTCGTCTTGTTCGCCGATTGCAGGTTCGAGTTCGATGATCAAGTCCGGGTGCGCGACGGACAAACTTGCGCGAAGCGCCGCGACCCTCGGGGGTAGGTCGCGCTTGACGTGGCCCGCTTGCGCGAGGAATACCGGCACTACGCGTATATGACGCGCGCCACGCGCGGCCAACGCATTGACGGCCACGTCAATATCGGGTGGCATAAACTCCAGAAATGCCAGGGTCACTTCGGTGCCGGGCAACAAATTTCGCAAGCGCGCCGCCATGGCCTCGATAGGTCGCGCCCACTCGGGGTCGCGTGCGCCGTGGGCGAGTAAGACAATAGAATTGCTCAAGTGATGATTTCCTTGAATACGCAAAGGCCTGCGCTACGCTGTCGCCACCCGCCTGCATGCCAGATGCGTTCCAGCCATCGATAGGACGCCCGGCACGCCAAAATCTCGCACAATGTTCCGTGGTCTGGAAAACGCGTCAATGGGCTGATTTTCATCGGTGGCATCAGTGCAGTATGCGATGCTCTGCAAGTAATAGTAGCAGCGGTCCTGATTTTCGGGTTTGGTAATGGCGGCGAGGCCGCTTAGCCGCTCTCGGCGAGACCGATTAGCCGCTCGCGGCGAGGCTGCTTAGCCGCTCTCGGCGAGGCTGGTTAATAGGCGCAAACAACAGCCCATGTCGCCGCCATATTTGATCTGCCAGCCGGTCGAACTTAGCCGGCTTTCGATGTGGGACTGCACGCTTGCGACACTGGTCGATCGCTAGGCCCTATGTCACGCATAAATCCAACTCCGGCGAATCTCTTATGTTGATATAGTTCACAACTATGCGCGACGTCCCAAAGCCCGTCCAATCTTCAACCGGCGCCAATGACGACCGTGATGAACTGCTGCGCCGGATCGCCGAACTCGAGGCCAAACTGGCCGAGAAGGAATCGGGCGAACAGCCCCCGAAAAATTCCCCCAAAGACGAACTGCTGCGGGTTGCCGCAGAGACCACGCGCATCACTGCCTGGGAATCGGATCCGCACAGCAGCGACAAGCCGCTGATCGGCGTGGGCCTCGACGACCACGAGCAGCGCCTGGCGGAGTTGCAAGCCGGACAAGTATCGCAAAAATCGTTCATGGAAACTGGCCCAACCGAAATCGCTATCGCACGCGAACGAGTATTTCAGCGCGTCCTGGCGGAATTGCAAGCCGAACAACTATCGCGGGATTCGTTGATAGACACTTGCCCAACCGGAATCGCCATCACGCGCGACCGAGTATTTCTGCGCATGAATGCCGCGTACGGCCGCGTGTTGGGGTACGAAGTGAATGAACTGATCGGCAAATCGACGCGCGTCCTGTACCGCGATGAAGAAACCTGGCAGGCGGCAGGCAACGCTCTCTACCCTATCCACGGCGCAAGTGGCGCGATCGCGACGGAGCTCGAACTCATTCGCAAAGACGGAACGCCGATTTGGGTTTTGCATTCGGGCAATATCATCGATCCGCAATCCAGATATGGGATTTTTTCCGTCGTTGATCTAAGCTCGCAGCGAGCCCTGTCCAGAGCGCTGACCGCAGCCCGGGAAGCCGCAGACTCCGCCAACCGCGCAAAAAGCGGCTTCCTCGCCGCGATGAGTCATGAAATGCGCACGCCGATGCACGCCGTGCTGGGCATGCTCGAACTCCTGGAACATGGCAGCCTCGAATCCGCCCAGCGCGAATCCGTACGCACCATTCACGGGCAAGCGCATGAGTTGCTGCGCCTGATCGACGAGATTCTGGATTTCTCCAAGATCGAGGCAGGGCAGCTCGTCATTTGCGCCGAACCGATAAGCCTCGTGTATCTGATTGAGCAATCGCGCCTGGTCTACCAGGAGCTAGCCACTCAAAAAAAACTCGCCCTCAACGTGAACATCGATGCCGCGCTCGCGCCGGCGCATAGGGGCGACGCCAGGCGCATCCGCCAGATCGTCGACAACTTGCTCTCCAACGCGATCAAATTCACCGACAGCGGCGGCATTCACCTCGACCTCCAGAGCGTGCGGCGCGATGACGAGCGCGAAGAAATTCGAATTGTGGTGCGCGATACCGGCATTGGCGTCGCAGCCGAGGATCAGGAAAAACTGTTTCAACCCTTCGTGCAGGTGGATTCGCGCAGCACGCGCCGCTTTGGCGGCACCGGCCTGGGTCTGTCAATCTGCAAACGCTTGGCCGACGCCATGGCGGGCGAAGTGCGTATGCAAAGCGCGCCCGGAGAGGGCACCCGCATGATCCTGTGCCTGGGATTGCCGGTCATCGGCGAGGAGGAGCTTCCCATCCAGGGGCCAAATCGGATCGCCCACGATTGGCTACCCGTGAATCTCCACTTGCCCGAGCATGCGCATTCGGGACACGAACCGATTCTGATCGCCGAGGATCACCCGGTCAACCTGCGCCTGATCCAACGCCAGTTGAAACTGCTCGGTTACCGCACCGACACGGCAGGCAACGGTGCCGAGGCCCTGGACAAATGGCGGCGAAACCGCTACTCAATGTTGATCACCGATTGCCACATGCCAACGATGGACGGTTACCAACTCGCCCAAGCGATTCGCGGTGTCGAGGGCGAACGCGACCTCGACACGCCTATGCCCATCATTGCCTGCACCGCCAACGCACTTCCGGAGGACGCACAACGCTGCCTGGCCGCCGGCATGAGTGACTACATCGCCAAACCGGTGTCGCTGGGGACTCTGCAAGCTAAGCTTGCCAAATGGCTGCCGCCGTCCTGTTCCACGCAAAGTGCCCCGGCAAACACCACGGTGAATTCCGTCGTGCCGCTCAAGGGCGCGGCGGCGGGCATAGCCGCTTCGCCTGCCGCGCAGGCCTCGCCTCTGGATCCGAGCGCCCTGCTGGATTTTTCCGGCGGCAACGCGGATGACGAGCGTGAGATTCTGGAGCAATTCCGGCAATCCAACCGCAAGGATTCCGCCCTGCTTTTTAACGCCCTGGACCAGCGCGAACAAAACACCGTGTTACATGCTTCGCACCGAATCAAAGGCGCCAGCCGCGCCATAGGCGCAACGCCGCTAGCCGATGTCTGCGAACGCATTGAAAAAGCGGCCAGAGCAGGCGATTGGGAGGACATCCTTGGCGCGCGCGAGGCGCTGCAGGAGCAAACCGAACGGCTGCTCGAACACATCAAAACAAGGATTCCTGCCGCGGAGAAAAACAAGTAGGTCATACCAGTTGACTGCCGTATGCACTGGTCCTCGTATTATTGTTTGCCGCGCGAATCATAGCGTGGCGAAATGGCGATCGCGGCGTGGTCGTGGACGCAAAGGAGCACTTCACCGCGTAACAATGTGAACGATTGGAACCATTGGAACAATTGGAACGATTGGAACGATTCGGGTCAATGTAACTTTTCCAGCAGTAACTGCCAGAAATCTTGCTCTGAGCCCGATTAATTCAAGCTCGCATGCGTGCGCGGTCGCCGCCTGACAGGCGCTCCAGCAGTTTCCTTGCGATGTCGTGCAGCGGCGTGACCTCATCGGCGGCGCCCAGTACAATCGCCTGCCGCGGCATACCAAACACCACGCAGCTTGCTTCGTCCTGCACGATGTTGTGGGCGCCGGCGAGTTTCATCTCCAGCATCGAGGCCGCGCCATCCTTGCCCATGCCGGTGAGCATGATGCCGATGGCGTGCGGCCCGGCAAGCAGCGCCACCGACTGAAACAACACATCCACCGAGGGGCGATGGCGATTGACCACCTCGCTCTGATCGAGCAGGGCGAGGTAACTTGTGCCGCTGCGCCCGAGCTTCAAATGCCAGTCGCCCGGCGCGATATAGGCATGGCCTGGCAGAATCGGCTCGCCGTGCTGAGCTTCCTTGACGCGGATATTGCATAGCGAGTTGAGCCTATTGGCAAAGCTGCTGGTAAAGCCAGCGGGCATGTGCTGGGCGATTAATATCCCGGGGGTGTCCGGCGGCAATGGCATCAGCACCTCTTTGATGGCCTCGGTGCCACCGGTGGAGGCGCCGATGACAATGAGCTTTCTCGCGCCCAGGTGCCCGCCGATTGATAACAGTGGCGTGGCGGCGCGGGGGGCAGCCACGGTCCTGCGTACCTTGGCATGCGAGGCAATGCGGATCTTGTCGACAATCTCACTGGCGGCCTGCGCAAGACCATGGTTGACATTGAACTTGGGCTTAGCCACAAAATCGACAGCGCCCAATTCCAATGCTTTCATGGTGACCTCCGCCCCTTTTTCGGTAAGCGTGGACACCATCACCACCGGCATGGGATGCAGGCGCATCAACTTTTCCAGAAACTCGATGCCATCCATGCGCGGCATTTCCACGTCCAGTGTCAACACGTCCGGATTATTTACCCGCACCAGTTCGCGCGCCACATAAGGGTCCTCGGCGGCACCCACTACGACCATATCCTCCTCGCGATTGATGATCTCGGTGAGCAGATTTCGGATCAACGCTGAATCGTCCACCACCAGCACTTTGATTTTTTTCACTGGCGATGGTGTCTTTTCGTGTACGGTCAACATGTCGTCCTCCGATGCTCGCTCTTTGGGTCTCTGGATGGATATTGCAAAATTGGGGTAAGAGCAGGTATATTCATTCCAATATATAACCACTGCCAGGCTTAACCGGATAATGGTGCCAATATAGTTTCTCCAACCCCATTTAATTAAATAGCTCGATATCACCACCGGCTGGCGCCTGCACCAGTTTCTTGCGGTAGTCAGTCTCGCGCAGAAGCAGGGTATCGTTGCGCAAGGTAGTCAAACGCTTGACCAGAGCGCGTCCTGTGGCCGGAAAGTAGTAGACCTTGCGAGCAAACACGTCATCCAGATCGCGCGCGGCAATACGAATGCCTTCGGTATTGAGATAGCGCAAAACGAATTCGGCATTGCGATGACCCACATTAGCCCGGGTGAGGCCTGCCAACACGTTGCCGCCGCCGAATACCTTGGCCTCCAGATTTTCGCGGCGTGCGCCAAGCTTGAAGAGATGGTTAATCAACACTTCCATCGCGTAGCTGCCATAACGCGCGCCGCCGTAGGCCGCGTCCGCGCCCTCCACGTCGGGCAGCATGAAATGGTTCATGCCGCCGATGCCAATGCGAATATCGCGAATACAGGCCGCAACGCAGGAACCGAGCACGGTCACCTGCAACATAGCTCGGCTGGAAACGTGATACTCGCCAGGAAGCAGCTTGGCAGCATCAATCGAATGCACCCGGTCGAAATATTGATTGCGGGCATAACACTCTGGCGCGGGGGAACTTGCCAGTTCACTGGTGGCTTCGCGTGCATCTGACGGCGACCCTATCGGATTCTCGCTCATAGAGCCGCCCAGCAGCCGTGCTTGGCGCTCAGTTTGACGCTGTCCCCGGCGCAGGGCTTGGGATTGTCGCTGTGCCCGTCATGTCGCATCATTAGCCAGTCCATAGACTGTCTTGCCGCGCAAGCGAAATAAATGCTTCGCATGGGTGAAGCTCTCCGAATGCCCGGCGAACATCAATCCCTCCGGACGAAGCAAAGGCACGTAGCGTTCGAGCACCGCGAGCTGCGTCGCCTTGTCGAAATAAATCATCACATTGCGACAGAAAATGACGTCGAGTGGCCCGCGTACTGGCCAGCCGCCTTCAAGCAGATTAATGCGCCGGAAGCTCACCAGCGCGCGTACTTCATCGCGTACTTTGACGAGCTCGGCTTTGTCGCCCTTGCCGCGCAGGAAATATTTTTTTAGCAGATCTGAATTGAGTTTTTCAACCCGCTCGGATCCATACACGCCAGCCTCGGCGGTGGCCAACACCTGGGTATCCACGTCACTGGCGAGGATACGAACTGGCGGGGTAAAGGTTCCAAAGGCCTGCACCGCGGTCATGGCCAGGCTATAGGGCTCCTCACCGGTGGAGGCCGCCGAACACCAAATCGATATCGGCCCGGCGCGCCTCGCACTACGCATATATTCCTCCAACAGCGAGAAGTGATGCGGTTCGCGAAAAAAAGCAGTCAGATTGGTAGTCAGCGCATTGGTGAAGGCCTCGCATTCTTCGGCATCGCCGCCCGCCACCAGATCCAGGTAGTCCTCGAAACTGTCGATCCCCACCGCGCGCAATCGCCGCGACAACCGGCTGTACACCATGTCGCGTTTGGCGCTGGACAAGGCGATACCGGCGCTGGCGTGGATCATGCAGCGCACGCGCTCGAAATCACCTTCGGTGAAATTGAAATCACGCTCGCGCGACTCGCCACTGCCTGCATTAACCGGCATTACCTGCTCCGGACAAATTTCGCCTTAGGCGCCAGTGTCGGGGTGCGGCGATCGATGGCAGCACTGGCTGCCCGGTTTGCCGAGGCGCGCTCGATCGGGATTGCTTTGGTGATAGTTCCCATCCGCCCCGCCAAGCGGAACGTGCCCACCACTCGCACCAGATTACCGGTCTGTTCCTGCAGCGACTCGGCCGCGGCAGCGGCCTGCTCCACCAGCGCCGCGTTCTGCTGTGTCGCATCGTCCATCTGCATGACCGCCTGATTCACCTGTTCAATGCCGCCGGATTGCTCCTGCGAAGCAGCGCTGATGCTGGCGATGATTTCGGTGACGCGCGCCACCGATGACACCACCTCGTCCATTGTCCTGCCCGCTTCATCAACCAACTTCGAACCCGCGTCCACTTTGCCCACAGAATGGCTGATCAGGTCCTTGATCTCTTTGGCCGCAGCGGCGCTTCTTTGGGCCAGATTACGCACTTCGCTCGCCACCACCGCGAAACCCCTCCCCTGCTCGCCTGCGCGCGCCGCTTCCACCGCCGCATTGAGCGCCAGAATATTGGTCTGAAAGGCGATGCCATCGATCACCGAAATTATGTCGGCAATTTTATTAGAGGATTGCGAAATGCCGTTCATGGTCTCCACTACCTGCCGCACCACCTCACCGCCCTTGATTGCCACTTCGGATGCGCCCATCGCCAGTTGCTTGGCCTCACTCGCGTTCTGGGCATTGTTTCGTACCGTCACGGTGAGGTCCTCTAGCGACGAAGCGGTTTGTTCCAGGGAGCAGGCCTGCTCCTCGGTACGCTGCGACAAATCCAGATTGCCCTCGGAGATTTCCTTGGACGCGGTATCGATGGAATCGGAGGCATCCTTGATCTGGTTGATAATCGTGGTCAGTTGATCGACGGTTGAATTGGAATCGTCCTTCAACTGCCCGAAAGTGCCTTGGTAGTCGTTGTAAATTTTTTCAGTGAGATCGCCACGGGCAATCGCCCCCAGCACCCGCGCCACTTCGTTCAGCCCGGTTTCACTGGTGTTCATCAGGGCGTTGATCTCCGTTGCGAGTTGCAGGAGGTAAGCATTTTTTCCCTCCGTTGGCACGCGTTTGCCAAAATCTCCGTTCGCGATGGCGCGCAGCACCTCAACCACCTCGTTCATTCCCGATTCACTGGTTTCGATCAAACCGTTGATGCCTTCGGCAAGCATTTTGTAGAAGCCCACCTTGCCATCGACCACCAGCCGCTTGCTGAAATCGCCATCGTTGGCCGCGCTGACAATGCCCGCCACCTCGTCCTCGATTACCGCCTCCAGAGTGCGGTCGCGCCATTCCAGCACCGTTCCCACGCGCTCGCCTTGCTCATCCAACACCGGGTTGGCGGTGAGCGCCAGGGTCAGGCCGCCGATCTTGATCCGGGTTCTATACGGCTCGCTCAGACTGGAGAGGAGATTGCGCTGATGCGAGGGATTGCTGTGGAATATGTCGAAGTTTGCGCCGATGATTTGGCTGGCATCGAATTGCGGCAAGGATTTTTTCATTTCTGCCTCATTGCCCACCAGCATCGCCGCCGTCGATTCGTTCATATAAACGATGCGGCCTTCATGGTCGGCGATCATCACATTGGTGCTGCACTTTCCCAGCGCGTTCCTGATGCGAAGGTTCTCCGCGGCAATCTTCTGCTCCCGCAGAGTGCGCTGGCGCTCCTCCTCGCCGCGCTCGTGATCGCGCTGCATCTGCGCGCGTAAGCTCTCCTGCATTCTGTTCATGGCGGTGAGCAAATCGCCGATTTCATCCTTGGCCCCGGCCTCAATGGCGTTATCCAGATTACCGCCGGCCACAGCCTCGGCCAGCCCCACCACGCGATTCAGCGGCCGCGTGATTGAGCGCGCAATCAACACGCTCGCCCACAGCACCAGCGCCGAAATCAGCAAAACTATACCCAGCACCAGCATTTGCTCCACCCGCAGGCGAACCATGCGATCACGCAAAATTCCATCGAGTGACTCCATGGCGGCGGTATTGAGTTTGAACTGTGCGTCGATCACTTCGGTGAAGATGCGGTAATACTCCTGCCCGGCGAAGCTTGGCGTCTCGGCTTGGATGAGATGCTCGCGAGCAAGCTTGATCGCCCTCTCGGCCTCCTCCAGACTTTGCCTGGCCACCCCTCCCAGACTGGCGCGCAGTGTGTCATTCAACTCCAAGGCCTTGGCCATTTCGCGAGCCATGTTGGCGTAGTGCAAGTTGACCAATTGCACCAGGGCAGACATCGCCACGCGCGCCTCGGGAGTGATGCTCTTTTGCGCCAGTTGCAGTGAACCGGTGGCGCGAGTCTGTCCCAACACCTCGGCAAGATTGGGCAAATGCAAGACCGAAGCCACCATCAAGTGATAGCTGTCGGCCTGCGGATCAAGCGACAATCCGAAATGATCGGCCACCAGATCGACGATCACCAACCATTGCGCGACCAAGGCGGTGTGCGCCGCGATCGATTCTTTGCCAGGCGTCGAGCCTGCGGCCACCGCCTCTGCGAGCGTGTTCCATTTCCCCACCGCCTCGCTCCAGAAGGCCTGCAGCTTTTTGTTCTGAATGGATTTCACCTCGATACTCATTGCATCGATCGCCTTATGCACCTCGATTTCCTTGGCGGCGCGCTGCGCTTGGATGCCTTGGTTGCCCCCCAGCACATTGGCGGTAAGGCCGCGATGCTGCTGCGTGAACTGAATCACCCGCATCAGGTTAATCAGCGGGGCGATACCGGACTGCTCCATCCTGGCCACTCCGATCGCCTCCTGTGTCGTATTGATAAACGACATCAATGGCAGGAACAGCAAGACCATCGCCAGCGCCATCAGAACCGTGAGTTTCTGTCCGACGCGCAGATTGCCCAACACGCGCGCAGTCCATCCCCTTGCCGGTGGCAGATTAATCGGAGCGATACCTGGGGTGGCCATCACTGCTGCGGCGATCACATGAGACAATTCTGTGACATTTTGTTCATTGAGTGTAGTCATGGCGGCTTCCTAATATATATTTAAATTACATGACGAAATATTTATGAAGTTCGACGCTCAAAATTCCGTCCATTCTTCTTCAGCGCCAACGGCTTTTTTCTGGACCGCGGCGGGTCTGGCCATAGGCGCGGCTGCCATCGGGGTTGATTTTCTTTTTACCGTGCCGCGCCCTGGCGCGGGGGGCGGCACGATGGAGCGGTTATTCGCCTGCGCGGCGGGCTGGGCCTGAATTCGCACCACATTGTTGGCCCGCGCCGGGCTGCGGAGTTCCGCCATGCCAGCACTTGCGCGCGAGGGCGATGCACTGCGCGACGCACGGCGCGACGCGCCTGTATCCCCGGCCAGGCGGAACGCGGCCACCGCCTGCACCAGCGCCGCGGCCTGCTCCTGCATCGATTCGGCCGCGGCCGCGGCCTGCTCCACCAGCGCGGCATTTTGCTGCGTGACATCGTCCATCTGCACGATCGCCTGATTGACCTGCTCGATGCCGGTGGATTGCTCCTGCGAGGCCGCACTGATGCCGCTGATAATTGCAGTGACGCGCGCAACCGAGGACACCACCTCCTCCATGGTCTTGCCGGCTTCGTTGACCAACTGCGTGCCCGCATCCACCTTACCCACTGAATCAGAAATCAGGTCCTTTATCTCGCGGGCCGCCGCCGCGCTTCGCCCTGCCAGGTTGCGCACTTCACTGGCCACCACCGCGAAGCCACGACCCTGCTCACCGGCGCGCGCGGCTTCCACCGCCGCGTTCAGAGCAAGAATATTGGTCTGGAACGCAATCCCATCAATCACGGAAATAATGTCGGCGATCTTCCTGGAGGACTGCGAGATGCCGTTCATGGTCGAGACCACCTCCCGCACCACCTCCCCACCTTTAGCCGCCACCTCAGACGCACCAAGGGCGAGTTGATTGGCCTCGATGGCGTTGCGCGCATTTTCTTTAACCGTGGAGGTCAGGTTCTGCATCGAGGAGCTGGTCTGCTGCAAGGAACAGCTCTGCTCCTCGGTACGCTGCGAAAGATCGATGTTGCCCTGGGCAATTTCCGACGTAGCGGTGCTGATCGAATCCGAGGATTCCTTGATTTGACGCAAAATATCGGTGAGCTTGTCAACGGTGGTGTTTGAGTCCTCCTTCAAGCGTCCAAAGGTACCGTGGTATTCATTGGTAATTTTCTCGGTGAGATCGCCCTGGGCGATCGCTCCAAGCACCCGCGCCACTTCGTTTAAGCCCACTTCGCTGGTGTGCATCAGGCCATTAATACCCTCGATCAACACCTTGAAGAAACCTTGCTTGTCATCCAGGGGCAGTCGCTTGCTGAAGTCACCCTGGTTGGCAGCCGCCACAATGCCGGCAACCTCACCCTCAACCGCCGCTTCTGCAGTGCGGTCCTGCACTTCCATCACCGTACCCACGCGCATCCCGTTTTCATCGAGAACCGGATTGGCCATGAACGCTACGGTGAGTACGCCCACCTGTAACTCGGTCTTATAGCAGTCCCCCGAATGGGCAAGAGCATTATTCAGGTGCACGGGATTTATACAAAAGCTCGCGACATTCTGACCCACGATGTCCTCGCCATTCAATTCAGGAAATGTTTTTTTCAACTCCGCGAGATTGCGTGTGAGCATCGTGCCGAAGGACTCGTTCAGATAGACGATCCGCCCATCGCGGTCGGCGATAATCACGCTGGTCGAGCATTGGTCCAGCGCATTCTTGATGCGCAGGTTCTCGGCGGACACGCGCAACTCGCGTTCGCGCGCCGCGATCGCTTCGGTTCGGTCCTGCCACTCCACCGCCGTGCCCAGACGAGCGCCTTGCGCATCCAGAATCGCGGATAAGATCAAGGTGAATTTGCGCCCGCCCATCTCCAGACTGGAAAAATGCGGCGATTCCAGATTGGCCAGCAGCCCCGAGGTGTGCGGCATAATCTTGTGGAACTCATCGAAGGAGGAACCCAACACCGCCTCGGCGCTAAAGCCTGACAAATGACACTTGATATCGGCCTCGGCCTCGGTGAACATTCGCAGGATGGAGGAGTTGACATAGACAATCTCCAGCCCCTCATCGACCACCACCATCATATTGGAGGCCGCCACATCCAGAGCGCTCCTCACCTGCGTAGTCTCGGCAAGCGTCTGCCGGTCGCGCTCGCCGCGTTCGCGCAAGCTGTCCTGCATGTTTTTCATCGCCGCGAGCAACTCTCCGACTTCGTCATTGCTAGAGACCTCGATATCGCCCTCCAGATCGCCGCCTTCAACACGCTTGACCGCCCGCGCCAGCGTCGCCATCTGCCGGTGCAAGGCGCGCGTCACCAGTATGCCTATCGCCAGCGTGAGTAAAACCGAGGCGACCAGTGCCGCCACCATCGCATTCAAGGCGGTTTTTTGCGCATCGACGATTTCCTTCCTCAGCTCTTCGGCCAGATCCTTTTGCTGGCTGGCGAACGCCCGCGAGGCCCGAGCTAGTACGATGTAGGCCTGGTCGCCTGATTGCATCGACATCTCGGCAAGGTTCGGGTCCACGTCCAGGACCCGGATGACATCCTTGGCAGCTGCAAAATAAAGCTGCATCGCCTGCATCTGGCCCTGGTGCAACTTCTGTCCGGCGCCATC
>CAMDFL010000134.1 GCA_945897475.1 Bordetella parapertussis
ATTTCATTTCAACGCAAAGACGGTAGCACCGCCATCGGCGTGATGACCGATGACACCCGTTTCGTCGATGCCAACAAACACGACGCCGGCTTGCCCAACGGGCTGCGCGCCCTGCTCGCCCAACCCGATGGACTCGTACGTTTGCAGAAGGCGACACAGGGCAAGGCCGCAGATTATTCATTTGGCGATGTCACCCCGTTGCCCGTAATACCCGACCCGCACGCGCTATGGGCACTGGCGCTGAATTTCAAGACGCATATCGAGGAGACCGGCCTTGTGACCTCCAAGGACTACCCGCAGATATTCCTTCGCACCGCCGCGAGCCAGGTCGCGCACTTGGCGCCCTTAATGGCGCCGCCGTTCGAGATCGGGTCGGCCTTCGATTACGAAGGCGAGCTGGCGGTCATCATCGGGCGCGGCGGCCGCCACATACCGGTGGACAAGGCTCTGGATCACGTCGCCGGCTACGCCTGCTATAACGAAGGCTCGGTGAGAAATTTCCAGGAACACAATCGCCAGTTCGGCCTGGGTAAAAATTTCGAGCAATCAGGCAGTTTCGGTCCGTGGATGATGACCCCCGACGAATTCGGCAAACCCGAAGATCACACCGTCTCGACGCGCCTGAACGGTGTCACCCGCCAGCACGCGCCGATATCGGACCTCCTGTTTTCCGTCGAGCGGATCATTCATTATCTTTCCACCGGCTACAAGCTGAGGCCAGGGGACGTGATCATTACCGGCACACCCGGCGCTCTACCGCCGCAACCTGGCGACACCGATAGCGTGCCCGAAAAACAGTATGGAAGATTCAAGGTACCTGGCCTTGCGCACATGCGTGCGGGCGGCACGATCGAGGTGGAAGTTTCGGGATTGGGTGTGCTGCGCAATCCGATCATCGCGGATACGCCGGTGGCTTATCGGCCGGACTGAGTAACCTGCTTCAATCCAGGAAAAAGTATTTCCGCGTTGCCACGCTCAATCGCGGCCCGCTCCACATCATTTAGCACCCCCGGCGCATTCAGGCTGAGTACTTCTTCAGGCACGATCTTGGCATTGGCGAACGGCCAATCACTGCCGAACAGAATGCGCGAAGGATCGGCAATCTCACGCAGCGCAGCCATGCTGCCTGCCCAGGGTGCAAGCGCCGTGTCATACCAGAAATGCCGCAATCCGGCGAACACTTCCTCGCGCGACAACTGCGGCAGCCGCGGATCGATCATCGGCGAGACCGACAGGCGCCAGGCGATGAAAGGCAATACGCCGCCCGCATGAGAAAGAATGAATTTGATGTCGGGATAGCGCTGCAAGGTGCCGCTGAATATCAGATTCACCGCAGCGCGCGTGGTGTCGAACACATACTCCATCATGAACCCCGGCCAGGGTAAGCCCACCGATGCCATAGAGGGATGCATCGCCGGATGCACGAAAACCACGGCGCGCCGGCGGTTGAGTTCGGCCATCACCGCATCGAACACCGGATCACCGAGAAATCGTCCCTCGCAGCTGGCGAACAGGCAGACGCCTTCGAACTTGAGCGTATCCAAGGTGTAGTCGATTTCCCGCAGGGCGCCCTCGACATCCGGCAACGGCAGCGTAGCGAACGCGCCAAAGCGAAGTGGCCATCGGGCATGCATTTCAGCAGAAAAATCATTGCAACGCCGCGCCAATGCTCGGGCGTGCCCGTCGTCACCGAAATGCACGCCGGGCTGAGACAGCGAAGTAATTGCCATCGCGATGCCGTTGGCGTCCATCAGATCCAGCGCCAGCTCGGGCGTGAAATCGGGAAAGGTCCCACGCGCCGGCGCACGACCCGCGGCCAACGCGGCCTCGCTGTAGAACGCGGGGATGATGTGGAAGTGAACGTCGATTCGCGACGTGGTATCTATCATTGGCTAGTCCCCTGACAGGTTTTGGAGCGATTTCCGGAAGATTTCATGTTTTAATTTGCCACTTAAGAACAGGGGTCTTTGAGACCACAATCTGTCATCTCAAACAACTGCGCCAGCGCCGTAGCTTGCAAGCTCATCGCCGCGAGCAATGCGCAAGGTAAAACTCCTGCCGACCGCAAGCCGCACCTCCATGCCTGCCCGGATTTACACTCGATGAATTGCAGTCATGCCGCCGGCACAATACGACAAACCGTTGATTTAGCCATTATGGGGGCAAGCGCGCAACCCTCGTACACAAGTCGTCGAACTTCATCATAATGATTGCAGCACCGGGGCCCGCAATCCGTGCGCGTGGCGGGCCAGCAGCGTTGGCAGTACAAATTCAAGGACAGGCAATGGCCGCTCCCAGAAGACAGATGAAGTTCGCCGTGTTCATGACGGGCGATTCGCATTACCACATGGCCGGCTGGCGCCACCCCGAAGCCTACGCCGATGGCGGGCTGAATTTCAAACACTGGGCCGAATACGCGCGCACAATGGAGCGCGGCAAGCTCGACATGCTCTTCATCGCCGACACCATCGGGACGCCGGGCTCCGATGACCGCGAGCAACTGAGCTTCACCTCGAAAATTGACCGCTTCGAACCCCTGACGGTGCTGTCCGCCTTGTCGCAGGTCACGCAGAGGCTGGACCCGCTCAGGGCATAGACCAATTCATCCTGCTTCGCATACGAGTGTCGCAGCGCCGACATAGAACCCGGTTTCAGCCGCGTCAGGTTTGCGCCAAAATTCGACAGACCAAACACCTCGCCCAGCGCACGTTTCTCGCGCCCCTTGACGCGCGCCGCGAAAGGCTCGGGATAAATCGAGCGTGTGCGCGACGGTACTGTCTCCGCGAGTATGGCGATGGGGTGGGTTGAGTCTGGCATGAATGCTCCTCGTTGATTATTTTGTCCCTTAATTTATGACACTGCCGCCAAGGCACACCTCGAGCCAGGGCTACTCCCCGGGGTGCCTCCGTGGGGCGCCGCGCTGGGGGGCCACTCTGCGGATTTACCCACTGCTGCCAGCAGTTTGACCATCCCCATCCAGCAGCCAGTCCATCGCCTGTACTACGGCAATCCCCTTGATCGCCGGTGCGCGCACCGGCGGCTCCAGTGTGACCAGCAGGCTGCGGGCCTTGGGGTACTCCAGGCGGGCTTCTTGCAGGGCGCGCACCTCGCGTAGAAGTGTCGCAGCATCATGAATGTCCGCGCACACCTGAATCAAGGTTTGGTGGCGGTCGTGATGGGTTGCCAGAAAATCGACTTCGTACCCCGATGCGGTGCGCACATAGGCCACAGTTGCGCCGCGCCGCAGACATTCGTGCAGGACAATGGTTTCGAGGGCATGGCCGGTGTTGGGTTGGTCTATAGAATCGAACAAGGCCATCAGGCCGGTGTCCGCCGGGTAAATTTTGCGGGGGTTGACCTGGCGGCGGCGCTCCGATTCGGTGGCGATGCAAATGCTGGTCAGCAGGAACGTGTCCTACAGATGCGCCAGGTATTCATGCAGGCGCTCTTTGCCAACGGCGACCCCGCGTGATTTGAGGTCGTTGAAAAATTTGTTGATGCTAAAGCTGCCTGCCGTATTGCCGAGCAGTTGCTGCACCAGCCAGCGCAGCACTTGCGGTTGACTGACATTGTGGCGCTCAACCTCATCGCGCAACAGCACTACATCGACATAGGTTTTGAGCAACTCGTGGCGTTCACGGGAGTGCGCCGCGCCGGACCAGGCCTGCAATTCGGGAAAGCCGCCATGGGTTAGGTAGCGCACCAGATTTTGATGCAATGCCGAGCGCTCCGCCTTGGTCAACCGCAGACTGGATTTGCCGGGCAGCGCCGTGTGATGGCGCAGCATTTCGCGAAAGCTGAACGGCGTGACAACCGCCTCCATGGCTCGGCCGCGCATGCTGGAGGCAATTTCACGCGAAAGCAGTTTGGCCGATGACCCCGACACAAACAGCTCGATGGTTTCCGAATCAAGTATGCGCCGCGCGAAGGTTTCCCAGCCGGCGACGAGTTGAATCTCGTCGAGCAGGAAGGTGGTTTTTTCGCGGTCGCGGCGCGTGGGGTAGAGCTTGTAATACTCTTCAACCACCAACTGCAAATCGAGCGCCGTCATCCCCGCCAGGCGTTCGTCCTCGAAGCTGAAATAGACCAGAGACTCGCGCGCGGCGCCGGCCTTCACGCGCTCGAAAAGTACAAATTATTTAAAAATTGTACTCCTTAAAAGTACAATTATTCAAACAGACAATGCCATCATTGATGCCGTTTGATGCGAATTCACGGCACGCGATGCGGGCGACTGTCTCCGCGAGTATGGCGATGGGGTGGGTTGAGTCTGGCATGAATGCTCCTCGTTGATTAATTTGTCCCTTAATTTATAACACTGCCGATTTGTCAATGGCATTGACGGCGCCTTCATTCAAGTTGATTCATCGAGACATCTCGACTCCTGCTCAAAATCTTATCGAACGCCCTGCCGAGCACGCCTGCGCAATCCGCTGGCGCCTCGCTACAGCGCCAGCCCACATGTAGATCCGGGCGCACCAGCACGCAACCACTGTCCTCGACCTCGGATAATCGAGCCCAATCTCCATAGGGGTCCTTCACCGGCAAACCCAGGCCAATTTCCCGCACTTGTATAGCCACTCCGGTCAACGCAGACACCTGTGCCGCGGCTTTCTTCCACGCCGATCCGCCAATGCCGGTCAGAAGCGTGAAGCGTTCGTGACCGCAAAGGTCTTGCGTCGAACAGGGCTTTGAATGCTGCTCCAGCCAGCAATGCGGCAGTCGTGAGCCAGGCCAGGTGGTGGGTCGATAGTGCAGATCGGCGTCCCTGTCGAATCCCGGTTCCAGCGTGCCATCGGGCATGACTGCGCCCGATTGGTAGGTTTGATTAAGTTCCACGCCCAGGGTGTTGTAGACGTAGTTGCGTTCCTCGATGGCCTCGCGCCAGCGACGCCGCAGCGACTCGCCCTCTGTGCCGGGCGCCATCAGGCGCGCGAACGCCTGTTGCCGTGATTGTCTGTCTTGCCCCGGACGCATGCCCAGAACCTCCAGCAGAGCTCGCCCGCCTTCGAAACTTGCGATGGCGCGATCCACAACGCGTTCTCCGATGGGCTGGCGTTCTTCGCTGTAGGTGTCCAGCAGCCCGCTGCCTGCCTGACCATGCAATACCAGCGCAATCTTCCAGGCGAGATTGAAGCTGTCTTGAATACATGTGTTCGATCCCAGCCCGTTCCAGGGGGGATGCCTGTGCACCGCGTCGCCGGCGCAAAACACCCGGCCTACGGAATACTGGCCTGCGATGACGCGATTGATGAGCCAACGGCTGATGCCTTGTATTTTCACTCGCACCGATTCATCGCCGATCATGCCGGTGATGATTCGATGCGCCAGTTCTTCGTTCATTTCAACGTGCTTATCGCCGGCTGCCACCTCGGGGAACATCGCCAGCCATTGTGTCCAGGGACGCACCATGCGCAGCGTCGCATAGCCGCCTGTAATCTCATCGTAACCATGGTCGAAAATCGAATAGAGCGATCCCGGTCGATGCGCTACATATTTCGCGAGATCGGCTTCGAACAACACATTGATGGCAGTGCCCATGCCCGCTTCGCCTTGCATCGGCAACTTCAGGGCGGTGGCCACGGGACTTCGTCCTCCGTCACCCGCGACCATGTATTTGGCATGGATGTCAAAGTCCTCGGCACGCTGGATATCGCGCACGCGCGCCCTGACGCCCTCGCCATCCTCCTCGAAACTGACCAGTTCATTCTCGAACCGCAGCTTCACCCCCAGCCGCGCCGCCTCGCCCAGCAGTATCGGTTCGAGATACCACTGCGGCAGATCGCACATCTTGCCGGGACTGGCAAGTTCATACTCGGCGCGTCGCACGGGATGATTGCCCCAGGACATGAGCCGTCCCAGCTCCTCGCCCGCCATGGTGGTAACCCAAACCTTGTTCGCTTGATAGGCATTCGCCGAGGCCTTCGCGTAACACGCCTCATCCAATCCCACGTTGCGCATGATCTCCATGGTGCGCGCATTGGTGATGTGCGCACGTGGCGTGTCCGAAACCCAGCGACTGCGCGAGATGAGCGTGACATCCACACCGTGGCGCGCCAGAAATACCGCGGCCGACGCGCCGGTGGGTCCGCTGCCTATGACCAGTACTTCGGTTCGAATCATGCTGTGTCCATATAATCAAAAAAATAATTCGTGACAAAAACATTCCTCTGACGAGGTCTGACATGTTTTTGCATATTGTCAGCACGCTATTGCTATTATTGCCGCAGCACCGCCCATCGAAGCCAAGCTTCAATCCTTGGCTTGCCCCACCAAATAATCACGAGGAAAACAGATGAATCTCGATGCCTTGCAAACGGACGATCAACGCATGATCGCCGACAGCGCCAAGCGCTTCGCCGAGCGCCATGGCGGGCCGGCGCGCCTTCGCACCATTCACAATGCGCGTGAAGGATACGACACTGACGCACTACGCGCCGCCGCCGATGCCGGATGGGTAGCGCTGCTGGCGCCGGAATCCGTGGGAGGCGCGGGCTTGGGGCCAGGCGCCCTGTGTTTGATCACGCAGGCACTGGGAACCGAGCTATGTGCGATCCCGCTTGCACCTGCCGCCGCATCGGCAATGGCTTTGGCCGAATCCCAATCGGCATCGCACGCGCACTTGCTTGGAGATCTCATTGGTGGCGAACAACTGGTGTTGCCGGCGCTGCAAAGCGGAACCGCAAGGATAGTGCTCAAACAAAATACTGCCGGTAACCGGACCGTATCGGGCCGATGCGACGGTATTGCGGCCTCGAGTGCATCCGGGTTCATCGTCGAAGCTTCAGGAACAAGCGGCCACATTGTTTTCTACATGGCCAACAACACCCGCGGCCTGAAACTAAAAGGCGCACGCGGTGTTGACGGCACTGCCCTGTCCTGCCTGACTATTCGAAATTTAGCGGTGCCTGATGAGGCCATCATCGCCAGCGGCGATGCCGCGCGGGCGCTTGCCGCAAAGATGAACCAGGTGCTGCAGTTGTCGCTTGCCGCTGAAATGCTCGGACTCATGGATGGCGCATCGAAAATCGTTCTCGAATACCTGGGCACGCGTGTGCAATTCGGCCAGGCCATAGGCAAATTCCAAGCGTTGCGTCATCAATCGGTGGACAACTATGCGCAGAAGGAAACGGTGCGCGCACTGGTGTTCGAGGCGGCGAGGTCCGGCGACATGAATGGCGCGCAGTCCGGGCAGCTTGCGATCGCCGCGCGGGTGCTGGCCGGGGAAGCCTCGCTGGCGATCGCCAAGTCGGCGATCCAATTGCACGGCGCCATTGGCTTTACCGACGAGCACAACATCGGTCTTTTTCTAAAGCGCGCCATGGCGCTAAGCGCGCAATACGGCCCGACCGGCGCGCTGCGCCGCCAGTATCGGGAGAATCTCAAACGCCACGCTGATGGGAACTGGCCGGGCCTGCCGCGGGTGGGCACCGAAAGCACCGAGGACGCGCGCTTTCGCACGCAAACGCGGCAATGGCTGGAGGCCAATTTGCCCACCCACTATCGTAATGTGCCGACGCGGCTCAACTTCACCGACACCATGGACTGGCACCGCAAACTGGTGGAGGGCGGCCTCATCGCACCGGGCTGGCCCAAGGAGTACGGCGGCATGGGCGCGAGCCTCTCGCGCCAGGTCATCCTTGCCGATGAACTCGCGCGCGTCGGCGCGCCGGAAATCTCAGGCCAAGCCATCAACCATATCGGACCCATCCTGCAGCGCTTTGGCACACCCGCTCAAAAAGCGCAACACCTCGAGCCGATGCTGCGCGGAGAAAAGGTATGGTGCCAGGGCTATTCCGAGCCCAATGCAGGGTCGGACCTGGCGAGCCTGAGAACCAAAGCGGCGGTGATGGGCGATCACCTGATTGTCAACGGCCAGAAAATATGGACCACCTGGGCGCATAACGCAGACTGGATCTTCGCGCTGGTTCGAACCAACCCGGATGCGCCAAGAAAACAGGAAGGCATTTCATTCATTCTCATGGATATGAAAACGCCAGGCATTACGCGCCACCCCATCCGCACCATCGCCGGTGACGATGAACTGGCCACGGTGTTCTTTGATGACGTCAAAGTGCCGATTGAGAATGTCGTCGGGGAAATCAATGGCGGATGGAAGATCGCCAATGCACTGCTTGTCAATGAACGACTGGGCAGCGCCGGCACGCAACGCAATATCGTCACCCTGCATCACATCTGGCGGCTGGCGGCAGCCGCAGGCCTCACCAAAGACGAGGCCTTCCTGGACCGGCTTGCCGGCGCGGAAATTGAGCTCACCGCCATTGCCTCGGCGTACGCGCAGGCCGTGGCCATGCTCGATCGCGGACAAGTGGGAGCGGAATCATCGTTTATCAAAATTGCCGGAACTGCGCTGCTGCACCGGCTCTCCGACATGTTATTCGAAGCGGGAAGCGCCCTGGGAGGCGGCCAAGGGGAGGTCAAGCTGGATGAACTCACGCTTTCACCGGCGATTTCATTCCTGCAAAACCGGCGCGCCACGATTTATGGCGGCACCCAGGAAATACAAAAGGACATCGTCGCCAAGCGGGTGTTGAACCTGCCCTGAACCGAATGGCACTCTCTTAAGTCCGGAATCCGGGACAAAGAATAAATCGACTCGGCTTTATTCAGAAACCGCGTTTATATACGGATGGTGTTTATCCGTATATAAACGCGGTTCGCCCGCGGCAGCGCTACCAAAATCTGCACGAACGAAAAATCCGTCCGTGCGGATCAAAAGGGCTACACCTCTTGAAGGGGCGGCAATTCAAGGGGCGGCTCTGGAGGGGGAGACTCCACTGAAGGAGCAATGAACTCATTGCGGCAGGATCCCGGCATGTAACGAGCCGGGGTTCCCGCGCACGCCCAGGTGATAGTGCCGTTAGCAACATCGAAGGTCGGCGTCAAAATGATGGTTATGGCTTGGCCAGTGCTGGCCGCCGCAGTGCTGCCTTCAACAACAATCAGACCAGCGTCAGTGACCGATGCCGCCGAGAGTTTGCCCACAACAGGAATGGTCACTCCAAGGCCTGAATTGGCGCTATCGGCTGGAGCAATAGCAAACCTCTCGGAAATGGCGGTACGCGCTCCGGCAGCCGCCAGAATCAATTCCGAAGCTTTGGCACGAACGGTGTAGTCCTGATAGGCTGGCAAAGCCACAGCCGCCAAAATTCCAATAATGGCCACGACAACCATCAGTTCGATCAGGGTAAAGCCCTTGTGTATTTTCATCGTTTTTCTTAGTTGTTTGATAAAATTGTTGAAATAGCATGCAGACTTAATTTCTGTACCGTGGATCGCCGTCAACCTGCGACATTCGGACAAATGTAACATCCCGGTCTCGAAACCCAATTTATAAATCCACAAAATTATCTTTACATAGCGCAAAAGGCAGTCATGGCTGAAAAGTATCAGGTAATCATCGTGGGCGGAGGTCCGGTCGGCGTGGGTCTCGCCGTGGAATTAGGCCAGCGCGGCATTTCAGTGGCCTTGGTGGAGCGCCACCTCAAACCGCAGCGCATCCCCAAGGGACAGAATCTCACCCAGCGCACACTGGAGCATTTTTACTTCTGGAACTGCGTCAAGGAACTGCGCGCCGCGCGCGTCATGCCCGAGGGCGTGCCCACCAGCGGCATCAGCGCCTACGGCAATCTGATGAGCGAGTTCTGGAACGCGCCTTCCCAGCGCGAACTGGTGCAAAAATATTACTTTCAGGAATATGACCGCCTGCCGCAGTACTGCACGGAAGAAGTTCTACGCAAGAGGATGGCCGCACTACCCTCGGTGACTGCCCTGTTCGGCTGGAGCACGGAGGGCGTCGAACAAGACAGCATGGCCGCGCGCGTCACTATCGCCGAAAGGAATGGCGGCGGGAAAAAAGTGCTTGAAGCCGACTACATCGTCGGCTGCGATGGCGGTCACTCAACCATCCGCGATCAGATCGGCATAGCGCGCAGCGGTTCCGAGTTCGACCAGAAGATGGTGCTGATGGTGTTCCGCTCGAAGGAACTTCACGAGGGCCTCAAGCGCTTTCCGACCAAATCGACGTACAACGTGATGCACCCCGACTTGAAGGGCTATTGGATGTTTTTCGGGCGCATCGACGTGGGCGAGGGATTTTTCTTTCACGCGCCGGTGCCCAACGAAACCACCACGGAGAACTACGATTTTCTCGCGCTCTTGCATCGCGCTGGCGGCTTTAAATTTGCTGTCGAATTCGATCACGTCGGCTTCTGGGATCTGCGCGTGGCGGTAGCAGAGGAATATCAAAAGGGGCGTGTCTTCATCGCCGGCGACGCCGCGCACAGCCACCCGCCCTATGGCGGCTACGGACTCAACAACGGCCTGGAGGATGCCACCAACCTTGGCTGGAAGTTGGCAGCCAAGCTGCAGGGATGGGGGGGCGAGAACTTGCTGGCCTCCTATACCGAAGAGCGGCGCCCGATATTCGTCGAGACCGGCCGCGATTTCATCGCCGCCCGCATTGAAGAAGACCGCGTATTCCTAGAAAAATTCACCCCGGAGAGCGACCGCGCTGAATTCGAGCGCGCCTGGGGAGAACGCATGGCGAAGTTAAGCGGTCGAGCGCAGGTGTACGAACCGCACTATGAAGGATCATCGGTGGTGATGGGGCCCTCTGGCGCGGTGTGCAGCGCGCATGGCAACCATACTTTTACGGCGCGCATCGGGCACCACCTGCCGCCGAATTTGCTTTCCTCGGGGCGCAATGTATTCGAGGAACTCGGCACCGCATACACCCTTTTCGCTTTTGGCGTGGAAGATGAGCTGGTGCACGGTTTCGAGGAAGCCGCGCTATCGCGAAAGATTCCATTGAAAGTAGTCCGTGACAGTTACGCAGGCGGCAGGCAAGCCTACGAAGCTAAACTTATTCTGGTGCGTCCGGATCAGTACGTTGTCTGGAGCGGCAACAGTGCGCCGACAGATACCGGTGCAGTCATGGCCAGAGTCGCCGGCCAGGCTTAACAAACCCGGGGGCGCAGCACGGCCCCCTATAACCGGTGACCTAGCACGTCCCTCGCCGGGCTTAACAAATCCGGGGAGGTAGCACCTCCCTTATTTCAGTTCTTCGCCACCATCCCCAGAATTTTCGCAGTGGCCGCGGTACTGACCAACTGTTGCTTGAGAATCGCCGCGAGTTCATCAGGGCCCCCGGGACGGATGTCCTGGCCGGTGCTGGCGATTCTCTCCACAAATACCGGGTCGCTCAATACCGACATCACGTCAGCGCCTATACGCCGGCGCAAATCAAGCGGCATTCCCTTGGGTCCATAGATACCTGCGGTGGTCTCCACTGCCAAACTGGGATAGCCGGCTTCGACTATCGATGGGATGTCTTTGAATAGCGGCGAGCGTTGACGGCCGCCGGTCGCAAGCACTCTGACTTTCCCGGCATCAAGCATCGGCTTCATGATCGCGATCGAGGAGAACAGAAACTGGATACGGCCTCCCACAAGATCGGGCACCGCCTGGACAATATCCTTATACGGGATCTTGGTGACACTCAACTTTTCGCTTTTTAGAAAAGCATCCAGGGCAAACTCAGGCAAACCAGCCGCCCCCGCAGCGGGGTAGCGCTCCGGCATGGCGCGTGCTGCCTTGATAAATTCGGCCATCGATTTGTAGGGCGAGGAAGCCGAAACGCTCGCCGATAACACCGTATCGGTCACACGAACGATAGGCGCGAGATCGCGTTCAAGATCGTAGGGCAGCTTCTCCTGGGTATAGGGATGCGCGAGGAAAGTGGCGCTCGAGGCATACAGCAGAACATGATCGTCATTGGCGTTGATGAAAGCACCAATCGCAATCAATCCATCGCCGCCCGGCCGATTCTCAACCACCACCGGCCTGCCCCATTTGACGGCAACGCGTTCGCCGATCATGCGCGCCGAGATATCGGTCGCGCTGCCGGCGCCAAAGGGCAGGATGAACCTGACATTGCGCTGCGGCCAGGTTTGCGCCGAGGCCGAGGTGACAACTCCGAGAACCCCCAACGCGGCAGTGATGGCAGCAAGCTTGGCCAGTCCAGGCCATACACGATGAATAAATTCCCGAACAGATTCCAAATACGTAAGCATCAGCGTTCCCCCTTGTCGATGAATGACTGCTTAAATTTTATAAAAATCTCAATGCGCCCGCGCGCGGGAGACTATGCTTTGTCCGGCAGCGTTGCAAGACTGACTGTCTGAATTAACTCTAAATGAAGCCAATAGAACCAAATAGTTGATCAACTGTCATGCCGGGGAGCAGATCCCCACCTCCACTCCAACAAATGTTCGAAAGCTTTGCGCCGATGGGGCCTTATATCGTGACCCGCGACGAAATCCCTGATCCGATGCAGCTTCGAATCCGCACCCGCGTCAATGGCGAAGTGCGCCAGGATGGCAATACCCGCGACATGATCTGGCCGATTCCGAGACTAGTGGCCTACCTTTCACAGATGCGCCTTGATACCGGCGATATTATTTCCACCGGATCGCCCGCAGGCACCGGACTGGGACGCAAGAAGGGCGAGCCGCCCTGGTGGCTCAATGAAGGGGATGTACTTGAATCCGAAATAGAAGGCATAGGCACGCTGCGCAATCGCGTACTCGCCGATTCGGGCCCGCCGCCATCCTGGGACTGGCCGGATCAAAGGTAAGCTCGCGCAGTACCGTCTACACCAAACGATGCAATGACGCACCATTCATTTACGTGTCGGACCGCGTGCGGCAGGCCCATGTTCCATATCGATATTTCATTTTTCATTTCTATATCAATATTTATATATAGCGTTATCTAATTTCGCATCTGATCTCTGATACAATGCTCACACGCGGCACATTGAGCAGTCCTTCAGCCGCATGTCGGTTCCGACACTCTCCCCCATCTATCAGCCTGAGACTGACGCCCCTAGAGGC
>CAMDFL010000135.1 GCA_945897475.1 Bordetella parapertussis
GGCACCGAGATGGTGATGCCAGGGGACAACATCAAGATGGTGGTGACCTTGATTGCCCCGATAGCGATGGAGCAGGGCTTGCGTTTTGCGATACGTGAGGGCGGCAAGACCGTGGGCGCCGGCGTGGTGGCTAAGGTCATTGCGTAAAAGCAGAACGCAACTATAAACAGGACGCTAGTAGGGCTGCGTAGCTTCTGTGTGTGTTCAGGGTATGTTCGAAGGCCAATAGCTCAACTGGCAGAGCGTCGGTCTCCAAAACCGAAGGTTGGGGGTTCGATTCCCTCTTGGCCTGCCAAGGCAAACAAGCAATGAATGGAGCGGCTGTGAGGCCGCGGTGACTAGATAGATGTCTGACAAGATAAAAATTGCAATCGCGGTACTTTGCGTCGTCGCTGGAGTGGCGGCTTATTACCTGCTCTCGTCGAGTGCCACGGTGTTGCGATTGTTTGCCTTGATGGCAGGAATATTTGCAGGTGGGGCGGTCGCTTGGTTTAGCGCACAGGGTCAGCAGTTCTTCGCTTTCGCGCGCGAGTCTGTGACTGAGACCAAGAAAGTGGTGTGGCCATCGCGCAAGGAGTCCTTGCAGACCACAGGTGTTGTTTTTGCGTTCGTTGTCGTCATGGCGCTATTTCTTTGGGTCACCGATAAGACTCTCGAAGTGCTTCTCTACGACGTGATTCTAGGTTGGAAGAAGTCATGACAATGCGTTGGTACGTCGTACACGCTTACTCCGGATTCGAAAAAACGGTGCAGCGAACATTATTGGACCGCATCTCCCGCGCGGGCATGGAGGAGATGTTTGGAAAAATTCTGGTTCCGACTGAGGAAGTCGTGGAAATGAAAGGCGGACAGAAAAACATCTCCGAGAGGAAGTTCTTTCCCGGATATGTGTTGGTTGAAATGGACATGACCGATGAAGCCTGGCACCTGGTGAAGAATACCGCCAAGGTAACCGGATTTGTCGGCGCCGCGCACGGGAGAAAGCCCCCGCCCATCACCGAAAAGGAAGTCCAGGCGATCATGCACCAAATGCAGGAAGGCGTGGAGAAACCCAAGCCCAAGGTGTTGTTCGAAATTGGTGAGGCAGTTCGTGTCAGGGAAGGCCCATTCACAGATTTTCACGGATCGGTTGAAGACGTCAACTACGATAAATCCAAGCTGCGCGTATCGGTAACGATTTTTGGCCGAGCGACGCCTGTGGAACTTGAATTTGGGCAGGTTGAGAAGGCGTAGCGTCGGCGTTCAAAGCGTTTTAAGCCAGTGGCTTAACAACGCTGCGGAAGGTAGTTAAACCGGGGAGGGCGCAAGCCCGATAGCACCCAACAGGAGAAGCCAGCATGGCAAAAAAGATAGTTGGATATATCAAGTTGCAGGTTCCGGCAGGCAAGGCAAATCCGAGTCCGCCAATTGGACCTGCGCTGGGGCAGCGCGGTTTGAATATTATGGAGTTTTGCAAGGCGTTCAACGCGCAGACGCAGAAAGTGGAGCCCGGCCTGCCTCTACCCGTGGTGATTACAGCGTTCGCGGACAAGAGTTTCACCTTCATTATCAAGACACCGCCCGCCACGATATTGCTCAAGAAGGCGGCGGGCATCGATAAGGGTAGTAAAACCCCTCATACCGATAAGGTCGGCAAGATAACGCGCGCGCAGGCGGAGGATATAGCCCGTGCCAAGATGCCAGACCTTACCGCTTCCGATTTGGACGCGGCAGTACGTACAATCGCGGGAAGTGCCCGTTCAATCGGAATTACGGTGGAGGGCGTGAAATGATCAAAGCAAATAAACGCGCGAAGGCACTCGGTTCGCTGGTTCAGCAAAACAAGTCCTATCCGGTTGCCGATGCGTTGAATATCGTCAAGAAAACTGCGACCGCTAAATTCGATGAGTCGATTGACATTGCTGTCAATCTTGGCATTGACGCGAAAAAATCCGACCAAACCGTACGTGGGTCGGTGGTTTTGCCTGCGGGTACTGGAAAAACGGTGCGGGTAGCGGTGTTCGCTCAGGGCGATCGCGCTGCGGCGGCCAAGGCGGCGGGCGCGGATATTGTCGGCATGGAGGATCTTGCAGAGTCGATCAAGGCTGGAAAGCTCGATTTCGACGTGGTCATCGCTAGTCCCGACGCGATGCGAGTAGTTGGCCAATTGGGGCAGATTCTTGGGCCGCGTGGTTTGATGCCAAACCCGAAAGTTGGAACCGTCGCGCAGGATGTTGCGGGTGCCGTAAAGAATGCCAAAGCTGGGCAGGTTCAATATCGGGCGGACAAATCCGGCGTCGTGCAGTGCACCATCGGTCGCGCTTCATTTTCTCCGGAACAATTGGGCGATAATCTGAAGGCATTGGTTGAGGCGCTTAACAAGTCCAAACCAGCCAGTTCAAAAGGCATCTATTTAAGAAAGCTCTCGGTATCGAGCACCATGGGTCCCGGGATTCGTGTGGACGTAGGCTCGCTCGCCGGGGCTTCACCGCAACAATAAATAACCTGGACCGCGCGGTTGAGAATGACCGCACGTTCGTCCAGGATTGTTCGACTTTGGGCCGTCTGCAGTACCACCATAATTGTGGCTAATGCCGGCGGGTTATCAAAGACCGTAGGAGCCGAAAGGTTTAATCGAACGGTATAACCAGAGATGGATGAGATCGCCGCCAGTAGGACTGGCGAATCCCGTTTATCAAAAGTTAATACATAGATCCTACGCAGATGGCGTGCCCGATAAGAAGGATTTTCCTGATTTGTACGGTCGCCAATTTAATCGCAGTAACCGAAAGTGAAACAAGAAAAGTGTGTCGGCTAGCGTTGATCAGCGCTTTTAAGATTATCGAACGCCGATCCACATTTTAAGTTTCGCATAGATTGGAGGTAGACCTTGAGTTTCAGTCTGGAGCAGAAAAAGGCCGTGGTTGCCGAGATCTCAGCGCAAGTCGCGAAGGCTCAGGTTATCGTCGTCGCCGAGTATCGCGGCCTGGAAGTGGGAAACATGACCCAATTGCGCCGTCTGGCGAGGAAGTCGGGCGTGTATTTGCGCGTACTCAAGAATACCCTGGCGCGACGCGCGGTAAGCGGAACGCCGTTTGAGAAGCTGTCGGAGCAATTAACCGGCCCGCTGATCTACGGCATGTCCTCCGACCCAGTAGCCACCGCCAAGGTACTCAACGAGTTCTCGAAGACTAACGAGAAGCTGGTCATTCGTGCAGGTGCGATGCCCAATGCGGTAATTACCGCGAAGGAAGTCAAGGACCTTGCGACCATGCCCTCGCGTGAAGAACTGCTCGCCAAGTTGCTGGGCACAATGCAGGCGCCGATTGTTCAGTTTGTGCGCACATTGAACGAGATTCCATCTCGCTTCGTGCGTACGCTGGCTGCGGTGCAGGACCAGAAGCAAAGCGCTGCTGCGCAATAACCACTTTTTAGCAATTATTTTGAACTAGTACGATTCAGGAGAAATGAAATGGCTGTAGCAAAATCTGAAATCATGGACGCGATTGCAAATATGACCGTATTGGAGCTTTCGCAGCTCATTAAGGATATGGAAGAGAAGTTTGGCGTGTCTGCCGCCGCTGCGGTGGCTGCAGCAGCGCCCGCCGGTGGTGGAGCGGTTGCGGCTGCTGCCGAGGAACAGACGGAATTCACCGTATTACTAACCGCTTTTGGAGACAACAAGGTCAACGTCATTAAGGCGGTTCGCGAAATCACCGGTCTTGGGCTGAAAGAAGCCAAAGATCTGGTGGACGCCGCTCCGAAGCCGGTGAAAGAAGCTGTGCCCAAGGCGGACGCGGAAGCGATTCTTAAAAAACTGATCGACGCCGGCGCGAAGGCCGAGATCAAGTAACGAGGCAATTAGTGACCCGGTCAGGGATTAACTCCTGACCGGCTTTCTACATTTGCACCAACGGCCAGGAGAGAGTAACCGGATTTGCTGGTCCCGGTTTTTGTCTTCTGACCCTTTGCCACCGACATGGAGCTTCCATGAGCGCAGTCGCTTATACTTCGACCGAGAAAAAACGCATACGCAAGAGCTTTGCCAAAAGAGCAGGCGTGATGAATGTGCCCTACCTGTTGGCAACGCAGCTTGAATCCTACGCATTATTTCTTCAATCGCAGGTTGCGCCCGACAGCCGCAAGCTGCAAGGCTTGCAAGCGGCCTTTGGATCAATATTTCCGATTTCTTCGCATTCTGGTAACGCCAGGCTCGATTTTGTTTCCTACGTATTGGGCGAGCCCCCATTTGATGTCAAGGAATGCCAGCAGCGTGGTTTGACTTTTGCCAGCCCACTGCGCTCCAAGGTTCGCCTGACCATCATGGACAAGGAAGCCTCCAAGCCCACCATCAAGGAGGTCAAGGAGCAAGAGGTGTACATGGGCGAGATTCCGCTAATGACCACGACCGGGTCGTTTGTGATCAATGGCACAGAGCGAGTCATAGTTTCGCAGCTGCATCGCTCGCCCGGCGTGTTCTTTGAGCACGATCGGGGCAAAACCCATTCCTCTGGCAAGTTGCTGTTTTCGGCTCGGATCATTCCCTATCGCGGATCCTGGTTAGATTTTGAATTTGATCCAAAGGATTTCCTGTATTTTCGCGTTGATCGACGCCGGAAAATGCCGGTTACGATTCTGCTCAAATCCATTGGCATGACGCATGAACAGATTCTTGCCGCCTTCTACGATTTTGAGACGTTTCACCTGACAGACGCGAGCGTCCAATATGAATTGGTCCCAGAGCACCTGAGAGGCGAAGTCGCCGGATTTGATATTCTGGACAAGAATGGCAAAGTTATCGCTCAGAAAGACAAACGTATCACGGTAAGGCATATCCGGGATATGGAAGCAGCGGGGCTCAAGCGCATTGATGTGCCCGAGGACTTCATGATGGGACGTGTTGTCGCGCACGATATTGTCGATACCTCCACCGGTGAGATCCTGGCCAACGCCAATGATGAAATTACCGAGGACCTTCTGATCAAGTTTCGTTCGGCGAAGGTCACATCGTTCAAGACGCTCTTTACCAACGACTTGGATCAAGGCGGCTATATTTCGCAGACGTTGCGAGTAGATGAAGCGGCCGATCAAACCGCGTCACGGGTCGCCATATACAGAATGATGCGCCCAGGCGAACCGCCCACCGAGGATTCGGTTGAGGCCCTTTTCAATGGTCTGTTCTATTCGGAAGACCGGTACGACCTATCTACCGTCGGACGAATGAAGTTCAATCGCCGAGCCTATCCGGAGCAGTTGGACGAAAAGGCGCCGCCTTGGTTGAAAAATTTCTATAAGCGTGTCGGACCCAGGGACTCACTTGGCGCGGGCACACTGTCTAGCGACGATATTCTGGCCGTGGTTGGCATTCTGGTCGAACTCCGAAATGGCCGAGGCCAAATAGACGACATCGACCATCTAGGTAACCGACGGGTACGGTCCGTGGGAGAGTTGGCTGAAAACCAATTCCGCTCGGGATTGGTGCGTGTTGAGCGGGCGGTAAAGGAAAGACTGTCGCAAGCTGAATCCGACAACTTGATGCCGCACGATTTGATCAACGCCAAACCCATTTCAGCGGCGATTAAGGAGTTCTTCGGGTCTAGCCAGTTGTCGCAATTCATGGACCAGACAAATCCCTTGTCGGAGATTACCCACAAGCGCCGTGTTTCGGCCCTAGGGCCAGGCGGTTTAACCCGAGAGCGCGCCGGATTCGAGGTGCGAGATGTCCATCCGACTCACTATGGCCGCGTGTGTCCTATAGAAACACCAGAAGGGCCGAACATCGGATTAATCAATTCATTGGCGCTATTTGCTCGCACCAACGATTATGGTTTTCTAGAAACACCCTATCGCAAGGTCATAAACAGCAGGGTAACGAACGAGATTGATTTTCTATCCGCAATAGACGAAGCGAATTTCGTCATTGCCCAAGCCAACGCGGAATTAGACAAAAACGGCAAGTTACAGGATGGATTGGTTTCCTGCCGTAGCCACAATGAATTCATGTTGGCGATGCCGGACCGAGTGCAATACATGGATGTGGCGCCGGCGCAGATTGTTTCGGTTGCGGCATCCTTGATTCCATTTCTTGAGCACGATGATGCAAACCGGGCATTGATGGGTTCAAACATGCAGCGCCAGGCGGTACCCTGCCTGCGCCCGGAAAAGGCGCTGGTCGGAACTGGGATCGAGCGTACTGTAGCGGTGGATTCCGGGACCGCGGTTCAAGCTTTGCGTGGTGGTACCGTTGACTATGTGGATGCAAGCCGCATCGTGGTACGCGTCAATGATGACGAAACCGTGCAAGGCGAAGTCGGGGTGGATATTTATAACCTCGTCAAATACACCCGATCCAACCAGAACACCAATATCAATCAGCGCCCCTTGGTGCGGGTTGGTGAGCATTTGTCCAAAGGAGACGTGGTTGCCGATGGCGCTTCCACGGATCTCGGCGAACTCGCGTTGGGCCAGAACATGCTGGTCGCGTTTATGCCCTGGAATGGTTACAACTTTGAGGATTCGATCCTGATATCGGAACGAGTGGTTGCCGAAGACCGCTATACCTCAATACATATCGAAGAACTGACGGTTGTCGCGCGCGACACCAAACTTGGGCCGGAAGAAATTACGCGGGATATCTCCAATCTTTCCGAAGGGCAGCTCGCTCGCCTGGACGAGTCGGGAATCGTCTATATCGGCGCTGAAGTTGAGGCGGGCGACGTGCTGGTCGGTAAGGTTACGCCTAAGGGCGAAACGCAATTGACCCCCGAGGAAAAGCTGTTGCGGGCGATCTTCGGTGAAAAGGCGTCGGATGTGAAGGACACTAGCCTGCGCGTTCCCTCAGGCATCTCCGGAACAGTTATCGACGTGCAGGTCTTCACGCGCGAAGGCATAGATCGCGACATGCGCGCTCAGCAAATTATCGACGAAGAACTGAAACGCTATAAAAAGGATCTCGCCGACCAAATGCGTATCGTGGAAAACGATACATTTGATCGAATCGAGAAACTTTTGCTCGGCAAATTGTCCAACGGAGGCCCCCAAAAGCTGCTCAAAGGTACCAAGATCGTCAAGAGCTATCTAGATACGCTTGAACGCTACCATTGGTTTGACATCCGCCTGGCCGCTGATGAATCCGCCGATCAATTGGAGAGGCTGAAGGACAGCATTTCTCGCATGCGTGACGAATTCGACAAGGCCTTCGAATCGAAGAGAAAGAAACTAACGCAGGGCGACGAGCTTCCGCCGGGCGTGCAAAAAATGGTTAAGGCCTACGTCGCGGTGAAGCGTAGGCTTCAACCCGGCGACAAGATGGCCGGTCGACACGGCAACAAAGGCGTGGTTTCCAAAATCGTGCCTATCGAGGATATGCCCTATATGGCCGATGGCACGCCAGTTGATGTGGTGCTGAATCCGCTAGGGGTCCCCTCGCGAATGAACGTTGGCCAGATTCTGGAGACACACCTAGGATGGGCCGCGAAGGGGATTGGAATAAAGATCGGAAAAATGCTAGATGCTGGATCAAGAGCTGCTGAAATGAAAGGCTTTCTCAAAGAGGTCTACAACAAAAGCGGCAAGGTTGAGGATATCGAATCGTTTGCTGATAGCGAAATACTCGAGCTGTCACATAACCTGCGCGGCGGTTTGCCTTTCGCAACGCCGGTATTCGATGGCGCATCCGAAGAGGAGATCAAGCAGATGCTGGATATCGCGGGATTGCCGCGGTCCGGCCAGGTGACATTACATGACGGTAGAACCGGAGATGCATTCGACCGCTCGGTAACCGTTGGATACATGCACGTCCTAAAGTTGCATCACTTGGTCGATGACAAAATGCATGCGCGTTCTACCGGGCCATACAGCCTGGTCACGCAACAACCGTTGGGCGGGAAGGCGCAGTTTGGCGGCCAACGGTTCGGCGAAATGGAGGTATGGGCATTGGAAGCTTATGGTGCCTCGTACACGCTCCAGGAAATGCTCACCGTCAAGTCGGATGATATCGCGGGACGCACAAAGGTCTACGAAAATATCGTCAAAGGCGATCACAAGATCGAAGCCGGCATGCCGGAGTCGTTCAACGTCTTGGTGAAAGAAATTCGATCGCTTAGCATTGACATCGACCTCGAGCGTTTTTAAGCAAAACGCGAGCTATTAAATAAAGCACGTGTTTGTTTTTTTAGATTTTGATTCGGCCTACGCAAGATTGGAGTGACATATGAAAGCACTGCTGGATTTGTTCAAGCAGGTCACGCAAGAAGAAGAATTCGACGCGATCAAGATCGGCATTGCATCGCCGGATAAGATCCGTTCTTGGTCCTTTGGAGAGGTAAAGAAACCTGAGACCATCAACTATCGAACCTTCAAGCCCGAGCGCGACGGCCTTTTTTGCGCGAAGATCTTCGGGCCAATCAAGGATTACGAGTGCCTTTGCGGCAAATACAAGCGCCTCAAACACCGTGGTGTCATCTGCGAAAAATGCGGGGTTGAAGTCACGCTCGCCAAGGTGCGCCGAGAGCGTATGGGGCACATCGAACTGGCGAGCCCGACCGCGCATATATGGTTTTTGAAAAGCTTGCCGTCCCGTCTTGGCTTGGTGCTGGACATGACATTGCGTGATATTGAGCGCGTCCTATACTTCGAGGCGTTTGTCGTTACCGATCAAGGCATGACGCCTTTGAAACGCGCGCAACTTCTGACCGAGGACGATTACCTAGCCAAGGTAGAGGAATTCGGCGACGACTTCCATGCGGTCATGGGGGCCGAAGGTGTACGGGATTTGTTGCGCTCGATCAATGTCACTGCTGAGATTGAGACCATTCGCAAGGATCTGGAGACAACGGGATCTGATACTAAGATCAAGAAGTTGGCCAAGCGCCTAAAGGTATTGGAGGGCTTTCAAAAATCTGGAATCAAGCCCGAGTGGATGGTTCTGGAGGTCCTTCCTGTGCTACCGCCGGAGTTGCGTCCGCTGGTTCCCTTGGATGGGGGGCGATTCGCGACCTCGGATTTGAATGACTTGTATCGCCGGGTTATCAATCGGAATAATCGATTAAAACGTCTTCTAGAGCTAAAGGCGCCGGAGATTATCGTGCGCAATGAGAAGCGCATGCTGCAGGAGGCTGTGGATTCGCTGCTGGACAACGGCCGTCGCGGCAAGGCCATGACAGGTGCAAACAAGCGGCCGTTGAAATCCCTGGCCGACATGATCAAGGGTAAAGGTGGACGCTTCCGGCAGAATTTGTTGGGCAAGCGTGTCGATTACTCTGGCAGGTCAGTGATCGTCGTGGGCCCGCAATTGAAGTTGCATCAGTGTGGCCTGCCCAAAAAGATGGCCCTCGAACTCTTTAAACCTTTCATTTTCCACAAGCTAGAAATTCAAGGCATCGCGACGACCATCAAGGCCGCAAAACGGGAAGTCGAGGCTGAAACGCCGGTGGTCTGGGATATTCTCGAGGAAGTCATAAGAGAACATCCGATCATGCTGAACCGAGCGCCGACCCTGCACCGCCTGGGGATCCAGGCGTTCGAACCAGTATTGATTGAAGGCAAGGCAATTCAGTTGCACCCTTTGGTTTGCGCGGCGTTCAACGCTGACTTTGACGGCGATCAAATGGCGGTACACGTGCCACTGTCGCTGGAGGCGCAGATGGAGGCGCGTACTTTGATGCTGGCCTCGAACAATATACTTTCTCCGGCGAATGGCGAGCCGATTATTGTTCCATCGCAGGACATTGTGTTGGGTCTGTACTACGCGACGCGCCAGCGAATCAACGCGCGTGGTGAAAACATGTCATTTATCGATATAGGGGAGATTTCGCGCGCCTATGAGTCCGGGCAGATCGAACTGCATGCTTCGATTAACGTGCGTATTCGCGAAACCGAGTTCGTCGAAGATGGTGAATCGAGAGACCGGCGCGAGAAAATAACGCGCTATAAGACAACGGTTGGTCGAGCACTCCTTTCGGAAATCCTGCCAGCGGGTTTGCCGTTTGAGCTCATCAACAAGGCATTGAAGAAGAAGGAAATTTCTCGATTGATAAATGCTTCCTTCCGGCGCTGTGGATTGCGTGAAACGGTGATATTCGCCGATAAACTGATGCAGGCAGGATTTACATTTGCGACGCGCGCGGGACTTTCCATATGTGTCGATGACATGTTGATTCCCGACCAGAAACACACCCTGATATCGGCGGCGGAAGCCGAAGTCAAGGAAATCGAACAGCAGTACACCTCCGGGTTGGTGACCGCTGGTGAGCGATACAACAAGGTGGTTGATATTTGGGGCCGCGCGGGCGATCAGGTTGGCAAGGCCATGATGGATCAATTGTCAGTTCAAAGCGTGGTTGACGGCGAAGGCAATACCGTCAAGCAAGAATCTTTTAATTCTATTTATATGATGGCGGACTCCGGCGCGCGCGGATCCGCAGCACAAATTCGTCAGCTCGCTGGCATGCGTGGATTGATGGCCAAGCCGGATGGTTCGATCATCGAAACGCCAATTACGGCGAATTTCCGTGAAGGCCTGAATGTCTTGCAATACTTTATTTCCACGCACGGCGCCCGTAAAGGTCTCGCGGATACCGCACTAAAGACGGCAAACTCAGGATACCTGACGCGGCGATTGGTAGACGTTACCCAGGACTTGGTGGTCATCGAACTCGATTGCGGCACCAGCAACGGCGTTGCCATGAAAGCACTTGTTGAGGGCGGCGAGGTTGTCGAGGCGCTGCGTGAACGCATCTTGGGCCGCGTTACAGTCGCAGAGGTCCTGCATCCGGAAACTCAAGATGTTCTTTTCCCAACAGGAACTCAATTAAATGAGGATGAAGTCGAGACGGTTGAGGCGTTGGGTGTAGATGAAGTCAGGGTTCGAACGCCTCTGACCTGCGATACACGTTGGGGTTTGTGCAGTAAGTGCTACGGCCGTGATCTGGGTCGCGGTAGTTTGGTGAACACTGGCGAGGCAATAGGCGTTATCGCGGCACAGTCGATTGGCGAACCTGGAACTCAGCTGACGATGCGTACTTTCCATATAGGTGGTGCTGCGTCGAGGACTGCGGTGGCAAGCCAAGTGGAGGCCAAATCCAATGGAGTGGTCCGCTTCAATGCGCAAATGCGTTATGTGACCAGTCCCAAGGGCGAGAAGGTGGTTATTTCTAGAACAGGCGAAGTTCTGATAACCGAAGATAACGGACGCGAACGTGAACGGCACAAAGTTCCCTATGGCGCTACGCTTGGTGTGGGCGACGGAACCGCCGTCAAAGCTGGTCAACTCTTGGCTACTTGGGATCCGCATACCAGGCCGATAGTTACGGAATATGGCGGTGTGATCAGATTTGAGAACGTCGACGAAGGTTCTACTGTTCAAAAACAGATTGACGATGTAACCGGTTTATCGACCCTGGTGGTCATAGATTCCAAACGGCGGGGAACCGCGAGCAAAGGTTTGCGTCCACAGGTTAAGCTTCTCAATGAGTCGGGTGAGGAGATTCGCATCGCCGGCACTGATCACGCAGTTAACATAACATTCCAGGTCGGATCCTTGATTACGGTGAAGGATGGACAAAAAGTCGATGTTGGTGAGGTGCTCGCCCGTATCCCGCAGGAAACGTCAAAAACACGTGACATTACTGGTGGATTACCCAGAGTGGCGGAACTTTTCGAGGCGCGTGCCCCAAAGGACGCGGGCATGCTGGCCGAGGTGACCGGCACCGTATCATTCGGTAAGGACACTAAAGGCAAACAGCGCTTAATAATTTCAGACGTCGATAATGTGGCGCATGAATTTCTTATCCCGAAGGATAAGCACGTCATGGTTCACGACGGACAAGTAGTCAATACAGGCGAAGTCATCGTCGACGGGCCAGCGGATCCGCACGATATTCTGCGTCTGCAAGGCGTTGAGGCATTGGCACGATACGTTATTGACGAAGTGCAGGATGTCTACCGTCTGCAAGGGGTGCGTATTAACGATAAGCATATCGAAGTAATTGTTCGCCAGATGTTGCGGCGTGTACAAATCGACCAACCTGGCGATTCACGGTTTATTACGGGCGAGCAGGTTGAGAAAGCGGATGTACTCGAGGAAAATGAAAAGCTGCAGGCCGAAGGGAAAAAAGATGCGACTTACAGCTACATGCTACTTGGAATAACCAAAGCCTCTTTGTCGACCGATTCATTCATTTCAGCAGCCTCGTTCCAGGAAACTACGCGCGTACTAACGGAGGCCGCAATCATGGGCAAAAAGGACGAATTGCGAGGCCTTAAGGAAAATGTGATTGTTGGTCGCCTGATACCTGCAGGTACGGGCCTGGCGTTTCACACTGCTAAAAAGACCACTCCCGTGCAGGCTCTTTTCCATGATGCGCCGGCCACGCAACCCGAGCCAGAAACGCAGACTGAAAGCGCGTGATTCGCTATACCTTCGGAGATTCCCTATTGAGAAACCCAGATATGGGGAGCTGCTCTTCTACATTCACCGCTAAGCAAAGAGGAAGCAGCTTGCGCATAATGATAAAAATGTACACTCGGTTGCTATTTTCGAACAAAGTTAAAATAACCAGCTTGACCGAATAGACAATACTGCATTAAAATTATCGGCTGACCAACGCCTTATCTAACTAACCCTTCCGTCAAATAGTACGTCCATGTTTTTTGGAACTCTAAATAATGCCAACAATTAGTCAATTAGTGAGAAAAGGTCGGGGAACCCTACCGACGAAAAGTAAGGTGCCGGCATTGGCCGGATCGCCACAAAAGCGTGGCGTTTGTACGCGCGTATATACGACAACCCCCAAAAAACCGAACTCGGCATTGCGCAAAGTCGCCAAGGTGAGATTGACCAATGGATTCGAGGTAATCAGTTATATCGGGGGCGAAGGACACAACTTGCAAGAGCACTC
>CAMDFL010000136.1 GCA_945897475.1 Bordetella parapertussis
GTCGAAACGGCGAACATCATTGCAACTACAGCAGCCAAGATCTTTTTCATCTGTAAACTCCTCGATTTAATTTATTATGCAGAATGTTGCTCGGATTGTGTCCAAAGCGAACATATATTACCAGCGCCCGTGTAGAAAGCAAATGATCCGATAATGATTGGCCGGAAAATCCTGACCGGAGGGCCGCCGCAATAAAAATATGGGCCTGCGCCCTGCTTTTTCGGGGCCTCTTAGGTCGATTACTTCTACACGCCCTTTTCACCCTTTTTGTCGTCTTTCTTCATGTCACCTTTCGTCATGAACGCTCAATGAGTTAATAAAATTAAGTATAATCAAAACATTATGAATAATTTCCGCATTTTTTCCCGATGTTTTACGCTTGGATTTCTGGGTTTGAAGGCCGCCACATTCGCCTTTGGCGCCTTTGGTTTTGGCATCTTTTGTATTGGCACCTCCTTTGGCCTGTCGGCGGCGCCATTCATCCCGAACAGCGATTCAGAGGTACTTGAAACACTGCCTCTCAAGGCCGCCGACCCCGTTGCCAAGGAGTTGCGCGAGTTGCGCGATGCGCTGCTCAAAAACCCCCAAGACTCAGATAGGGCGGTGGCCTTGTCACAGCGCTATTTCGAGCTCGCCAGCGCCGAGGGCGATCCAAGGTACATCGGCTATGCGGAGGCGGCAATCCGACCCTGGCTAGGCAAGGACATACCCATAGAAATTCAATATACAAGAGCCCTGCTGCGTCAGTACAGACACGAGTTTCTAAATGCAATTCAAGACTTGGATGATGTATTGCAGCGCAATCCAACACACGTCGATGCCTTGGCCTGGAAATGGGCGCTGTATCTGGTGATGGCGGATTACCCACAGGCGCGTGATCAGTGCGTGCGCCGTCGCGAAGTGTCTTCGCTGCTATCACAAGCCGCCTGCGTTGCCAGTATCGACAGCCTCACCGGCAAGGCCTCAGCGGCGTATGCGGGGCTGGCATCCGCTCTCAAGCGCGACCCGGACCGCACCCCCGACTATCTCCAATGGGTCTTGACCCGATTGGGCGAAATCGCTCTGCGGGCCGGGGAGGCATCCCGCGCGGAGCGCCATTTTCGGGAAGCCATCGCCACCGGTGTCATCGATGGCTACGTCCTTGCCGCCTATGCCGACCTGTTGCTCGATCAAAACCGGCCGCGTGAGGTGGTAACTCTGCTGCGCGACTGGGCCCGCTCGGACATCCTGTTGCTGCGCCTCGCGATTGCGGAAAAAATGCTGGCAAGTGCCACGGCGGCGGCGCGAGTCCAGACGCTTGCCGACCGATTTACCGATGCCGGGCGCCGCGGTGACAAACTGCACCTGGCGGAGGAAGCGCGCTTCGAACTGGTGCTGCGAAACAATCCGGACAAAGCGGTGCAACTGGCTGCGGAAAATTGGACGGCTCTGCAACGCGAGCCCCGCGACGCGCGTATTTTGCTGGAGGCTGCGCTTGCGGCGAAAAATCCGGCGGCCGCTCGCCCGGCGATGGATTGGCTGCTACAGAACGGCTACCAGGAAACTCGGCACCTTACTCTGGAGAAGGCTTTGCGAGGTCTGCAGCAATGAAGGGCCGCGCTTTTCTATTGACGATACTCATTGCGCTGGGCTGCGTCTCCCCAGAGCTCGCCCAGGCGCATAAACCCAGCGACAGCTATCTGACATTGCGGGCGGGTGAAACAGGGATTTCCGGGCAGTGGGATATTTCGCTCCGGGATCTTGAATATGCAATAGGCCTTGACGCCGACGGCGACGGCCAGATTACCTGGGGCGAATTAAAGGCGCGGCACGCCGATATTGCAGGCTATGCATTGGCAAGGTTTTCACTCGCGGCCGATGGCAAGGATTGCCCAATGGCTGCGGTGGACCACCGTGTCGACAATCACAGTGATGGCGCTTATACGGTGCTGTATTTTTCTGCTGAATGCGGCAGCGAAATCCATAAGCTGGAAGCACGCTACAAGCTTTTTTTCGATTTCGACGCGCAACACAAAGGTCTGTTGAAGCTCGAATCCGTTCAGGGAACGCAATCAGGAATTTTCGCCGCAGATCGCCCCAGCCAGGAATTCACCTTGACAGAGTTTTCCGCGCTGACGCAGTTCGTCACCTTCATTCGTGAAGGCATCTGGCACATATGGATCGGTTTCGACCATATTCTTTTCATATTGTCCTTGCTGCTCCCTGCCGTGCTGGTCTACAGGGATCGCCGATGGATTGCCGCGCCAGAAGCAATTCCTGTGTTCTGGGATGTGTTCAAGGTGGTCACCTCATTCACAGTCGCGCATTCAATAACCTTGTCCCTGGCGGCCCTGGAGGTGGTGTCTCTGCCCACGCGCCTGGTCGAGGCCAGCATCGCCGCATCGGTGGTGCTCGCCGCGATGAATAATCTTTATCCGGTGGTGCTCGGCCGGCGTTGGCTGGTGGCTTTTGTTTTCGGATTGATTCATGGTTTTGGTTTTGCCAGTGTGCTGGCCGATCTGGGTTTGCCACAGAATGCCTTGTTACTCGCGCTGGTCGGATTCAACGTGGGCGTGGAGATCGGGCAGTTATGCATTGTCGGCGCGTTTCTGCCCATCGCCTATTGGCTGCGCGCCACGCGCCTGTACCGTGTCGGAATCATGGCTGGCGGCTCGATCCTCGTCTGCCTGATCGCATTTGTGTGGTTTATCGAGCGCGCGTTTAACGTTAAAGTCCTTGCCCTCTAAGGCCGGGACCCATACGAATCGGTACCAGAGCGGTCTAATAACAGATATCAATGCGCCGGGGCCTCGCATAGAACCATTGCGCCTCGCGCATAACATTTCAATATCACCAAAGTGACGCCATGAAATTTTCGCGATTGCGCTTGCCCGCCTTGGCATGCCTTGCCTCTTTGATTGCCGCCGACCTGCGCGCGGATGGCCCGCACGACGAGCGTACCGACGCCATCGAGGTGATCGGACATTATGAAAATGCCGTCGGCACCTCCAATGCCGCGAGCCAGGGCTACATCACGCCTAAACTGATAGAGAACAAACCCCTGCTTCGCCCGGCCGAGGTTCTCGAATATGTGCCCGGCGTGGTGGTGACGCAACACAGCGGCGAAGGCAAGGCCAACCAGTTTTTTTTGCGCGGATTCAATCTTGATCACGGCACCGACTTCGCCACTTCGGTGGCGGGGGTGCCCGTGAACATGCCCACGCATGGCCACGGTCAAGGTTATTCGGATTTGAACTTTTTGATCCCTGAACTGATATCGCGCGTGGATTACAGGAAAGGCCCGTATTATGCGCAGGAGGGCGATTTCTCTTCGGCCGGCGCGGCGCACTTTCATTACTACGACAAGTTGAAGCAAGGCATCGGCGACATCACGCTGGGTAGTTTTGGTTACCGCCGCGCGCTTCTCGCGGATTCGCCCGAACTCACCACAGGCAACCTGCTCTACGCCCTGGAACTGGTTGGAAACAACGGTCCCTGGGAGAATCCATCGCGTTTTGGCAAGCAGAATGGCGTGCTGCGTTATTCATTAGGGAATGCGTCTGATCGCCATAGCGTGACCTTGATGGCCTACCAGGGACGCTGGAACGCCACCGATCAAATACCTCTGCGGGCAGTGAGCAGCGGGCAGATCAATCGCCTCGGCACGGTGGACCCTTCTGACGGCGGCAATTCGCAGCGCTACAGCCTGTCCTACGAACGCCGGCATACGGACCGCGATCACGAATTCCAGTTGAACGCCTACGCGATGCGTTACCGCATGCGTTTGTATTCCAACTTCACCTATTTCATGAACAACCCGGTCAACGGCGATCAGTTCGAGCAGGCAGATCGCCGCTCCGTCTATGGCATCGCGCCGACCTGGCTTGCCATCGGCAAGTTGTGGGATCGAGAAAGCATTTTGAAATACGGATTGACCGTGAGGCACGATGCAATCAGCGGCGTCGGCCTGTACAGCACCACGCAACGCGATCGCTTCGCCACGGTGCGCGAAGACAGCGTGGGTCAGACAAGCGTCGGTGGGTTCGCCGAGCATTCGCTGCAATGGACCGACTGGTTTCGCAGCGTCGCGGGAGCCCGCCTTGATCGCTACCGATTCAATGTGACCAGCAATATCGCCGTGAATTCCGGCAAGAGCAACGACCAGATCGTATCGCCGAAGCTGAATCTTATTTTCGGACCGTTCTCGAAAACCGAGTTTTTTGTCAGCGCCGGGCGCGGCTTTCACAGTAATGACGGGCGCGGCACGGTTGCGCGGGTGGACCCGACTACGCTGGCGCCGGTAACCGCTGCTCCTGCGCTGGTGCGCTCCAAAGGCTCAGAGTTAGGTGTGCGCACCGAGTGGATTCCCAACCTGCAGAGCTCGCTGGCTCTCTGGAAATTGAATCTGGGCTCGGAATTGGTGTTCGTTGGCGACGCCGGGACAACCACCGCCACCCGTCCCTCGCGTCGCAATGGCGTGGAGTGGTCCAATCGCTACCGGCCCCGGGATTGGTTGATCATGGACGCGGACCTGTCCGCATCGAAATCGGAATTCAGCAATTTCGACCCGGTGGGGAATCGCATACCCGGCTCGATCAATCGCGTTGCGGCGCTGGGCGCTTCGGTCAATGACCAGGGCGCCTTGTCGGGAACATTGCAAATGCGCTACTTCGGCCCGCGCCCGCTGCTCGCAAACAACAGCGTGCAATCTGCAAGCACGCTCTTGTGGAACGCCCGGGTGGGTTACAAATTCGATACCAAATTGCGCCTGGCAGCCGACATTCTCAATATGTTCAACCGCAAGGCCAGCGACATCGATTACTTTTATCAATCGCAATTGCGAGGCGAGGCCGCGCCTTCCGGCGATCTGCATTTCCACCCGGTAGAGCCGCGCTCGCTGCGGCTGTCGCTGATAGCCAATTTCTAGGGCCCCGAATTGCTCGCTATAAACCTGAGAAATTTCTGGAATACCTGAATACTGACGTAGGTAATCTGACGATTCTTATTCGAAATTGAGATACATAACCCCTCAATAAATTGAGAGGGGCGACCTCTCAAATTCCCAACGCGTCTATGCCCGCCTTGGCGACCTGCTCGTCTTCGTGCGATTGCACGCCAGATACGCCTACCGAACCGACACATTCGCCCTGCACCATGATGGGTAGTCCGCCTTGCAAGGGCAATAACGGCATGTTGAGCATTGAAAGGCGCCCGGCGGCCACCCGGTCCTCGAACATTTTGCTTGAGCGGTGCGACAGGGCGGAGGTGCGCGCCTTCGCCAGCGCCACCTCGACGTTCAGCGGCGTGGCGCCGTCCAGTCGCGAGATGCCCAAGGGATGGCCGCCGTCATCGAGGATCGCTATGGCTACAGCCCAATTATTTTTGATCGCCTCGGCCTCCGCTGCAGCGGCGATTTTCTTGACATCGGCGAGCATCAGTACGGGTTTGTTTTTCACTTGGTGTCTCCTGTGGGGTTTGTTGAATGGAAAAAGCGGTGATTCTATGCGGATAGCAACGCTGTGCGTATTTGCTCCAGCGCCGCGGGGTCCTCGATGGTGGTGAGATCGCCCGGATCGCGCCCTTCGGCGAGCGCCTGTATCGATCGCCTAAGCAATTTTCCCGATCGCGTCTTGGGCAAAAGGTTGACGAACAGCACCCTCCCCGGCCGGCCGATCGCGCCGAGTTCGCGGTCCACCGTGTCCATGATTTCCTTTTGCATTTTGTTCTGCTGGGTTAGCGACCCCGCCTTGCCCGCATCCTTGAGAATTACGAAGGCGAGCGGAATCTGCCCTTTCACCGGATCCGCGACGCCAACGACGGCGACCTCCGCGACATCAGGATGAGCGCTCACCGCCTCTTCGATTTCACGAGTGCCCAGCCGGTGGCCAGCGACGTTGATGACATCGTCGGTGCGTCCAAGTATGAAGTAATAGCCGTCCTTGTCGCGTATGCCCCAGTCGAAGGTTGAATAAACCTGTTTATTGGTGAATGTCGAAAAATAGGTGCGCACAAAACGCTCGTCATCGCCCCACACGGTGCTCATGCAACCGGGTGGCAAGGGCGGCATGATCGCGACCACACCCTTTTCCTCATCCGCGACATCGCCTGCGTCGGACTCGCGCAACAGGCGCAGGTCATAGCCATAGGCCGGATGCGATGGGCTACCAAATTTCAGCGGAGTCTGCTCTACACCCGGCATTGAGGTGAGGATCGGCCAGCCCGTCTCGGTTTGCCAATAATGGTCGATGACCGGTTTTCCCAAGGCATCAGCTATCCACCTGTGGGTGGGCTCATCCAAGGGTTCACCGGCGAGAAACAAATGCTTGAGCGATGACACGTCATGCTTTTTCATGTGCGCGGGGTCGTGTTTTTTAAGCACACGAATCGCAGTCGGTGAGGAAAACATCACCCGGACCTTGTGATCGGCGACGATTTTCCACCATATGCCGGCGTCCGGCCGGATCGGCAGACCTTCATAGAGAATGGTGGTCATTCCCGCGATCAAGGGTGCATAAACAATGTAGGAATGCCCCACCACCCAACCGATGTCGGAGGTGGTAAACATGGTCTCACCGGCGGCGCCGCAATACACATGCTGCATGGAAGCGGCAAGTGCCACGGCATAACCGCCGACATCGCGTTGCACGCCCTTGGCGCGCCCGGTGGTGCCCGATGTGTAGAGAATGTAGGAGGGTTCGCTGGACTCCAACCAGGTCACGGGAACGATGGACCCGGCATGACGTTCACGCAGCGAATGGTAATCAAAATCGCGATCCGCCACCCATTGCATGGCAGGATCCAGATTGCGATTCACGATCAACACCTTGGCCGGTGGGTATTGCGCCAGTCGAATCGACTCGTCCACCAGGTGCTTGTAGGGGATTATTTTTCCCGCACGCAGACCGGCATCGGCGGTAATCATGAGAATAGGCCTTGCGTCATCGAGGCGCGCGGCCAGGCTTGCCGCAGCAAAGCCGCCGAAAACCACCGAATGGATGGCGCCGATGCGTGCGCAGGCGAGCATGGCGAACACCGCCTCGGGAATCATCGGCATGTAAATAATGATTCTATCGCCCTGCCTGGCCCCCATATCGACAAGCATGGCGGCAAGGACATTTACCTCTCCATGCAATTCTCGATAGCTGTAGACGCGCTCTTGATCGGTCTCGGTGGAAATGAAAACAAGGGCCGCCTGCTCAGCGCGTTGTGCCAGATGCCGGTCGAGCGCGTTATGGCAGAGATTGGTTTTTCCACCGCAAAACCATTTAGCGAAGGGTGGCCGCGAATAATCCAAAACGCGATCAAACGGCGTATGCCAGTCGATGAGAGCCGCCTGCTCGCCCCAAAATCCCTCGCGGTCATCAATGGAACGACGGTGAAACGCTTGATTGCTGTTTGCCATGCTGGACCCCTTCAAGCTCGCTTGGTGCAACACAAAATTCTCGACCGCACCCCTTACGCCCCTCTTACGCCTTCTGGCGGTCGCGATAGCGGCGCCTGCGCCAGGCTCAACGCCCTAGCCGGCAATCGTCACCACCGTGCGTCCGCGCACCTCTCCATCGATAAACGCGCCAAAGGCCTCGGCAAGCTCATCAAAGGCAATCGTGCGCGTTATCTTACTCAGATGGCGGGGAAGCAAATCGGTGGCCAGACGCCGCCAGACTTCGCGCCTCAATGGCATTGGAGTGAGGCCCGAGTCGATACCCAACAGACACACGCCGCGAAGAATGAAGGGGGCAACCGTGGTTTTAAAATCCATGCCTGCGGCAAGCCCTATGCTTGCAATCGTCCCGGAGACCTGCATTGAGCTCGCCAACCAGGATAAAAATTCCCCGCCCAGATTGTCCACGGCGCCCGCCCATTGGGGTTTTTCCAGCGCTCGGATTTTGCTTAGGTTCAGACTTTTTCTATCGATAATTTCGCTCACGCCGATGCTTTTAAGATAATTGTCCTCATGCGGCTTACCGGTTAGTGCGACCACTTTGTAGCCCAGCCCTGCCAGCATATCGATGGCAAGCGATCCGACACCTCCGGTCGCTCCGGTGACAATCACTGGGCCATTTTCAGGTTTCAGGCCATTTTGTTCCATGCGCACGATACCCAGGGCGGCGGTATAACCCGCGGTACCCAGCGCCATCGAATCGAACAGACCCATCCCATGTGGCATTGGCACCACCCAGTCGGCGGGAATGCGCGCCATTTCGGCGTAACCGCCGTCATGGGCGACACCGATGTCGTAGCTGGTTGCGATGACCTGCTCGCCTGCCTTGAAGCGGGCATCCGAGGATTCGATCACTGTTCCCGAAAGATCGATTCCGCCCACGCAGGGAAAACGGCGGATGATCCGCCCGGCGCCGGAGGCGGCCAACGCGTCTTTGTAGTTGATACTGGAGTAGGCGACTCGAATCAGGACCTCGCCTGGGTCAAGTTCTTCTTGATCGATTTCCTCGAATGCCGAGTTGATCTTCTTGTCGGTCTCGCGGATTCTGAATACCTTGATACGCGCCATGCTTGCAGTCCTTCGACAATTTTAAGAGTTCTCGGCCAGGATACGCGGCAATTCCAGATAGGTTTTCGTCTGCATTTCCGTCAAACGGCTGGAGGTCCGGTCGAATTCGAACATCATGGCTCGAATGCGCGCGTCACGAGCGGCCTCTTCGCGTTTCAGCAGATCATCGGGCGGCGCCTGCGCCGAGACGATGAGCTTGACCTTGTTGTCGTAGAACACATCCACCATCAGGGTAAAGCGCCTTGCTTCATCGGCGAGTTCCAATCCCATGCGCGGCACCCCAGACACCATAACGGTGTGAAAACAGCGAGACAGTTCGAGGTAATCGTTCTGCGAGCGGCCCCATCCGCACAGGGATTTGAAATCGAACCATGCCACGCCGCCAGCGCGGTGCAGGCATTCGACCACACGCCCCTCCAATTCGAATGGACCGCACTCTTCCTCGACATCGGCGATGCGAGCAAAGGCCTCGCGCATTTCTCGATCTGCGATTTCGCCCAATGGCCAGTGATACACCCGCACCTGCTCCATGGCGCGCAGCCGATAGTCCAGACCGCCGTCGACTTCAACGATGTCCATCTGTTCTTTGATCATGGCAATGGCAGGGAGGAAATTTTCTCGTTTCAAACCGTCTTTGTAGAGGCGTTCGGGCGGGTAATTGGAGGTCATGCAATAGACCACGCCGCGATCCAGCGTGCGCTTCAACAAGCGCGACAGAATCATCGCATCGGCTATGTCGTTGACATGGAATTCATCGAAACAAATGAGTCGATAGCGGCGGGCGATTTTATCGGCCAGGGCATTCAAGGGGTCTTCGGTGCCCTTTAATTCCTGCATTTCGCGATGCACGTCTCGCATGAAGTGGTGAAAATGCACGCGCAGCTTTCGCTCCAGCGGCAGGCACAGGTAAAAGCTATCCATGAGAAAGCTTTTACCCCGCCCCACCGAGCCCCACAGGTAGACCCCGCGCGGCAATGGCGGGCGTACCACCATCCGGCGCAGACGGGTGTTGCGTCTTGCCTTGTACGCCTGCCAATCCTCGAAGAGTTTCTGCAGGTGTTCCACGGCATTGGTTTGTGACGCGTCGGCCAGGTATCCGCGCCGGGACAGAAGCTTCGCGTAGTAAGCCCTAACGCCATCCTGTGTTTCGTCGTCGGCCAGATTGTCGTGCATGAAATCAGTCAGAGGTGACGCGCCCCGAGCCCGGGCACCAGGCTTTTTCGGCTAATACGTATCAGAGCGGTCTAACTACATGTTCAGGGCGCGTTTATCCACGGCGAGCGCCGCTTCGTGCATCACCTCGGACAAGGATGGGTGGGCATGCACAATGCGGGCGATATCCTCAGCGCTGGCATGAAATTCCATGGCCACTACCGCTTCTGAAATGAGCTCAGAGGCGCGGCTATTGACGATGTGCACCCCGAGGATTTTGTCGGTCTGCGCGTGGGCAAGAATCTTGACGAATCCGCGCGAATCGCCCTGACCAAGCGCTCGGCCGTTGGCCATGAACGGGAATTGCCCGACTCGATAGGGCGTGTCTTCCGCCTTCAACTGCTGCTCGGTCTTACCGACCCAGGCGATTTCAGGCGAGGTATAAATCACCCAGGGAATCGTATCCAGATTGACGTGCGGTTTCTGACCAGCGATCAGCTCGGCGACCATCACCCCCTCTTCTTCGCCCTTGTGCGCGAGCATCGGGCCTCGGACCACATCGCCAACCGCAAAGACACCAGGCAGGCAGGTGCGGCATTGCTCATCCACCTCAACAAACCCACGCGAGTCGATCTTCAAACCCACTGATTCAGCGCCCAATCCATCGGTATTCGGGATGCGTCCCACCGAGACGATCAATCGATCACATTCCAGTTTTTGCGGCACGCCATCGAGTTCGTAGTCCACGCTGACCGAAGTTTTACCTGAGCGCTTGGCCGATTGGACCTTGCCAATTTTTACGCCAAGGCGAATATCCAGACCTTGTTCCTTGGTAAATAGTTTCCAGGCTTCACGCGCGACGGCCTCATCGGCGGCGCCGAGAAACGTCGGCAAGGCTTCCAGAATCGTGACCTTGGCGCCCAGACGGCGCCAAACGCTTCCTAGTTCCAATCCGATTACTCCGGCGCCGATCACGCCCAACACCTTTGGGATATCGGTAAATTCAAGAGCGCCGACGTTATCGCAAATAATCTGGTTATCAACCGGGACATCTGGCAAATGCCGCGCCTTGGAACCGGTGGCGATGATAACTTGGCTTGCCCCGACGATTTCAGTGGTACCTTCTCCAGCGATTTCAATTCGCCATCCTGCATCGGGCTTGGCGACGAATTTGCCATGTCCCTTCAACCAGGTGATCTTGTTCTTCTTAAACAGCATCTCGATGCCGGCGGTCATTTTGCCGACGATGGCGTCCTTGCGGGCGAGCATCTTTGGCACGTCGATACTTGCCCCGTCGACCACGATGCCGTGCTGAGCGCTGCCATGCAACAAATGCTCGTAATGCTCCGAGGATTCGAGCAGCGCTTTCGAGGGGATGCAACCCACGTTAAGACAGGTTCCACCCAAAGCGCCTTTACCGGCGGGTGTTTTCCACTGTTCTACGCAGGCGGTTTTCAGTCCTAACTGGGCGCAGCGTATTGCCGCAATGTAGCCGGCTGGGCCGGCGCCGATAACAACTACGTCGAAGTTTTGGGCCATGACGGGGGTCAAATGTCGAGCAACAGGCGCGCCGGATCTTCCAGTGCATCCTTCATCGCGACCAGAGCCAGAACCGCCTCACGGCCATCGATAATTCGATGATCGTAGGACAGCGCCAGGTAATTCATCGGACGGATGACCACCTGACCATTTTCAGCCACCGGCCGCTCCTTGGTCGCGTGTACGCCAAGAATCGCCGATTGCGGCGGATTGATGATGGGGGTGGAGAGCATCGAGCCAAACACGCCGCCGTTCGTGATAGAAAAGGTCCCGCCGGTGAGATCCTCGATCGCAAGTTTTCCGTCCTGGGCCCGTTTGCCGAAATCCGCGATATTTTTTTCGATTCCGGCCAGGGTGAGTTGATCGGCGTCGCGCAGAATCGGCACCACCAGACCACGTGGACTACCCACTGCAATACCGATGTCGAAATAGCCGTGATAAACAATATCGTTGCCGTCCACCGAGGCATTGAGTACGGGGTATTTTTTTAATGCGTGGACTGCCGCCTTGACGAAAAATGACATAAAGCCCAGCTTCGCGCCATGCTCTTTTTCAAAACGATCTTTATAACGATTACGTAATTCAATGACCGGCGCCATGTTGACCTCATTGAAGGTCGTCAAGATTGCCGCCGTGCTTTGCGATTGAATCAATCGTTCCGCAATCCGGGCCCGCAGTCTGGACATGGGCACGCGTTGCTCGGGTCGTCCACCCTGGAGTTGATCGCTCAGAACTGGCACGGGCGGTTGCGCCAGGGGCATATGTGCCAGGGCCGTAGGTGCCGTGGACACTGTCGGCGTTGGCGCGCTGCTGCTGACTTGTGCAATGACATCGCCCTTGGTGACACGCCCCCCTCTACCCGATCCTGTCATGCTGGTGGTATCCACGCCTTTCTCCGCGGCGATTTTTTGCGCTGCCGGCATCACGAACGCGCCGCCGGCTA
>CAMDFL010000137.1 GCA_945897475.1 Bordetella parapertussis
ATTCGGATACAAGATGAGACACAAGGGGTGACGGGCACTCCCGATGGCGCGGCGATCCTCGCCGGATACCGTCAAGAGGTGAAAAAATTTCGCTCAGGTGGATAAGCACCATTAAGCGCAGCTTAGCGTTACCCAATAAGTTCCAGCCATGAAGGCGATCATTATCGGCGGCGGAATCGGCGGATTGTCGATGGCCTTGAGCCTTAACCAGGCGGGCATCGAAGCGAAGGTTTTCGAATCGGTGAAAGAAATCGGCGCGCTCGGCTCGGGCATAAACCTTCAAGCAAACGCGGTGCGCGAATTGGATGAGATGGGCTTGTGCGCGGCGCTCTACGCCACCGGCCACCACCTGGCCGCATTCGAACAGAATGCGAGTCGCGTCACAACGAATTTCATTGATCGCGCCACAGGTAGACCTGTTCACACTGAACACACCGACCTACTGATCGGCGCTGACGGCATTCACTCGGCGGTACGCGCGCATTTCTACCCCACTGAGGGACCGATACGTTATAGCGGCGAAATGCAGTGGCGCGCCTCGGTGGAAATGGATTCCTTTCTGGATGGACGCACCCAGGTCATAGTCGGGCATCGCATGCAGCGCCTGGTCTGCTACTCCATGAGCAACGAGGCCTTGGAGATTGAAATCACCTTGAAAAATCGCGAACTCGGCCCGGAACGCGCGATGCAAATCGTCGAGGACCGCACACCCGATGGGTTCGGTCAGGTGGAGGACGTCATTTCTATCGAGGAAATGGCCGCGATCACCGAGAACTACAAGCGTTCGGCGGGGTTCGACAGCGAGAGCGTCAATGAGCGAGCGTCGTATTTGCGCATCCGATAAGGGTCTTGCGAAGGGATCTGCTCGCACCACAATTTGCAGAGCCGCTTTGAGCTCACTCTGCCGCCTCGCCCGGAGTAAGTAACGCGGGCAATTGATATCTGTTACGCTGAATTTGATCGAAAATCATAGCGATCAACCTGTCTGCCTGGAGAGAGAAAATGAATTTCAGAAAATTACTCGTTGCCGTAATCGCCACCGTTTCATGCCACTTCGCTGCGGCACAGACGCAATGGCCCGCGAAACCTTATCGCATCATCATCGGCTACCCGCAAGGCGGCGCGATGGATTTAATCGTCAGATTGGGCGCGGAGCGAATACAGGCGAAATCAGGCCAGGCATTGATACTCGAGAGCCGGACAGGTGCTTCAGGCCACCTCGCCACCGAACAGGTTTTCAAGGCCGCGGCAGACGGTTATACGTTGATGGTCGCGCCCCCTGCCTTTGTCACCACGCCATTCATGTTTGCGGAGTTGCCGTTCAACCCGGACACCATGGTTCCGATTACCTTGTTGGCCAGTCAGCCCAATGTGATCGCAGTCAATCCAGGCAGGCTGCCGGATGTGCACACGCTGCAGCAATTAATCGATCGCGCCCGCGCCAACCCCGGCAAACTCAATTATGGCTCGCCCGGCAATGGCGGAAGCGGACACCTCAGCATGGAATTACTGAAAATGCTGGTCGGCGTGGACATCCTGCATGTGCCCTACAAAGGCGCCGCCGTGCTGCCCGCGGCGCTCAGCGGCGAAATCGATTTCCTGGCCTACACTTCGGGGACCACTGCGCCGCATATTCGCAGCGGCAAGTTGCGCGCCCTTGCCGTCGGCAGCGCACGCAGGCTGCCCGGTATCGATGCGCCGCCGGCCGGTGATACGGTTAGCGGCTTTGATTCGGGAAGCTGGTTTGTGATGATCGCGCCGCCCGCGATGTCGGCAGCACTTGCGCAAAGAATTCATGCCGAATGGAATGAAGCCCTGCGCACCCCTGAAGTCACCAAACGCCTGACGGAGGCCTATGTTGAACTGCTGGTGGCTGCTCCTGCGGAAACAGCCGCCTTCATCGTTAAGGAGAAAGCGCGCTGGGGAGAGGTTATTCGCAAGGGCGGTATCAAGGCGGATTGACACTGCCACGAGCAGCTTGAATCCGCCGTATCTCGCCTGACAGGCGCGTAGGCACATAGGCGCCTACACACCTTTGCCCCGTCTGGGGATTTACTTCATGGCCTGGGCGGCATGCTTCACGGCCTTGATGATATTTACATATCCGGTGCAGCGGCACAGGTTTCCTTCGAGCCCATGAACAATCTCGTCGTCATTGGGCGAAGGATTGTCTTTCAACATACCCGCCACCGCCATGATCATTCCCGGTGTGCAAAAGCCGCATTGCAGCGCGTGGCACTCTGAGAATGCCTTTTGCACCGGATGCAGCTTGTCGCCATCGGCAAGTCCTTCGATGGTTTTAATATCAGCACCATTGGCCTGCCCCACCAGCATGGTGCAGGATTTCACCGCAGCGCCATTGACGTGCACGGTGCAGCAGCCGCACTGGCTGGTATCGCAGCCGATGTGGGTGCCGGTAAGCCCGAGCCGATCGCGCAGGAAATCCGCAAGCAAGGTTCTGTCTTCCACGTCGTGGGACACCTTCTTGCCGTTGACCGTCATTTCAATTTTTGCCATGTCAATAACCTTGTACAGTGTTTTATGTTTTATTCGGGATTATTTGCGGTGCGCGCGAATTGCGTGCCACATTTTGCTAGGCGTGATCGGCATGTCGATGTGATTGATGCCGATCGGCCGCAACGCATCCACCACTGCATTCATGAATGTCGGCAGCGAACCGGTGGTGCCGGCCTCGCCTGCGCCCTTCACGCCCAGCGGATTGGTGGGTGAAGGCACGCAACTGTCGTAGACCTCGAGTTTGGGTATCAACCCGGCGCGCGGCATGTAGTAGTCCATGAAGCTGCCGGTCAGCAATTGCCCGGTTGACCGATCGTACATGCACTCCTCGCCGAACACCTGCCCCGCTCCCTGCATGATCCCGCCGTGCATCTGGCCTTCGAGCAGCGTGTGATTAACGACGAAGCCGCAATCGTCCATGGTGATATAGCGAAGCACCGAAGTCACACCGGTATCGGGATCAATCTCGACTTCAGCCACATGCACACCGCTGGGGAAGGTGCTGGCGGCAGGCACTTCGCCGCCCGCGTCCATCGGATGGGACCCGGCCACGGAGGATTGTTTTTTCGCCAATTCCACGATGCCGATTGATTTGTCGGTTCCCTTGACGCGATATTTGCCATCGGTGAACTCGATATCCGCCGCGGCGACCTCCAGATCCTTGGCTGCAAGCTCCAGGCCTTTCTTGATCACCTCGCGCGCCGCCATCAATGAGGCCGCGCCATGCGAACTCATGGAACGAGAACCCGCGGTGCCGCCACCGATCAAGGGCGGACCATCGGGGTCGCCGGTGCTAAGCGTAATCAATTCCGGATCGATGCCCATCTCACGCGCCACGATTTCGGGCATGACGGTTTCATGCCCCTGCCCGCTCGGGCCGGTGACGCTGTGCAAGATCATATTGCCGGAACTGCCGAACTTGAGCAGGGTCTGGTCCTTGGGCGCCAAGGCCGCGCCTGCCGGTTCAATAAAACTCGCCAGTCCGATGCCGCGCAGTTTGCCGCGCGCCTTGGATTCCTCGCGGCGCTTCTCAAAGCCCGCCCAGTCTGCCTTCTCCACGGCTTTTTCAAGCAGCGTCGGGTAATCGCCGCTGTCATAGGGCACCATGGTTGGCGTCTTGTACGGAAAGGCATTGGCCGGTATGAAATTGCGGCGGCGGATTTCCAGCCGGTCGATTTTCATTTCGCGAGCCGCCTCATCGACCAGCCGTTCGATGAGATAGGCGCCATCGGGCCGTCCGGCGCCTCGATACGGCGCGATCGGCGTGGTATTGGTGATCACCAGTCGGTGGTAGCCATACACGGCCTGCGTTTTGTAGACACCGGTTGGCGTGAGCTTAGGTGTAATGGTATTGATCATCGGCCCAGCGCCCGCCGGGTAGGCGCCCAGATCGCAAATCCAATCCAGGCGAAACGCGAGGAAAGTGCCGTCCTTGTCCAAAGCGAGCGCGCCATCCAGGCGAATGGCCCGTCCATGGTGATCGGAAACAAAGGTCTCCTGCCGCGTAGCCACCCACTTCACTGGTTTTCCCAGCTTTTTCGCCGCCAGCATCACCACCAGGTATTCGGGATAAGCACCGCCGCGCGTGCCGAAACCACCGCCCACGTCCTGCGCATGCACGCGCACTTTTTCCGGCGGGATGCCGAAGGGACCCATGCTGCCCTTCATCATGGTCATGCCCTGGGTACTGGACCAGAAATCCCAGACGTCCTTACCCGCGTCGTAGACCGCGAGGCAGCCCTTGGGCTCCATGGGATTGCTCACCAGGCGCGCGCTGTAGAGTTTGATACGTGTCACGTGCGCGGCACTGGCCATCGCCGCATCAACCTTGGCCTGGTCGCCATAGTCGAATTCCATGGACACATTGCCCGGCAGATCGGGGTGAATCAGCGGCGCGCCGGGCTTCAATGCATCTTCAACGTCGGCAAGCGCAGGCAGATCTCGATATTCGATTTCAATTTTCTCCACCGCATCCTGAGCAGCCGCCTGGGTCGTCGCGACCACCATGGCGATTTCCTCGCCGACGTAACGAACGCGATCACGGGCCAGAATGCCGTGCTGAGGCACCTTGATGGGCTGACCTCCCTTGCCGGGATACGGTACAAAAGGCGGCGGAAACTTGAGACCTGCGGCGGCGGTATCCTCATGCGTCATGACACAGGCGACACCGGCCGCCGAGGCCGCGGCCTTGATGTCGATCGACACGATTTCCGCATGAGCGCGGTCTGATCGCAGAAAGGCCGCGTACAACTGCCCCGGCTGATTGCAATCGGCGGTGTAACGGCCGGCACCGGTGATGAGGCGTTTATCTTCGCGGCGGCCCTTGAAGGCGGAGCTCATTATTTTTCTCCCGTCAACGAGGCCACTGCCCGGCGGGTCATTACTTCAACCAGGTTCGCGCGATATTCGGCGGTGGCATGCAGATCGTTGGAGAGGCCTTTGGCGGGCATGGACAAGCCCTTCAAGGCGGCGACAGAAAAATTCTTGCTCAATGCGTCTTCTGCTTCCTTCCATCGGAATACACCCGGCCCCGCGCCGGTGATGGCGACACGGACGCCGCCTCCGGTTTCAGCGTTGCCTCCGGTTTCAGCGTCACCTCCCGTTTCGGCGACGAATGAGCCGGTCATTGAATAGCCCGACACCGGATGCGGAAATTTCGCGTAGGCGGCGCGCTTGGGAACAGGGAATGAAAATCCAACGATGATTTCCCCATCCTTGAGCGCGGTCTCGAACATGCCCTTGAAAATATCATCGGCGGCGATTTCGCGCTGTGAGGTTTTCACAGTCGCGCCGAGGGCCAACACCGCGCCAGGGTAGTCAGCCACCGGATCGTTATTAGCGACTGAACCGCCAATCGTTCCGCGGTTGCGAACCTGCGGGTCGCCAATCTGCGAGGCCAGGTGCGCGAGTGCCGGTATTTTTTGCTTGACATCATTGGAACGCGACACCTCGACGTGTTGCATCGCGGCGCCAATCTCCAGTCGATCACCCTTGACTGCAATGCCGCGCAATTCAGCGAGCTGACTGATGTCGATGAGTTGTGAAGGCGATGCCAGACGTTGCTTGAGGGTCGGAATCAGCGTCATGCCGCCCGAGAGCAGCTTGGCATCGGCGTCCTTGGCAAGCATGTCGCTAGCTTCGGCAAGCGATTTGGCGCGAGTATAGGTAAATGAGTACAAAGCCGTCCTCCAGATTTTTGCAATTTGAAATTTTTTTCAAGGCGCGAGGGCCGCGCCATCGGAATCCGTAGTCTACGTCAGCCGGTGCCCGCTGTCAGACCACCTCGAAAACGACAAAACGCAGCTCGGGGGATTGGGGGGGCAACGGGAGTAACGGGGGCGCAGTGATGAAATTTGGGGCACTCCGCCTTCCCTTGTTCTGAAGCTTTCAGGGTTTTTCAGGTGCCGCAGCCGAGGGCTGCAGCACCTGAAAAAAAACCTCGTCCTGCTTAATCATACCAAATTCATAGCGCGCGCGTTCTTCGATCGCCTCGGAGCCTTGCTTCAAATCTCGCACTTCCGCATCCAGCGCCTTGTTGCGGGATTCGAACCGGGAATTGTTTTGTTTCTGAACCGTCACCTGCCGGTCAACCTCCCACACGCGCATCCATCCGCCCTTGCCCAGCCAAAGCGAATATTGAATCAGGACAATCAATCCACCGAGTAGCAGGGCAAGCACGCGCATGGCAGTCACATTTCTTCCCTTTTTCGTGGCGCCATGAAATTTGCGCGCATCAAACTCTTCGCATCAAGCTCGCCGCATTAACCTCATCGCATTAACCGCGTAATTGGTAGAAAGCTTCTCTACCGGGATAGTCCACGGCATCGCCGAGATCCTCTTCGATACGCAACAACTGGTTGTATTTCGCGATTCGGTCCGAGCGCGACAAAGATCCCGCCTTGATTTGCAGCGCATTGGTGCCCACCGCGATATCGGCGATGGTGGTGTCCTCGGTCTCCCCGGAGCGATGCGAGATCACCGCTGTGTAACCGGCTCGCTTGGCCATCTCGATGGCGGCGAATGTCTCGGTCAAGGTGCCGATCTGATTGACCTTGATGAGAATCGAATTCGCTACGCCGAGTTGTATGCCTTCGCGCAAAATCCTGGTGTTAGTTACGAATAAATCGTCTCCGACCAGTTGCACGCGGCGCCCCAGCCGCTCGGTCAGGCCGCGCCAGCCATCCCAATCGGCCTCAGCCATGCCGTCTTCGATACTGATGATCGGGTACTTGTCGGTCCAGGTGGCAAGGTAATCGGTAAATTCGGCCGAACTCAAGGTAAGTCCCTCAGCCTTCAGATGGTATTTACCATCCTTATAGAATTCGGAGGCTGCGCAATCCAGCGCGAGCACCACATCGGCACCCGGCTGATAGCCGGCACGGTCGATGGCCTCTAAAATTAATTGTATGGCGGCTTCGTGATTGGGAAGACTCGGCGCAAAACCGCCTTCGTCACCCACCGTGGTCGCCATGCCCTTGCTGTCGAGCAGTTTTCTCAGGCTTTGAAACACCTCAGCACCGCAGCGCACGGCTTCTCGAAACGTCGAAGCGCCAATGGGGACAATCATGAACTCCTGCATGTCCAAGCTGTTGTTGGCATGTGCGCCGCCGTTAATCACGTTCATCATTGGCACCGGCATTTGCATGGCGCCCGAACCGCCGAAATAACGGTACAGGGGCAATCCGGATTCCTCGGCCGCGGCCTTGGCTACCGCCATGGAAACCGCGAGAATGGCATTCGCGCCTAGGCGTTCCTTATTCTCGGTGCCGTCAAGTTCGATTAGGGTTTTGTCGATGAAGCTTTGTTCCTGCGCGTCGAGGCCCATGATGGCCTCAGATATCTCGGTGTTGATGTTTTCGATGGCCCTCAACACCCCCTTGCCGCCATAGCGCGTGCTGTCATTGTCGCGCAGTTCGCGTGCCTCGCGGCTGCCAGTGGACGCGCCCGAAGGCACCGCGGCTCGCCCCATAACACCCGACTCAATTAATACGTCGGCTTCAATGGTTGGATTCCCTCTGGAGTCCAGGATTTCTCTTGCAACGACATCGACTATGGAACTCATGGTTGCTACTCCCGATCACTATTTTTTTTAGAGTTTTGTTTCGGCAAATCCACTGCGTTTTACCATCTCATCGAGGTTTTTCAGCGTTTGCAACAAATCTTTCATCATTCCCAAGGGCCAGGCATTCGGTCCATCGGACAGCGCTTTGGCGGGATCAGGATGGGTTTCCATGAATAGTCCGGAAATGCCGGCGGCGACCGCGGCACGGGCAAGCACCGGAATGAATTCACGTTGACCGCCAGAAGAAGAGCCTTGTCCGCCTGGTAACTGCACCGAATGCGTGGCATCGAACACCACCGGGCATCCGGTGTCACGCATGATCGCCAAGGAGCGCATGTCGGAAATGAGATTGTTGTAGCCAAACGTCGCGCCGCGCTCGCAAACCATGATGCTGTCGCGGCCGCTGGCTTGGCGCGCCTTGTCGACTACGTTTTTCATGTCGCCGGGGGCGAGGAATTGCCCCTTCTTGATATTCACCGGCAGTCCCGAGGCGGCAACTGCGTAAATGAAATCGGTCTGTCGGCAAAGGAAAGCTGGCGTCTGCAGTACGTCGACGGCCGCGGCCACTGCCGCGATTTCATCTTCGGCGTGAACGTCCGTCAATACCGGCACACCGATTTGTTTGCGAACCTCGGAGAGAATTTCCAATCCCTTGTCCATGCCCAGTCCTCGGTAGGACTTGCCAGAACTGCGATTGGCCTTGTCGTAGGATGATTTAAAAATGAATGGAATGCCTAGGTCGGAGGTCATCTCCTTCAATTTTCCCGCGGTATCCATCGCAAGCTGGCGCGACTCGAGCACGCAAGGACCGGCAATCAGAAATAACGGGCGGTCCAGACCGATTGGAAATCCGCAGAGTTCCATTCGCGCTAGGCCGCCAGCACCGAATTAGACTTGTCGGCGACGCGAGCCAGAGCCGCCTCGATAAACGCCTTGAACAGTGGGTGGCCTTGCCGAGGTGTTGAGGTGAACTCCGGGTGAAATTGACAGGCAACAAACCACGGGTGCGCTGGCAACTCCACTATTTCGCATAACTGCTCTGCTCGCGTGTTGGCCGCTACGCGCAATCCCTTATCCTTGATCCGCTGCAGATACTGGTTGTTGACCTCGTAGCGGTGTCGATGGCGTTCGTTGATGATATCGGTAGCGTATATTTTTCGCGCCAGTGACCCAGGCTCAAGTTGTGCCTGCTGCGCTCCCAGGCGCATGGTGCCTCCCATATCCGAGTCGCTGTCACGGCGCTCGATGCGACCATCGCGATCCTGCCACTCGGTAATCAGAGCGATCACCGGATGCGGGGTATCCGGGTCGAATTCCGTCGAGTTGGCATTGGTCAGTCCACAAACATTGCGCGCATATTCGATAACGGCCAGCTGCATCCCAAGGCAAATACCCAGGTAAGGTCGACGGGTCTCGCGGGCAAAACGGATCGCCTGGATCTTTCCTTCGACGCCGCGCTTACCGAAACCACCCGGCACCAGCACCGCATCCACATCCTCCAGCATCCCGACACCTTCACTCTCGATGAGCTCGGAATCGACGTAACGAATATTGACTTTGCTGCTAGTATGAATTCCCGCATGCACCAGCGCTTCCGATAAGGATTTGTAGGATTCGGTGAGGTCGACATACTTGCCCACCAGCGCGATTGTGACCTCAAACTTCGGATGCTCAAGCGCATACACCAGTTTGTCCCAGGCGGACAGATCCGCCGCGCGGGCGAGAATATCGAGTTTGTGACAAACGATTTCATCCAACATCTGCCGATGCAGCATGCCCGGAATTTTGTAGATCGAATCGGCGTCCCATACCGAAATAACCGCTTCGGATGGCAGATTGGTGAAAAGCGCGATCTTCTTTTTTTCCTCCTCGGGCAGCGGCGCATCGGCGCGGCACAGCACCGCGTCGGGCTGAATGCCGATCTCACGCAGCTCCCTTACCGAATGCTGCGTCGGCTTGGTTTTGATTTCGCCGGCGGTTTTTATATAGGGCACCAGGGTCAGGTGCAGGTAGCAGGTATTTTTCTGCCCCAATTCCAGGCGCATCTGGCGCACTGCTTCGAGGAATGGCAGGGATTCGATGTCACCCACCGTTCCGCCAATTTCCACGATCGCGACCTCGGCGTCACTAGCCCCGCGAACAATACAGGTCTTGATTTCATCGGTTATGTGCGGGATCACCTGCACGGTGCGGCCCAGATAATCACCGCGCCGCTCTTTCTTGATCACCGACTCATAGATCTGTCCGGTGGTGAAATTATTGGTTTTTTTCATCCGCGTCGACTGAAAGCGCTCGTAATGGCCGAGGTCTAGGTCGGTTTCTGCGCCGTCCTCAGTAACAAACACCTCTCCATGCTGGAAAGGGCTCATCGTGCCCGGATCAACGTTGATATACGGATCGAGCTTGAGGAGAGTGACACGAATGCCGCGCGATTCGAGAATGGCGGCTAGAGAAGCGGCTGCAATCCCCTTGCCCAAAGAGGAAACTACACCGCCCGAAACAAACACATATTTAGTCATTGACGTCTACGGGGCTAGGATAAGCGATGTTACAGTAATTGCCGTTGGTTCTCAATGTCGTTAGCGGTATTGTGTTCAGCTCTCGTCAGCCACTTTTTGCCCAAGATCATGAAAACTTATTTTGCACACGAAGCCCTGCTTGCCGACATATGGGCCCGCGAGGTATTGATCGAGGTCGGCGATGACGGCAATATCGCCTCGGTCAAAAGCGGCCAAACCCCAGGCAATGCCGAGAACCTGGGTGGCCCGATAATCCCCGGAATGGCCAGCGCTCATACGCACGCTTTTCAGCGCGCAATGGCGGGCTTGGCCGAGCGCATGGGATCGCAGGAGGACAGTTTCTGGACTTGGCGAGAGGTGATGTACTCGTTTGTCAAGCGTATTGGTCCCGAGGACGCGCACGCCATAGCCGCGCAGTTGTACGCCGAGATGCTGAAAAATGGTTACACCGCCGTGGGCGAGTTTCATTACCTGCACCATGGCCTCAATGGCAAGCCCTACGCACGGGGCTCCGAGATGGCGCATTCCATGCTGAGCGCCGCGCAATCCTCGGGTATGGCCATCACCCTACTGCCATCGTTATATGCCTATGCCAATTTCGGCGAGACACCCTTGGAATCCGGGCAGAAAAGATTCGCCTCCTCACCCGACATGATCCTTAAGATGGTGCAGGAATTGCGGGTTGCCTTCGCAGGCAAAGACGATATTCGCCTCGGTGTCGCACCGCATTCGCTGCGCGCGGTCAGTCCGGCGATGCTGCTCGACCTGCTCGCCGGAATTAACGCAATCGACCCCACCGCGCCGGTACACATGCATGTCGCCGAACAGGTACGGGAAGTCAATGACTGCCTGTCATGGAGCGATCAGCGGCCGGTGCAATGGCTGCTCGACAATATGCCGGTCGATGAGCGCTGGTGCCTGGTGCATTGCACCCATGTATCCATGACCGAAGCGGAGCACTTGGCGCAATCGGGCGCCGTGACCGGCCTGTGCCCAAGCACCGAAGGCAATCTTGGTGATGGCATCTTCCCTTTTCTGCGCTACCGCGAAAAAGGCGGACGCTACGCGATAGGCACAGATACCAACGTGTCACGCTCGCCGGTCGAAGAATTGCGTTGGCTGGAATATGTGCAGCGACTGTCCCTTCGTCGCAGAAACATCAGCGCGACACTAAAGCACCCTTCTGTGGGGACTAATCTGTGGCGCGGCGCAGCGGACGGCGGCGCGCAGGCACTGGGACGCAAGATGGGCACGATCGCCCGAGGTCTGCGGGCCGATTTAGTGGTGCTCGATGACACACACGTCGATCTTGCCGATCGTCATGGAGAAACGCTGATGGATGCGTTTCTATTCAATTGCGCCGGCCGGGCGGTCAAGAACGTGATGGTTGGCGGCAATTGGGTTGTTCGCGAAGGGCGACATCACGATGAGGAGGCGATCGAGGCTCGCTACCGCAAGGTGCAAAAACGTTTGCTCGCTTGAGGATCTGTGTAACATGCTCGGTATTTTTATTATCTACCTCGAGGACTACTTCATGATATTCCGACTTTTCAACATAGCATTGGTCACCGCTATCGGCATTCATTCGGGCGCTGCACTGGCTCAGGATTACCCGACAAAACCCATTCGACTGGTGATTCCGTTTGCCGCCGGCAGTGTCGCCGAGCTTATTTTTCGCACACTCGCCCCCAGCGTCGAGGCTCGCTTCAATCAGAGATTCATTGTCGAACCCAAGCCCGGCGCAGATGGCAATATCGGCGCATCCGAAGTGGCGCGCGCCTCACCCGATGGCTACACCCTGGTACTCGCCCCCACCGCTACCTTCGCTGTCGCCTCCCATCTGTTCCGTGACCTCACCTACGATCCGATCAACAGCTTCGATCACATCAGCATGCTGGCAGATACCTGGCCGTTCGCTACTGTCGGTCCCGATGTTCCGCCGAAATCCCTCAAAGAGTTGGCGGAATACGTCAGCGCCC
>CAMDFL010000138.1 GCA_945897475.1 Bordetella parapertussis
GTTTGATCGCATCGTTTCAACCTCGCCCAATCTCAAACAGGCACTGGAAGCTTTAGTCGAGCAGCGCAACAAGGGGACAACGCCTACGCTGCCGAGTCGATCATTCTGGGTCTCGACGGGGCTGCGCGCACTCGAGGCGCGCTACCGGGGGCTCACCACCTGGGCGCTATTGATGTGGATAGGGTTTGCTCTTTGGGCAATGCTGTTCGCCAATGAGCACTGGCCATTGGTCGACAAAGAGCAGCACAAGGGCCTGATCGCAGCAGTGCAATTGATTACCGGACTGCTGGTTATCCAGGGGGCATGCGAGGCGTTCATCCACGGCGTCGAGCGGCTGGGCGCGCGCTACCGCTGGGAGGGTTTCATCTCGGGCACAGTCGGCTCGGTGCTCTCCACACTGCCTGAATTCGTCGTCATCGGCTTTCTAGTTCGGGTGGACCCGCTTGCGGCCTTTGTCACCGCGACGGTGACGATCTACAACAACGCGCTTGCGTTCTCGATCTATTCGTTCTTTTTACCCAAAGACCGCCAGGGCGCGTTCAGCATGCCGCGCTCGCTCACCACCGCCGGTGGACAGATCCTGATCGCTGGCGGCGCGGTGGCGCTCATTGTCGGGTCGATGATGCTCATGTTCCGGGTGGAAGGTTCCAAGCCGCTTCTCTCAGGCCTGGATCTCCTGGTGATCGGCGGCATATTGATCGCCATTTACTGCTACTACCTGCTGACGCTGGTTCGTTACTACGGCGAGGGGAATGACCACGAAGAATCGATGCCGGCGGACCCCGGTCGTCTCGGCCACGACACCAGTTGGGGCGCGATCATGTCCATGCTGGCGCTTGGCCTCGCGGGCGCCTACTGTGGTGGCGAGGCGATCGGCGGGTTCGCCGAAACCGCCTTGAATGACATTGGTTTGCCGACGATTCCTACCGCCGCCGCGTTGGCGTTCTTTGCCGGAATCAGCGAATACGTCATCGTATTCAAGTCGCACCGTCGCGGGGAACTGGGTATCGCCCTGTCCAACGTTTTTGGTGGGCTGACCCAGGTGTTTTTCCTGCTCTTGCCCTTCAGCCTGATCGTAATCGGTTTAGGCGGCCTGTTCACCGGCGACGCGAAATTCGCGATTCCGGTGACCGTGGTGACCATCATGCTGATGCTGCTGCTGTTTCCACTGTTCTACGCCCTGCACCAATACATTGAGCAGGATCGAACGCTGTCGAACCTGGATGCCGCGGGAATGACCGGCATTTACGTGTTGCTGCTGTATTTTCTGTTTACGGCGCCTGGCTGAATTCGAAGAGAATTACCGGTCGTGGCACTGGTGTGGGCATTGCAACGTTTGCCCGCGACATGACAGAATTCGCCTATGCCTCGCTCCCTTGCAAATGGATTTTGCCCCCCCGGTTTGGGCTTTAATGAAAACACTCCGTAATCATCTACTTGCCACTTGTTCGCTGCTACTGCCATTAGGCCTCATGGCACAGGATTACCCCGCCAAGCCTTCGCGCGTCATCGTCACCGTTCTGCCCGGTGGTGGTAGCGATCTTCTGGCGCGCCTTATGGCGGGGCGTCTGGGCGACGCATTAGGCAAGCCCTTCGTGGTTGAATACCGGCCGGGTGCGGACAGCGCGATTGGACTTGAAGCGATAGCCAGGGCGCCAGCCGACGGTTACACCATAGGAGTGGCGACCTCTGGCCTATCGATACATCAGGCGCTGGCGGTGAAGAAACGTCCGTTCGATGCGATCAAGGATTTTGCACCGATTATTTTGTTTGCCACCACCACCACGGTGCTTGCCGGCAAGGCAGCGCTGCCGCCGGATAGCATTGCTCAGTTGATCACATATGGCCGTGGACGCAAAGATAAGATGACTTTTGCCTCATGCAGCAACGGTTCCAGCCACCATGTCGCCGGAGAACTGTTCGGTCAATTGGCGGGCGTGGCCATGGTTCATGTTCCCTTCAAAGGCTGCACCCAGGGAATACCGCTCATATTGAATGGCGAAGTAGATTTAATTGTGAATACGCTGGCGAATCTTTCGCAATATATCAAGGCAGGCAAAATCAAGGCCTACGCCATTACCGGTTCGAAGCGCTCGCAATTCGCGCCCGATCTGCCCACCATGGCAGAGGCCGGCTTATCCAATTACGCCATGGATAACTGGTTCGGCATGATCGCTCCGGCGGGAATACCTCAGCCCATACTCGCGCGACTAAACAGCGAAATGAACGCCACGCTCAACCAGCCGGCGACGCGCGATAAGCTGATCGCGATGCAGTACGACCTGCACGGCGGCACAGCGGCCGAGTTTGGCGCACATATCAGAAGCGAGATAACACGTTTTTCGAAGGTGCAGGGAATTCGTATTGGAGATGAGTAAATAAACAGAGGCTGTGTGACTTTTCCTCGGAATCAATCGCAAACCGCCTTGAGCGTTGCCCCTGATTATTTCGAAATTTGGTTCTGACCCTGATTACTCAAACTTGAGATTCGCGATTTTGGTGATTTCCGCGCCGAGCTTGTGCTTTTCGACGAGTATGCGCTCCAGTTCCTCGGGAGGCCCGCCAGTGGGTGAGAGCGCGGATGCGATCATCACCTTGTCTACCCACGCGGTGTCGGCGATCAGTTTATTGATCTCCACGTTCCAGCGGCGCGCCAATGCCACCGGCGTGCCGCCGGGAAAAACGATGGCAAGCCAGTTGCGAAAATCGATATCGAATCCTTGATCCTTGAAACTGGGCGTGTCGCCCAGCCATTTGCTGCGCGTCTTGCCGTGAGACACAGCGACCAGCCGTACCTTGCCCGCTGCGTTCAATTTGGCGATATTGGCCGGGCCCATATTGGTCGCATCGATTTCGCCTGCGATCAGCGCCAGTTGCAACTGCGCCGGTCCCTTGTAGGGAATGTGATTGAAGGTCACGCCAGTCTTGGCGGACATCCAGGAAAGATACAGATGCGGCGTGGAGCCAGCGCCGGTGGTGCCCCAAGTCGCCTGTCCGGGGCGCGCACGGGCGTAGTCGAGCCACTCTTTGAGATTGTTGATCGGCAAAGTAGTCTGCACCGCGAACGCCACCTCCAGCTCAGCCAGATGCGCGATGGGGACAAAAGATTTCGGATCGTAGGGCAGCGTCGCATACGCATAGGGGTTGATGGTCATGATATTGCCGTCGGTCATGCACACGGTGTAACCATCGGGTGCTGCGCGCGCGCATTCAGTCATTCCGATGGTGCCATTGGCGCCGACACGGTTCTCGCCAATGACGGTTTGCCCCAAGGCCGTGCCCACTGATATCGCAACGGCGCGCCCCACCACATCGGTGAGCGATCCCGCGGGGATGGGCATGATCATCTTGATGGGTTTTACTGGATAGGCTTGCGCGAGCGCGGCGGATGGCGCCACCGTCACGCCTAATAGCAAGAGTAAATACGCAATGCGTTTTTTTGTATTCATTCATTCCTCCCAAGATAATTCCACCAGGACAGCGCGGCCTACACCGACCAGAAGGCCGATTCTGCGCCGATTAGCTATTCATCGGCAATGCCTAGTCTTCTCCAACGAGCCCGGGGAAGGGTCCTGTGTTGTCAGCGTATTGAGTCGGTATCATCGAATCTTTTGCTCAGGGCAGCCAATGAAAGTCACCATTTACGGCATCAAGAACTGCGACACCATAAAGAAGACTTTCGCCTGGCTTGGCGCTGCGGGTGTCGATTACGATTTTCATGACTACAAGAAAAGCGGCGTACCTGTAAATCGCATGAAAGACTGGGCCGGGCGTGTCGGATGGGAGACACTCGTGAACACCCGCGGAACGACCTGGCGGAAAATTCCCGAGAGCGAGCGTGACAATCTCAATGAAGCGGGCGCATTGAAGCTGTTGGAAAGATATCCCAGCGCAATCAAACGGCCGGTTGTGGAAGCCGGAGCGAAACTTCTGGTGGGCTTCGATGAAGCGGAGTTTGCACACAGTTTGCTCTAGCGCATTTGCTGGTAAACCAATACTGGCGTGTCTTTTAGGGCATTTGGCTGGTCTCCGGCTTGATGCAGTGCTTGCCATGCACTAGACACTGCTGCATGCCAACGCTCACGCGGCTGTCCAGCGGCAAGATTGCCATGTACGCGAACGACCACGGTGAACCGCACTTTCACGTGGAAACGCCCAACGGCCGTTGTAGCGTTTCCATCGCCAGGCTGGCGGAGATCGTCGGCGATGTAGCAAACTCGTTTTGCATCAGGCCCTGGCCTGGGCCAGGGAGAATCAGGAAATGTTGCAGTCGCGCTGGAAGGAACTCAATCCATGAAATTACCCACGATCAAATCGGCGCGCTCGCTCGCACTCCATCGAGTGGAAGTGATCTGGTCCACCGGACGTATCGACAAGGTAGACGTGGGCGCAGCGCTAAAAGGGCACGCCGGATTTAAAAAATGACAGCCTTGTCTCATCGAGAGTTTGTCGCAAACCTCGAAGTGCCAGTGATAAACTGCAACCCGATGATGCGATGAAGGAAAAAGAGAGGGTTATGGCAGCGCGGTCCGTGAAATAGAAGTCTATGGACTGCAAAAAACCTGCACTATTTCCGCCACGCGTTCGAACGGATGTACCAGCGTGGAATTGATCCGAATTCGCTCGCGCAGCTTGTCGCAAACGGCGAAGTCATTGCCGATTACCCGGAAGAGCGGACTTTCCCTAGCTCTTTGTTATTGGGGTTTCACGCCGACCAACCGGTTCACGCATTCGTCGCACACGACACGGTAACGGGCGACTGTCACATTGTTACAATTTAGATTGTTGAGAGTATTCCAATGCCCCTCGCGACGCAGCAAGCCGTAGTAGCCGAAATAGAAACCGAGCAATCGCTGGTCGCCGCCAACCGCGAATTGATAACCCGCTTCGAGCAAAAAATCCAGGCCACCCTCGCCCGCATCTGGGGTGAAGAAAAACCCGCGAATTCATCGGCGTGAAACAATCTGGCGAAACCGTGATTGGCATTGACGTGGGCGGAAGCGGGAAGGGCTTTCATGCGGTCGCCCTACGCAATGGCCAATTTGAAACGCAACACTTCACGAAGGCCTCAGTAGTAGCGGATTGGTGTAAGGCGAGAGCCGCGCAGGCCATCGCCATTGATGCGCCCTGCGCCTGGGCCTCTTCAGGCGGCTCGCGACTCGCCGAGCGGTCACTCGCGGTTGGTGGGGAGACGATCCAGTGTTTCAAGACTCCTACCCGATCCGCAGCTGAGGGCCGGAATTTTTTCGGCTGGGTGTTCAACGGCGAGAAGCTCTACGAACGCCTGCTTCTTAATTACAGGCTCTTCGACGGCACCCGCCAGAGCGGGAAGATTGTCCTTGAAACTTTCCCGCATGCAGTCGTGTGCTCATTGGCGGGCCGTGTGATTCCCGCCAGTCCGAAGGCGGCCACTCGACGAAGGATGCTGCGGGAGGAGGGCTACGACGATGGTCCGCTCGCCAACATCGACTTTGTGGATGCCGCTCTGTGCGCCCTCACTGCCGACAGATTCCTCCTCGGTTGCACAATTTCGTTCGGGGATCAGGAAGAGGGATTTATCGTGGTGCCGGGCTGAGAAAGGCCGCCACTCCATCCCCACTCGAGGCCGAACTTCGAACTTTAATTCGCAGACCGGCTGAAGAGGCAATACTGGCGTGCCTTTTGAGCCGTTTTTATTTTTCGGCGCGCACCGCCAGCAGCCATGTGCAACTGGCTCGCCGCATCGGCGCGCCCTTACTCAACCACGGCGCCGGACACCTTGACCAGAATGGCGCCCGCAGCATGCTGGCGCCGGATCAGCGCCGCGAACTCCTCGGGCCCCAGGCCAACTTGGGGCTGATGACACGCGCCAGCGAATCTACCGGTCCGCCGGCGGGGAAGGGCACCATGATGCGCACCGGTTTGCTGGGGTAGGACTGCGCGAACACCACTACGGCACTCATCGTCATTGCCAACATCGCGATCAGGCGAGGCCGCCGTTGTTTCAAGCGTTTCATGCGCCAGAATCCTTTTTAGGCCGGATCAAAGCTTTTCAAATAACGATCTGCCGCCAGTGCCGCGGTTGCACCGTCACCGGCCGCGGTAATGGCCTGCGATGTCGAATCGGCACGTGCATCGCCGGCGGCGAAAAGGCCTGCTGCGCTGGTTTGCATCCAGATGTCGGTGCGCACGCGGCCAGCTTCATCCAGATCGGCAATGCCCTGCAGATATCCGGTGTTGGGCTGGAAACCCGTGTAGACAAATACCGCTTCCGCGGTGATTTCTCGGGTTACGCCGTTTTCTAGCACACGCACGCCAGTCACCCCGATGTCGCCGAGAATTTCTTCGATGACCGTGTTGCCCTGGATTTTAATTTTTGACTGCTCGCGCACACGCTTTTGGTATGCCTCCTGCGCGCCAGACTTCGCTGAGCGATGCAGCACCAGTACTTCGGCGGCAAACTCACTCAAGGTCAACGCCTCCTGCAAACCGGAGTCACCTGCGCCGACGACAATGACTTTCTTATTTTTCAGCAAGGGACCATCGCAACTGGCGCAATGACTGACGCCCTTGCCAGTGAGCCGCTCCTCACCCGGCACGCCCAGCATGCGATTGGCCGAACCCGTGGCAACGATCACCGCTTTCGCCTCTACATCGCCCTCACTCGTGGTAACGCGCCAACCCCCGCGGACCGCTGCGATCGACAACATTTCACCCATCTGAAATTGTGCGCCGGCCGCGTCGGCTTGCTCCTGAATCATCGGACCCAGATCATACCCAGCGACCCCTCCCGGAAATCCGGGGAAGTCGTCGATTTTCGTGATGGTGGCCAGATGCCCACCAGGCATCAGCGACACCAGCACCAGGGTTGAACGGCCCAGGCGCGCGCTAAACAATCCGGCAGTCAGACCGGCAACGCCGCCGCCGACCACCAACACTTCAAATTGTTGAGGATCACTCACCGCCAATCGTCTACGCAGGCGCTGCCGGCCAGGCGCGCGCCGGCGATGCGCCAGTAGCCGTTGGTTTCACCGCCGACCACCACCGCATTGACCTGGTCCGGCGTCCATAGGGGAATCATGTCGTCGGGCTTGGCGCGTAGTTTGGTGGCCAGGGGTTCTTCGCCAAAAGTGGCGCGAGGATACTGATAATTCTGAATCAATTGGTAGTCCCAGTATTGGCTGGCGGGCATGCGAGCGTTTTCGCAAATCCAGTTGATCAGATCTTTTTTTGTTTTCAATCCGCCCACGTCCTGAAACAGGCGCGCCGCGATCGGGTCGAGCAGGAACACGGGCGACTCGTTCGGATCCATGCCGCGCATCATGTTGCGCACGTGATCGCGCCAATGGGCATGGCGCAGACCCAGCGTAAACGCCATATGGCGCATGCCGATGAATACGCTGACCACGCTTTGCTCAAATTTAAAGCCGTGCTGAACATGCAAGGGCTCCCAGGGGCTGCGCTCCTCATTCTCGGCGAATGTAGGACTGGCGTAGGCCAGCGCATTACCCATCGAACCCATATAGGTATCTCCGGGCAGGGAGCCACCTTGCAGGTTCTGCGACAACAAGCCATAGGCGCGGCCGATAGTCGCATTAGCCTGGTTGTAGGGCGCCATGGCGCCGGTGCCGGCGTTCATGTTGATTTCTTTTCGGATCGGGCCGTTCACCACCACCATGCTCGCCATGGAACTCGTCGATGATCCGCGCGCGCTGGCCCCGGTTGCTGCAATCGCCAGAATCACCGGCAAATATTCCGGTCGCGCGCCCGCCATCACCGCGTTTACCGCCACCTGCTCGACGGTGCATTCCCACTCTTCGCGGAAATGCGTGGCAGCGTGGTGGCCGACCACCTCATCGGGCTTGCGGCTGGTGTGTTTCAACATCGCCGCCACGCGTTCAAGCGTGGGAAGAACGACAGGCAGTTTGTCGGTCCAGTTGTTATCGAGAAATTGCTGGTTCAAAGCCTCCTCGGACGCCGCCTCGCACAGGCGCGGCGTGTTGCGCGCGAATGTCAGGCCACGGCGATCATCGTCATTGAGCGCCTGGGTGAGCCCTTCGACAACTTCCTGCATGACGGGTTTGCCGCTCACGGGGCTCGCACCGAACACATAGCCGCGGATCTCCGCGGGCGTCTTGCCCATAACAGGATGGGGCAGGTAGACCTGACGCATGCGCGGCGCACCGTTCATGCGCACCACCGATTTCGTCACCGTCGTAAACATCGAGGTATGCAGGCAAACGGTGGGCACACCGTATTTCAGATCTATCGACATTCCGTGCGCGGCGACCGCCGGCGCGCAAGTGCTTCAATGACCGACACCGACAATGGCGGCGTCACCCTTTTCCTTGATCTCCTGCCAGGTGGCCGGATCGTCCTTGGTATAAACGCTGCTGATGGGTTTGTAGACGGTTTTCACCGCCGGCATGTGTTCGGCAAACCAGGCCTGCACCGATTTCAACAGGATGTCAGAATCATCGAACCTGCAATCCACCAGGTAGACAGTGCGGCCGTTGAGCGTATCCAGCCGCGGCGCCAGCGGCTTGCCGGAAACTTTGGGGGGATACCCCATTGGGTTGTGAACCACCATTTGATCCTGCATTACCGCCTCCTTGGAACTGTGATTGCGACAGCATTCGTGGTGCGAACGAATAAATCAGCGAACGAATAACTCAGCAAACGAATATATCAGACTGGCGATCTTGCCACTGAAGCCTTCGTCCATCACATCGCAAGGCTTGCGTGCTTTTTGAAAACACAGTTTCGGCGTGCAATTCCGGCCCGCAGGCTTTAGCATTCGGCGATCATCCAGAAGGAGCATTAATCATGATGTCCGAAGCAGACCGCAATAAAGCCGCCGAGTGGCTGGTCGCCGCCGAGCGCGACCGCAAACCCATTGTGCAGTTGTCCAAGACCTTCCCCGACATCACCATCGATGATGCCTATGCGATCTCGGCGATCGCCACCAAGATACGCGTGGCAGCGGGCCACAAAGTCATCGGCAACAAGATCGGCTTGACCTCCAAGGCGATGCAAGCCTCCTCACAGATCGACGAGCCCGATTACGGCGTGCTGCACGACTACATGCTGATAGCAGATGGCGCCAAGGTTGCGCATGACCGGTTTTGCGTTCCACGCGTTGAAATCGAATTGGTGTTCGTTTTGAAAAGCGTACTGCAAGGTCCCGGAGTGGGCTTGCTCGACGTGTTGCGCGCCACCGAATACGTGATTCCCGCCATGGAAATTGTCGATGCGCGCGTGCAGAACCCGAGAAAAATCTATGACACCGTGGCCGACAACGGCGCGGCGGCGGGCCTGGTGATGGGCGGTCGACCGGTGGGCCCGATGGATGTTGACCTTCGCTGGGTGAGCGGCATCCTGTATCGCAATTCGGATATCGAGGAAACCGGCGTCGCCGCCGGTGTGCTCGGTCATCCGGCCTTGGGAATTGCGTGGCTTGCCAACAAGATCAGCAAGTTCGGCCAGCGGCTGGAGCCGGGCCAGGTGATGCTCTCAGGCTCCTTCATCCGGCCGATCTGGGCGCAAAAGGGCGATACGGTGCACGCGGATTTCGGATCGCTGGGGGGGCTGTCAATCCAATTTGTGTAAATTTGAACGCGTAAGCTCCACCGCGTAAGTTTCGGCGTGTAACATTTAACGCGGCAGCATGCCCAATATGCTAGTCCATTTATAGAATTCGAAATCGTATATTTAGCGCGTCAATTCGACGTTTAGTTAAACTATTTATATAGATTTTAGGATTTTATTGGCCTTACATCAGCAACAGCAATGCGCCGATCAGCGCCCCGTTGGAAAAAATAAACGACACGTGAAGGTGGCGGCGCAAGGGATCCTCGACTCGCCAGAACTGATGAAAAATAGCTGTAGCGAAAACCGTGAAGACGATCAATATTGCGGCGCCTGCGGCCCGATACGCATCGAACGCGATCAGCAGGCCGCCTGCCAGCTGCATCGCGAATCCGATAATCAATGCCGCTTTCGCGAAAGGCACGCCCACGGCGACCATACGATCCAGGTGTTGGCGGAATTTGGTGGTCGAATTGACAATGCCAGTCGCCACGAACATCAAGGCAATCAGCAACTGGCCGATGGTCTGCGTTATCGTATGGTCTGAGTACATGAAACCCTCTGTCAGCTATTTTCTCTGGAGATCTTGATGGCCGCTCCCCTGCGCCTTGCACTTACCCATGCCGGCATCTACGTGCGCGACCTCGCCAAGATGACGCGTTTCTACACCGAAATCATGAATTTGCATATCAGCGACCGGGGACACGGCTTTTCCATGCCGGTCAATATCGTGTTCCTCACGGCCGATCCGACCAAGCATCATCAGTTCATTCTTGCCGAAGGGCGAGGGGACGAGGGCCCCAGCACTATTAATCAGTTGTCCTTCAAAATCGATACGCTCGATCAACTTCGCACCATGTACCACCGAGTCAAAGCTGAAAATGTGGGGCAGCTTCGCGGCATCAATCATGGCAATGCCTGGTCAGTCTATTTCCACGACCCGGAAGGCAACACCATAGAGATTTATATGGATACGCCCTGGTACATTTCACAACCGCACGGCGATACGCTGGATTTTTCCCTGTCGAACGAAGAGATCTTCAAACAATCCGAGGCCATGTGCAGGAAGGATGCCCGTTTCATGCCGGTGCGCGAATGGGAAGACAAGATGCGCGCAGACCTGGGATTGGTATCAGGTTAGGTTGCTTATGCGGTTATTGGGAATTGGCGCTTACGCGCGATCAACGCGTCGATACTGAATTGCCTCCGCAATATGCTCGGCCAAAACGACATCTGCCCCCGCGATATCCGCAATGGTTCTGGCCACCTTTAATACCCGGTGATAGCCGCGCGCGGATAAGCCCAGCCGGCTGACTGCGCGTCGAAGCAGGACCACGCCATCCGCGGCGGGGGTGCAATAGGCATCCACCTCATGCGTGGACAGTCTGGCGTTTTCCCAGCCCTGGCGCGCGAGCATGCGTGCGCGGGCTGCAATGGTTCGTACGAGCACCTTGGCCGAGGATTCACCATCGGCGACCAGCTCATAGTGCTCAGGAGGCAGCGCCGGGACTTCGATTTGGATGTCGATGCGGTCCTGCAGCGGCCCCGAAATCCTACCGCGATAGCGAAGTATCTGGTCGGGCGTGCAACGGCATCGCCCGGAGTGATGACCCAGGTAACCGCAATGGCAAGGATTCATCGCCGCGATCAGTTGAAAGCGCGCCGGGAATTCCACCTGCCGCGCCGCACGCGAGATAGCGACGCGGCCCGACTCCATCGGTTCACGCAGCACCTCCAGCACCTTGCGATCGAATTCGGGCAACTCATCCAGGAACAGCACGCCGTTGTGCGCAAGCGATATCTCACCAGGGCGGGGATTGGCGCCGCCGCCCACCAACGCGACCGCAGAAGCGGTGTGATGCGGGACGCGATAAGGCCTTCGCATCCAGTTGCACGGCTGAAAACCCTTGGCGCCTAAGGATTGCATGGCCGCCGACTCTAGCGCTTCAATTTCGGTCATGCGCGGCAGCAATCCTGGCAGACGCGCGGCCAGCATGGATTTTCCAGTCCCCGGTGGCCCTATCATCAACATTGAATGGCCGCCGGCGGCAGCCACTTCGAGTGCGCGCTTGGCGTGCATCTGGCCTTTGACCTCCACGATATCGGGGAAGTCCTCCACAGTCGATACCATTGCTTCGATATGACGCGTCAGCAGGCACGCACCCGTCAGGTGTGCGCAAACCGCCAAAAGAGAATCCGCGCGAAGCACGCGGGCCTCGGCAACCAATGCCGCTTCCGGCGCACTTTGCGCCGGCAAAATGAACGCGCGCCCGCTGTTTTTCGCGCGATAAGTCATGGCGAGCGCGCCGCGCACCGGTCTAAGATCGCCAGTAAGCGAGAGTTCACCGGCGAATTCGTAATCGTTTAAATTC
>CAMDFL010000139.1 GCA_945897475.1 Bordetella parapertussis
CCGCATTATTGGCGCCGTGCTCTACGGCGATACCGTTGACGGCTCGTGGTATTTCCAGATGATGCGCGACTCGCAGAACGTGGCCGAGATTCGCGACCACCTGATGTTCGGCCAGTCTCACCTGGGCAACACCGGCCACCAGGGGCAAAGCAATGCCAATACCATGCCCGACAACATGGAAGTGTGCGGCTGCAACGGCGTGTGCAAGGGCACAATCATCAAGGCGATCAAGGAAAAGGGCTTGTTCTCCCTCGACGATGTGAGGAAGCACACTAAAGCGTCTTCCTCATGCGGATCCTGCACCGGCCTGGTGGAGCAGATACTCGCCTCGACCGTCGGCGGCGCGTATGCGCCCGCGCAGACCACCACCAAACCGATGTGCGCCTGCACCGACCACACCCACGAAGAGGCACGCCGGATCATCCGCGAACAGCATCTGCTTGCGATTCCCGATGTAATGCGTTTCATGGAATGGAAAACGCCCAACGGATGTGCCTCCTGCCGTCCGGCTCTCAATTACTACCTTCTGTCCACCTGGCCGCATGAGGCCCGTGACGATCCGCAATCGCGCTTCATCAATGAGCGTGCCCACGCAAATATTCAGAAGGACGGTAGCTTCTCGGTGATACCGCGCATGTACGGTGGCACCACCACGGCGGCGCAACTGCGCCGCATCGCCGATGTCGTCGATAAATATGCGATTCCCACCGTAAAGGTGACTGGCGGTCAGCGTATCGATCTGCTCGGCGTAAAAAAAGAGGATCTGCCACGCGTATGGGCCGACCTCGATATGCCCTCAGGCCATGCCTACGCCAAGGCGCTGCGCACCGTGAAGACCTGCGTCGGCTCGGAGTGGTGCCGCTTCGGCGTGCAGGATTCGACCCAGATGGGGGTGGACCTCGAACACGCTTTCACGAAAATGTATGCCCCTCACAAGGTTAAATTGGCGGTCTCGGGATGTCCTCGTAACTGCGCCGAATCCGGAATCAAGGACGTCGGGGTGATCGGCGTCGAATCGGGCTGGGAAATCTATGTAGCGGGCAACGGCGGTATCAAGACCGAGGCCGCGCAGTTTCTTTGCAAAGTAAAAACATCCGAGGAGGTGCTCGAATACTCTGGCGCCTTCCTGCAGTTGTATCGCGAAGAAGCACGCTACCTCGATCGCACTGTGCATTGGGTGGCGCGCGTCGGCCTGGACTATGTCAAAAAACATGTTCTGGAGGATGCCAAGGGCCGCAAGGCACTGTTTGAGCGGCTACTCTATGCCATACAAGGCGAAAAAGACCCCTGGCAGGAACGCGCCGCAGGCCTCGAGCGCAATGAATTCCAAGCTTTGTCGGTATGACTGCGGCAATGAATTCAAGCGCCACACCAGCCAATGCAGGCTTATGGACACGCGTTTGCGCGCTCGATGACATTCCACGTATGGGCGCACGGGTGGTGAGAAGCGCGCACGGCGATATCGCGGTGTTTCGCACCGCCGATGACGAAATCTTCGCCTTGCGAGACAGTTGTCCGCACAAGGGCGGTCCGCTATCACAAGGCATCGTTCACGGTAAGTTTGTCACCTGCCCGCTGCACAACTGGAACATCGGCCTTGCGGACGGCGTCGCAGTTGCGCCCGATGAAGGCTGCAGCGCGAAATTCGCCACGAAATGCGAAGCGGGAGATGTGTTTTTACTCATCTGATATTGCGGCCATCCATGAGATGAACGCCCCAAGGAGCCCCGACCAAGTCGCTCTTTAGAACGAATGGCACTTACTTAAGGTTTTTTGGCTCGTCCCCTCCTACCACGACCGGTTTTCTGAAGACTTTCCATAACGACTTGGACAAACCCAAAGGCGCTGCGTAGAATCGGCCGCATCGCGTCGGGCGTACAGCGTACCGACACGGCCCCGCGCAACGCCTAACGGCCAAACAGGAGATTCCGATGAACACATTGATAGCAACACTCGCGCTCGCGAGCGCCGTACTGGCGGGCGTTGCCCACGCCCAGGTCACCACGCTTAAGAAAGTACAGGACTCCGGCGAGATCGTCATGGGCGTGCGAGAATCCTCGTCGCCCCTGTCATTTACCCTGGGTAATAACCAGTTCGCCGGCTACCACGTGGATTTATGCCGAGCGATAATCGCCGAAATCGGCAAGACCGTCGGCAAGCCGCTCAATATCAAGTACACGCCGGTGACCTCGCAAAACCGGATCCCTCTCACACAAAACGGCACCGTGGATATCGAGTGCGGCTCGACCACCAATAATTCCGCGCGCCAGAAGGATGTGGCCTTCGGCCTCACAACCTACGTCACCGAGGTGCGCACTGCGGTCAAGGCCAAGTCGGGTATCAACTCGATCGCCCAATTGGGCAACAGAACCGTGGCGACCACCACTGGCACCACTTCTGTCCAAACCTTACGCCGCCATCAGCGCGCAGAAAAGGTGAGCTTCAAGGAGGTGTTCGGCAAGGATCACGCCGATTCGTTTTTGCTGTTAGAGACGGGCCGCGCCGACGCATTCGTGATGGACGACAACATCCTCGCGGGTCTGATTGCAAATGCCAAGGAGCCACGGGATTTCAAGATTGTCGGTGAAGTATTGTCTGTGGAACCCATCGCGGTGATGTTCAGGAGGGACGACCCCGGCATGAAGCGCCTGGTGGACCTTAGCATTCGCAATATGATGAATTCAGGCGAACTCGCGAAACTCTACGGCAAGTGGTTCACTTCACCTATCCCCCCCAAGAATGCCAATGTCAATCTGCCTATGGGTGGAACCTTGAAGGGATTGTTTGCGAACCCGAACGACAATCCGATGGAGTCCTACACCGTCAAGTGACCCCAACTCAGGTATCAATAAACGCGCCCTCGGGCGCGTTTATTGCGCGAATTGATTTCACTACCAGACCCTATTCGCAAACGGAATCAGAAATATCATGAAACCAGTTCTCAATAACACCGCAATCGCCATCACCATCACATTCGCCTCCGCGGCCATCGCAATGTCGGCGCTCGTCCACGCGCAAACCTATCCCACCAAACCTATCCGTGTTATCAGCAATTCCGCTTCGGGCAGCCCAGGCGACATAGCACTGCGTCTGGTGGCGCCAAGAATAAGCGCCAGTGTCGGTCAGCCGGTAGTGGTCGAAACCAAGGCCGGCGCGGGCGGACAGATCGCGGCGCAGGATGTGTTGCGCGCCGGCCCCGACGGCTATTCGATCATGTATTCCACCAATATGATCATCTCCAGCAAATACCTTTTGAAGAATGTCACCGTCGACGTGCAACGCGATTTCGCCCCTGTGAGCATGGCCGCGCGTGTCACCAATCTGGTGGCGGTGCATAACTCGGTGCCTGGCAACACGCTACGTGAATTCGTCGACTATGCGAAGAAAAATCCGGGCAAGGTATCCATTTCCAGCAACGGTATCGGATCATCCTTGCACCTGCAATGGATAGGTTTCATGCAATCCACCGGCACCGATCTCACCCATATTCCCTATGGCAGCGGCAACGAGGGTTTGAGGAATAACGACTTTTTGACCGGCCGCATCGGCGCCACCTTGATTCCCTATAGCAGCATCCGGCAAGCCGTGGAGGCCAAACAGGTAAGGATCCTCGCGGTGCTCGGTGAGTCTCGCTATAAGCGCTTACCCGAGATTCCCGCGCTCGGTGAAGTGATTTCGGATTACAAATTCACGCTGGGATTCTGGGGGTTTTTCGCGCCGGCCGCGACACCCGCCCCCATCGTCACCCGGCTCTCGGAGGAGATTCAAAAAGGCTTTCGCGATCCCGACATCGCCGCCAAACTGGAGGCGCTGGATACCGAACCCAGCACCAGCTCACCCAGGGATTTCGCCGCCGCCATAAAAATTTTCGATACCAATGTGGCCGCCCTGGTCAAAGCCGCCGGCCTGACCCCCCAATAAGCTCAGGAGAAAAACGAACCTCTCCCAAGCGCTGGGGCAGGCTTTTGTGGTCGAAAACCGTGGCGGCATCATCAAGGCCATAGGAATCAAGCCGGAGTAATAATGCAATTCCGCTGGGAATGGGAAGTATTTCTTCGCGATACCGGCGGCGGCCAGACCTACCTTGACTGGATGATCTCGGCCTGGGGCTGGACGCTCACGGTTGCTGCCTGTTCCTGGGTGGTCGCGCTCATCTTCGGTTCGGTGATCGGCACACTGCGCACCACGCCCTCGGTGTGGCTCATGCGCCTGGGTAACGCCTGGGTGGAGCTATTCCGAAATATCCCACTTTTAGTTCAAATATTTATCTGGTACCACGTCATTCCTTCAATGTACAAACCATTGCAGGAAATTCCAAGTTTTATTCTGGTGGTATTCGCGCTGGGATTCTTCACCTCGGCGCGCGTCGCCGAACAGGTGCGCGCCGGGATTCAATCCTTACCCGGCGGCCAGCGCTACGCGGGCCTCGCCATGGGACTGAGCTTGCCGCAGACCTATCGCTTCGTGCTGTTGCCCATGGCGTTTCGCATCGTCATCCCGCCGTTGACCTCCGAGTCGATGAATATCATCAAGAATTCCTCGGTGGCCTTTGCGGTGAGCATTTCGGAATTAACCATGTTTGCGCTTCAGGCCCAAGAGGAAACCTCGCGCGGCATTGAGGTCTATCTGGCTGTCACCAGCCTGTATATGGCGACCGCGTTCACGGTGAATCGCATCATGGCTTTCATCGAAGCTCGGGTTCGCGTGCCGGGCACCCTGGGGAGCGAGCGCTGATGGGCACCATTTGGAGCGCGTCCTGATGGGCGCTTTGGATCTCTCGTTTTTCAACTGGGACCTGGTCACCAAGTTTCTGTGGGACGGATTTGTATTCAGCGTCGAGTTGACGTTGGTGGCGATGATAGGCGGCATTTTATTCGGCACCCTGCTCGCGCTGATGCGCCTATCGGGCAAACCCTGGCTGGTGCTCCCGTCGGCGGCTTACGTGAACACCATGCGCTCCATTCCCCTGGTGATGGTGATTCTGTGGTTCTTCCTGTTGATACCGTTTTTGACCGGCAGGCCAATGGGCGCGGAATGGTCGGCCATCATCACCTTCACCGCGTTCGAGTCGGCCTATTACTCGGAGATCATGCGTGCCGGCATCCAGTCGGTGGCGCGCGGCCAGGTGTATGCCGGCAACGCGCTGGGCCTCACCTACGCACAGAACATGCGCCTGATCATCCTGCCACAGGCGTTTCGCAACATGCTACCGGTGCTGTTGACGCAAACCATCATTCTTTTTCAAGACACCTCGCTGGTCTACGCCATTGGGGCCTATGATCTATTGAAGGGATTTGAGACTGCAGGCAAGAATTTCAATCGTCCTGTCGAAGCGTATGTGATGGCGGCGGCAGTGTATTTTGTGATTTGCTATTCGCTTTCCTCTGTCGTAAAAAAATTGCAGGCAAAGATCTCGATTGTTCGTTAGGGAAACACTGATTAAGTGAAAAGGCATCGCCATGATTGAGATGAAAAAGGTGAGCAAGTGGTATGGCAGCTTTCAGGTGCTCAAAGACTGCTCGACCCGCGTCAACAAGGGCGAGGTGGTGGTGGTGTGCGGCCCCTCGGGATCGGGAAAATCCACGCTGATCAAATGCGTGAATGCGCTGGAGCCGTTTCAACAAGGCGAAGTCATCATCGATGGCATTTCAGTGGGCGCGCCCGGCACCGATCTGCCCAAGTTGCGTTCGCGCGTGGGTATGGTGTTCCAACATTTCGAATTGTTTCCGCATCTTTCGATCATGGAGAATCTGACGCTCGCGCAGATCCGCGTATTGAAGCGAAACGAAGACGAGGCACGTGCAAAAGGCGCCATGCTGCTCGATCGCGTCGGCCTCAAGGAACAGGCTGCGAAATTCCCCGGCCAGCTCTCAGGCGGACAACAACAGCGTGTCGCCATCGCCCGCGCCCTGGCCATGGACCCCATGTGCATGCTGTTCGACGAGCCCACCTCCGCGCTCGACCCGGAGATGATCAACGAAGTGCTCGATGTGATGGTGGAACTGGCCCATGAAGGCATGACGATGATGTGCGTCAGCCATGAGATGGGTTTCGCGCGCAAGGTCGCCCATCGCGTCATCTTCATGGACCAGGGTGAAATCGTCGAGGATGCGCCGAAGGAGGATTTTTTCGGCAAGCCGCGCTCGGAGCGCGCCCAGTTGTTTCTCTCGAAAATTTTGCAGCATTGATTCCGGAACAGCGGAACAGCGGAACAGCATGACCCATAAGCGGGCATTGCCCTCGACGGCCGTGAACGCACGCAGCATGGCAAGCGCATTGGCTGCATGCATGCTGCTCGTTTTTGCCAGCCTCTGCCTCGCGCAGGAATTCGCGCCCGAGGCCAGCACCGGTCGAACCCAAAAGACTGCGGTTCATGCCAAGCGCCAGATGGTGGTGGCGGCTCACCCACTCGCATCGCAGGCAGGCATCGAGATGCTGCGCTCGGGCGGCAGCGCGCTTGACGCGGCGATCGCCACGCAGCTGGTGCTAAACGTGGTCGAGCCGCAATCCTCAGGGATAGGCGGCGGGGCATTTCTCCTGCATTACGACGCGGCAGCGAAACAACTAAGCTCGTTCGATGGCCGCGAAACCGCCCCTGCAGCAGCAAAGCCTGATCGCTTCGCCGTGGCGGGCGAACGCGCAGGCTTCCAGGCCTACCTTCAGGCGGTCGGCTCAGGCCGCTCGGTGGGCGTGCCGGGCCTGGTGCGCATGATGGAGCTGGCGCACGCCCGCCACGGTCGCCTCGCTTGGCCGCGCCTCTTCGCGCCTGCTATCCGCATCGCCGAAGAAGGTTTCGCGATTTCACCGCGCTTAGCGCAACTGCTCGCCCAGGACCCACTCCTCAAGGGCAATGAGGCCGCGCGCACGCTTTACTTTCAAACCGACGGCACGCCCAAGCGCGCGGGTACTTTGCTGCGCAATCCTGAACTCGCCGCGGTGTTCAAACGCATCGCCTATGAGGGCCCGCAGGTTTTCTACGAAGGCGATATCGCGCGCGACATGGTGGCCGCGGTCGCGGCGCAGCGTGTCCCGGGCGATATGACGCTCGCCGACATCGCCGCCTATCGCGCCAAGGAGCGACCCGCGCTGTGCGCACCCTATCGCGGCCACAAAGTGTGCGGCGTCGCCCCTCCCTCCTCCGGCGGAGCGTCGGTGGGCATGCTGCTCGGATTGCTGGAACGCTTTCCCATGGACAAATTCAAACCCCTGTCGCCCGATGCCGTACACCTTTTTTCCGAAGCGGGAAAACTCGCCTACGCCGACCGCGACTATTACCTCGCCGACCCCGATTTCGTCCCCCAACCCCTGGCTCAATTGCTCGACCACGGTTACCTGCGCACTCGCAGCAGCACCATCCGAATGAATGCCGCCAACACGCGCCCCAGGCACGGCGAACTGAAACTCCCGAACCTCGCGCGCCACGGCGAAGACCAGACCCTGGAGATGCCCGCCACCTCGCATCTGTCGGTTGTAGATACAGATGGCAACGCCGTGGCCTTTACGACCTCAGTGGAATCCGCGTTCGGCAGCCGCATCCTGGTGCGAGGATTTCTTCTCAACAACCAACTCACCGATTTCTCATGGCTGCCCGACATTGATGGCTTACCCGCCGCCAACCGTGTCGAAGGCGGCAAGCGACCGCGCAGTTCCATGGCGCCCACCATCGTGTTCGATCCGCAGGGCAAAGTGCGCCATGTGCTGGGCTCACCCGGTGGCCTGCAGATCATCAACTACGTGGCACTGACGCTGGTCGCCCTACTCGACTGGAAACTCGGAGAACAGGAAGCCATCGACCTGCCGCGCTACGGCGGCCGCACCCGCGCCACCGACCTCGAACGCATGGAAGGCATGGATGAGCTTTCTAAAGTGTTGACCGCACGCGGACATGAAGTGCGCATGGGCGGCGCGGGGAGTGGACTGCATCTAATTTCGGTCACACCGCGCGGGTTGATTGGGGCGGCGGATCCGCGCAGGGAGGGCGTGGCGCTGGGGGACTAACAGATAAACTGACAGTCAAATAGTCAAATCAGAACCGTCACACCAGTTTCTGCGCCCCAGTCAACTTTGCGAGAGCCCTGTCAAATGTGGCGAGCGGCATGTGTCCGGCTTTGCGGGCAATCTCAAGTACCAGATGCGAAATCCACGCGCCCTTGGCGATGGCCTGGTCCGCGGCAAGCGCCTGCTTGACATCGTCACGCGCCAATAAACGCACCAGAACGTTGGTGTCAACGGCCAGCACGGCGACGCCGCATATGCTCGCTTACGCCTTGCTTGAGTTCGACCAGGGTCTTGGCTGGGCCCATACTCGGCGGGCCTTCTGAACACGGATACCTGACCTTGGGAGGTGAGCTTTATGAGCGAATCATCCGAAGGAATTTCAATATCCGGGAGACTCCGGATATTGACTTAGGTCAAACCGGATCAACAATAGAATAGGCGAATCAAGTGCGACACGAAGTCGCCTGTAGAAGTTGTTTGCTGATCTGCCTTGTGAATGCGCAATTAGAGTGTAAATTTAGGCTGGGTCGTAAGATGCCAAAATAATTATTCAAAAAATGGAGTTCGCAATGACAAACAGATTTCACGTCCCAGCCCGCGCGGCGGGCCTGGCAATGCTGACGATGCTGGCGGCGGCGCCAGTCGTGGGGCAGGGATTTCCCAGCAAGCCGCTACGCCTGATCGTCGCATTCGTTCCAGGCGGCCCCACCGACATCGTGGCGCGTGTGGTGGCCGGAAAAATGTCCGAAGGCCTTGGCCAGCAGGTCGTGGTAGAGAATCGCGGAGGTGCCGGCGGCACGATTGGCGCGGATGCCGCGGCGAAGTCGCCGGGCGATGGCTACACCTTGCTGCTGGGGACGATTTCCATCCTGGGTGTCGCACCCAGCGTCTATCCGAACCTGCCCTACGATCCGCGCAAGTCCTTTGCACCGGTCAGCCTGCTCACTAATGCTTATTTCGTGATCGGCGCCAACAACACCGCGGCCCCCGGCACCCTGCAGGAGTTCATCGCCCAGGCGAAAGCCACGCCCAGGAAATTCAATTTTGCCTCGAACGGGGCGGGCAACATCACCCATATCGCCGGCGAGCTTTTCAACAATATGGCAGGTACCAGCATCGTGCATATTCCCTACAAGGGCTCGGCCCCGGCCGCGCTCGATGTCGCGGCGGGCCGCGCGCACCTGCAATTCGATGTGCTGACCGCTTTCCAGCAGCACATCGCGGCGGGAAACATCAAGGCGCTGGCAGTCGCTGCGCCGCGGCGCGATCCCAAACTGCCCAATGTCCCCACGACGGCGGAGGCCGGACTGCCCGCGTTCGTACTCAGCGCATGGTTCGGTCTGGTGGCAACCGCCGGAACGCCAGAACCGGTGATTCGCCGTCTCAATGCCGAGGTGAACAAAGGCCTGGCCGCGAACGATGTGCGCGATACCATCGCCAAGCTCGGACTCGAATCGGCAGGGGGCACTCCCGAGCAGTTCGCGAGCTTGATCGCCTACGAGAACGAGCGCTGGCCCGCGATCGTCAAGGCGGCGGGGATCAAACTCGATTAAGTGATGGTCCGCCGGCGTCCGATTCGCCGCTTCCCCGCCTGTTCAGGTCAGAAAAACGGATAAGTACTGATCGTAACGCTCGAAGCGTCAGAATTTATCTTTATCAAGGGATTGCTTGAGTCGGATGAATCGAGCTCCTTTGCGCTGCCCCCTATCCTCGCATAGCGAAGATTCCAGGTCCCCGCGGCGTACTTGAAGGTGTGCTTCGCCCCCCACTCCAAGTAGACGTTTTCGCTGGTGAAAACAGGCTCGCTCACTTCGCGCCGGATCCCGGCGGAAATTCTCCACATCATCTTGCCGCCGCCGACATCGACCACGTCGGCGGCACGATGGATGGCAAGCGCGCGCCGGCAGACGGAACTCTCGTTTTCGCTTTGCATTCCGAGATCCTTCCAATCCGCGTTTTTCGCGTCCTCGAGTCGCACATTCGGCACGAATGCGCTGCTCCCCGGCCTTATTTTCCATCCGTCCGATAATTCCTGCGGGGTCAGAGTCAGGCAGCGATTTTCCTCGACGTCATGCTCGCTTGAGTCAAACAGAAAATCGTCTGAGACCTTGCTTGTTTCATCCGTGCGCAACCGAGCGGTCTTGTGCTGGATGTCCATCCTGCCGAACGAATGCGGCAGCAACGCCACAACAACGCCGAATCTCGCCAGTTCGACGGAGGTCCCAATATTCCATACCTGCGTGTTCCAGGGGACAATGAGTTCAGCTTTTTTCCAAACGATCGCCTGCGGCTCCGCCACCTCCAATGCCACAGTTGGTATTGAAAACCGCAGGCTGTCGGTCCAGTAGTCGAACGCCTTGTAGGACTTCCCGTCGATGGACAGTTCGGGAACACTGGATCTGGCATAGGAATCGGGAAACTTGCCGCGCGAGGTCACCCTTTGGGCGGGCAGGTGTGAAAACAGAAAAATCGGACCAGGGGACGTGAGTTGCGGCGCGTTTGCCGGGAGGCGCAGACTGGAGGCGATAAGCTGCGCTCGATCGCCGGCCGCTTTTTGCGTCGATTCGACCTCCGATTTGAGGTCTATTAACACCAAATCCAGATCCGCCCGGAATTTTCTCTCCTGGTCTCCAAGCCTCTCAATCTTCAGCTTGAGCTTGTCCCAGTGCGCGGCCTGCGCTCTTGCGATCGCGCTTTGTACCTGTAATCCGGCGACCACCAGCACTTCGCGTTGGGCCTGCATCGCCGCCTGCACCAGGCTTTGCACTTCAGTTTGACTGTCCTGCAGAATGGCCCCATAGGTGCCCGCTAACTGCGTTCCAAACTGCGTATCTTGTGCTTCCTGAGCGAGCCTTTTAATGTCGTCGCCCGCGATCACGCCGATTCCCAAGCCCACGCCGGCCGAGGCGGCAGCTGCGGCAACCGGGGCTGCGCTGGCTTTGGCTGCGAGGGCGACCGCACTGCTTTTGAGCATCGGAATGGCCGCCGCGCATCCGCCGAGCATCGGTACACAACAGGCAAGAAGCAATTTTTTCATCGTCACTCGGAAGTGGGCAGGCAGCATCTAATTATTCGAAATATACATGATAGGCCGGCCAATTTGGCTTAGGGTAATCGGGATTTCAGGAAAAATGCGAGGAGACTTTTGTTATATGGTGGCATTGATATTCACTCGAGCAGAGAGGCCAATGCGATGCCAATCATCAAACGCTCCTGACAACGTACTCAACACCGAGGCGCTGCCACGCTGGCGCGAGCGCTTCGGCGACAAGCCCTTGGCGTAGCCGATAGAACGCGATCAACATGCCTATTTAGAGCGTAGCTTTTCCATGATTTCACCACTTCCGATGCGACTTCCATGCCTGATCCAAGGAGAACTCCATGTCCGAAACTGAATTGAAAAATGGTCGCGCAATGCGCCGCAAGCTTCTTGGTGGCGCCTATGTCGATCGCATCGCGGCGACAACCTACAAAGACCCGCCGATGCAAAAATTCATCGACCTCGCGAGCGAGACGATCTTTGGCGCACTGTGGACGCGCCCAGGGCTCGATCTGAAGACGCGAACGCTTATCACCGTGATCTCCGATATAGCCACGGGAAGCGATGAGGAGTTGGAGATCCACCTGCGAATGGCGCTTCGCCAGGGCTGGACCGAGGAAGAGTTGACTGAGGCCATCCTGCACTTGCTAGGCTACGTCGGCGCGCCCTTGGTACGCGGC
>CAMDFL010000140.1 GCA_945897475.1 Bordetella parapertussis
AATCCTTATTTGACGATAAGCATTCTGGCGCAGATTCAGGCAGGCTTTGGGTTTCGATGAATTGGAGGGGTACCCCATGGGTGAGGCTAAATTAAGTGCGTTGAGGGCCGAGGAAACGCTGCTTGAATACTCGGGGGTGCAAACGATCGCGGGCCGAGTTCAGGTGCGTTGGGAGAGCGAAAGTGCGGCCACGCCGATGGGGCAGTTGGCCTACTTCATCGAAGCTCTCAACTAGAGCGGGCTGATGTCGCAATCGGTGGAGGGGTTTCTGCTTTCTTCACGAGCCCCAATGCGCCAAGCAAAGCCGCAGTGCTGGGACGTGGAAGCTCTCGGCACTGTTGGCCCACAAACGTTATGCGGATGTTACTTGGATGCGATGCGCTGCGATGGAGTCAATCCGGGGTTGCTGGGCATGGGCAAGATTATCTCCGACGATGCCTTGCTAAATGCCTTTAAGCGCTTCCCCCAAGTGGAATGATGCGCTTGGGGGGATGCGCAACTGTCTGCGTGCGTTGCCCCGCTGTTCGATGTGCCATGAATTCTGGATATTGACGCCACCGTCAAGCCGCTGTACGGCAAGCAGGAAGGGGCGCTGATCTCCTACAACCCGAATAAACCTGGCCGCCCATCACACAGCTACCAAACATACCAAATGGCGGACCTGCGTCTTGTGATGGGTGCCGAAGTCCATGCCGGCTACGAACATACCTCCAAGCACACACAGCCAGGGCTGCTGAAGATGTTCGATGATCTGTCGCCGGGGAACAAACCCAGGCGGGTACGCAGGAACCGCGGCTTTGGCAACAACAGGGTGATGAAGACATTGGAGGAGCGCTCGCAGCGCTATCTTTTCAAACACACGAAGAACGTCAAGCGTTACATCGGTAAATTGTTTGGGCCAGTCGGATTGGCGCAAGGTTGGCTAGGGCTGGGAGGGCAAGGACTGTGAGCTCGCGCTCACCGGGTGGCAGACGAGCTGGCGCGTGGTGGTGTTGCGACGGCCATTCAAAGGAGAGGACGTAGTTGGGCGATTACAACGGCCAACAATTGCTGACCGTTGTCCAGTCCGATCACAAGGACGGCATCTGCCTAATTTCAGGTTTGTGTAATCCAAGCTGCGGAGCAGTTGAATTTCAACAAAGTCGGGAATCTCTAGTGTGCGACCATCTAAAGGGTGTCATCGTCGGTATCGGGCCGCCACCAACCCGCCGTCTGTTCGAAAATCAGCCAGTCGGGACCTGCTAACTACGGTTTTTAGAATTTATCACCCTCGCGCATCATTCAAACCTGGTGAGGCATCCGACAGAATGCTCATCTTTAATCACGAAATACCATGAAAGAGAGTAGGTGTAACAGCCAAACAACTGCAGCTATCTGCCTTCAGCTTCCTGCAGATTCGCAGTAACCCTCGAGCGACGCTTGCCTTTCTGTTAAGCCTTCCACTTTTCGCCCAGGGAAAGGTCTTACACCTCAAAGTGAAAACGCCGGGCCGACGTTGCGACGTCAAACCCCGGCGATTTTCTTCGCAACCGCAGATATATTATTCTGCGGCTTTGGCTTCTTCCTTAACCTCAGGCCGATCCATCAATTCGACTAAGGCCATTGGAGCATTGTCCCCGTCGCGGAAGCCAAATTTCAAAATTCTAAGGTAGCCCCCATTCCGATTGGCATAACGGGGCCCAAGTTCGCCAAACAATTTGACCACCATATCCCGGTCGCGAAGCCTGTTAAAGGCAAGCCGCCGGTTCGCTAGCGATGGTTTTTTTCCCAAGGTGATCATGGGTTCAACTACGCGCCTAAGCTCTTTGGCTTTCGGCAGCGTCGTTTTTATCGCTTCATGCAAGAGAAGCGAGTTAGTCATATTACGCAACATAGCGAGTCGATGACTACTAGTGCGATTTAGTTTTCTTAATCCGAGACGGTGACGCATATTTATTGCCTTTTGGTTGGCGTAACATTAGGTACGCGCGATCTCCATGCCGACTGGCGGCCAGTTTTCAAGTTTCATACCCAGAGTCAGTCCACGAGAAGCAAGCACTTCCTTGATCTCATTCAGAGACTTTCTTCCCAAATTAGGGGTTTTGAGCAATTCAGATTCTGAACGCTGGATAAGGTCACCGATGTAATAAATGTTCTCCGCCTTCAAACAATTGGCAGAGCGAACCGTAAGTTCTAAATCATCAACCGGACGCAACAGGATAGGATCTACTTGCGGAGATCTTTTTTCCTCTATGGTAGGTGCGATACCCTCCAACGCAGCGAACACTGACAATTGATCAACCAATATACGCGCCGCGTAACGGATCGCCTCCTCAGGTTCTATTGCCCCATTGGTTTCGATGTCAATGATCAGTTTATCCAGATCGGTGCGTTGTTCCACACGCGCAGACTCTACAGCGTACGAGACGCGACGCACCGGCGAGAATGAAGCGTCAAGAATGATTTTTCCAATCCCCTTTGACTCTTCGGGCACGATACGGACGTTCCCAGGAACATAGCCGCGCCCATTCTCCACCTTAATCTGCATCTCAAGCTTGCCACCAGGTGACAAATGGGCAATCACATGCTCTGGATTTATAATTTCAACGTCATGCGTTGTCTCTATATCCGCAGCTGTAACAGAGCCTTCACCGTGTTTCTTCAACGTTAGAAACGCGTCTTCACGGTTGTGAAGCTTCAAGACCACGCCCTTAAGATTGAGCATGATATCTACCACGTCTTCCTGTACGCCCTCAATCGTAGAGTATTCATGAAGAACACCTGCAATCTGTACCTCTGTTGGTGCAAAACCAGGCATAGAGGATAAAAGGACGCGACGCAAGGCGTTACCCAGGGTATGCCCGTAGCCTCGCTCGAACGGCTCCATGACTACTTTGGCGTGATTAGGCGCTATGCCTTGCACATCAATAATACGCGGTTTTAGGAATCCACTTGTTTGCATGCGATTTCCTTGGCTGACTATTCATCTTCAACGCGGCCACTCAGCTGCGTCGATAGTGAAAAATTAATGCTGCATAAGATATTGGGAGTCCGCGAGCGATGCTCGCGGTTATGTCAATAAGCTATTACTTTGAATACAATTCGATAATCATGCTTTCGTTGATCGTCGAAGGCAATTCGGATCTTGCAGGCAATGCTTTTAGTTTGCCTTTCATATTTTTGAAATCAACTTCTATCCAGTCAGGTATTCCTCGTGCTTCGGCTGCCTCAACGGCGCCCTTAATGCGAAGCTGAGCTTTAGATGCCTCTGCAACCTCAACAGTGTCGCCTGGACGAACTGCATAGGATGGAATGTTGACTCTCTTTCCATTGACCAAGATGCTGTTGTGGCGGACGATTTGTCGCGCTTCCGTACGGCTGGAACCGAAGCCCATTCTGTAGGCAACGGTATCCAAACGTGTCTCAAGTATTTGAAGCAACCGCTCACCGGTTACACCCTTGGATTGCGAAGCTGCTGCGTATATCTTACGAAATTGGCGCTCCAGAACCCCATAGATTCGTCGTACTTTTTGTTTTTCGCGCAACTGCTTTCCATAATCTGAAAGCCTCGCGCCACTTTTCTGCCCGTGTTGACCGGGGGCATAACTACGCCGCTCAATGGCGCATTTATCTGTAAAGCATTTTTCGCCTTTGAGAAAGAGTTTCTCTCCCTCCCGGCGGCATTGCCTGCATTTTGGATCTAGATTGCGTGCCATTATTTCCTCGTTAAATCCGGCGGCGTTTCGATGGACGGCAGCCGTTGTGTGGCACGGGTGTCACGTCCGAGATACTGGTAACTTTCATCCCCAATGCGTTCAAGGCACGGACTGCCGATTCACGACCCGGCCCTGGCCCTTTAATACGGACTTCCAGATTTTTGACTCCGCACTCCAAGGCCGCTTTCCCGGCAGATTCCGCCGCGACCTGCGCTGCAAAAGGCGTGGATTTACGAGACCCTTTGAATCCTGCCCCACCGGAAGTCGCCCAGGCTAAGGTGTTTCCCTGGCGATCGGTAATGGTGACGATAGTATTATTAAACGACGCATGAACATGAACGATCGCTTCGGCGACATTTTTTTTGATCTTTTTACGAACACGAGCGGCGGTAGGTGTTGCTTGTGGCTTAGCCATCTAATTAATTCCTGGTGATTTTCATTGAACGCGGATCAGCCCTTGCCGGCCTGCTCTTTGCCTTTGACCGCGGCCTTACGGGGTCCCTTACGCGTCCTTGCATTGGTTTTTGTACGTTGGCCACGAGCGGGTAAGCCTTTACGATGACGCGTTCCCCGATAACATCCAAGATCCATCAGGCGCTTAATATTCATAGACACTTCGCGGCGCAAATCTCCTTCAATTGCAAACCGTGAAACTTCTATCCGCAACTTTTCCATGTCAGACTCTGATAAGTCTTTTACTTTGAGAGAATTCCCTACTCCGGCAGCAACGCAAATGGCTTTCGCGCGCGCAGAGCCAACACCGTAGATCGCCTGTAGTGCGATCACAGCGTGTTGATGATTGGGGATGTTGACGCCTGCTATCCGTGCCATGCGTTCGTTCCTTTTTCCTGGACCAGGTTCCGAAAACGAAACCGTGGATTAAAAACCTGAATATGCCGTGCGACCTAACCTTGGCGTTGTTTGTGGCGCGGATCCTTGCAAATCACGCGGATTACCCTTTTGCGCCGAACGATCTTGCAATTCCGGCAGATTTTCTTAACTGACGCCAGTACTTTCATGGCCGCTTCCTTTCAAAATTATCACGCAATTATTTAGCCCGAAAAACAATTCTTGCCCGAGATAAATCATAGGGCGTGAGCTCAACCGTCACTTTGTCGCCTGGCAAAATTCTTATGTAGTGCATCCGCATCTTCCCCGAGATATGCCCAAGAACCATATGCCCATTTTCCAACTTCACTCGAAAAGTCGCATTGGGGAGCGTTTCCGCGATCTCGCCCTGCATTTGTATAACATCCTCTTTCGCCATGAGTTCCTATCTGCTCGGAAAACCCGCTCCTTTGAAATTTGCCTTCTTAAGAAGGCTCTCATATTGATGAGACATGACGTAGGCCTGAACCTGTGCCATGAAATCCATAGTGACAACAACAATGATTAGCAGGGAAGTACCACCGAAATAAAATGGTACGTTCCACTTGAGGATGAGAAACTCAGGCAACAAACAGACTACGGTTATGTATGCTGCACCTACAAGAGTTAATCTAAGTAAGATTTTTTCAAGGTAACGAGCTGTTTGGTCACCGGGTCTAATGCCAGGGACGAAAGCCCCAGACTTCTTGAGATTGTCAGCAGTTTCCTTCGGGTTATATTGCAACGCGGTGTAGAAAAAACAGAAAAATACTATTGCCGCAGCGTAGAGCATGACATATATGGGTTGCCCCGGCGACAAAGTGGCCGCAATGTCTTTTAACCAGTTGGCCCCCTCACTGGCACCAAACCATCCGGCCAAAGTCGCTGGAAAAAGAATGATAGAACTTGCGAAAATCGGGGGGATCACGCCAGACATATTAAGCTTGAAGGGCAAGTGCGAGGCCTGTCCACCATAAACTTTGTTGCCAACCTGACGCTTCGCATAATTTACTAAAATCTTCCTTTGACCCCGCTCAACGAAGCAAACGAACCAGGTTACGAGGGCTACCGCCACAGTAATTGCCAATGCCGTCAAAGGATTCATCGCCCCAGTGCGTACTAATTCAAGCAGCCCCGCAATGGCGCTTGGAAGACCGGCAGCGATCCCAGCGAAGATGATAATCGAGATGCCGTTTCCCAGGCCTCTTTCAGTGACTTGCTCTCCAAGCCACATCAAGAACATAGTCCCAGTAACCAAAGTCGTCACCGTGGTGAAACGAAACATCAATCCGGGATCCATTACCAACCCAGCTTGCGATTCGAGCGCAATGGAAATGCCTGTTGCTTGAAATAGGGCGAGAAAGACCGTGCCATATCGCGTGTATTGCGTGATCTTCCTTTGACCCGCCTGACCTTCTTTTTTCAAAGCCTCTAACTGAGGTGAAACAGATGTCATCAGCTGCATAATAATAGAGGCTGAAATGTAGGGCATGATTCCGAGGGCGAAAATCGTAAACCTCGAAAGCGCCCCACCCGAAAACATGTTGAACAAACCTAAAATCCCACCCTGCTGCGACTGAAACAGTTTGGCCAACTCCGCAGGATCTATCCCCGGCACCGGAATATGCGCTCCGATCCGAAAAACCAACAAGGCTCCGAGCAAAAACAGCAATCTCTTCTTGAGATCGCCATATTTGCCGGATTTCCCTATCTGGGCCGTTTGTGTCGCCATAGGTTTATCCGTCCGTTAGGACGGGGCCTTGTCCTTTTTCTTGAGCCTGCCCCTCGGCTCGACCTTAAATTCCGTGATGGATCCGCCCGCCGCTTCAATCGCGGCCTTGGCACCGGCGCTAACACGAATTCCAACTACATGAACCTTTGTCTTTAGTTCTCCAGCAAGCACGACCTTCGCTTGCTCGGCGTGTATTCCGATCAGACCTGCCGTTTTAAGCGCTGCCAGATCAATAGGAACAGATTGTAATTTCCCTAAATCCGAAGACCGCACCTCATCGGTACGTTTGTGGGAAACAAATCCTCTCTTGGGCAAACGACGATGCAGGGGCATTTGACCGCCTTCAAATCCAACCTTGTGAAATCCGCCGGAACGGGATTTCTGCCCCTTGTGACCGCGTCCCGCTGTCTTTCCCAAACCCGATCCAATGCCACGACCGACACGTCTACGTGCTTTCTTTGATCCGGGAACCGGACTTAGCGTATTGAGTTCCATGATCGGATCCTTAGCTTTCGATGCGCACGAGGTAGCGCACGGTATTGATCATTCCGCGAACTTGCGGCGTATCGACCAGTTCCACTACGTGGTTAATTCTGCGCAATCCCAAGCCACGCACCGTTTCGCGGTGGCTTTGCTTGCAACCAATCACACTCTTAACCAACTTGATTTTTATTCTCTGAACATCCATGGGATTCCCTTTTATGCCGCCGTTAGCTCTTCGACGGTCTTCCCGCGCTTCGCAGCAATTTCGGATGGCGTATTCATTCGTTTCAATCCATCCAAAGTTGCACGAACGACATTGTAGGGATTGGTAGATCCAAGACATTTCGCCAGGACGTTCGTTACACCCATTACCTCAAATACAGCCCGCATTGGGCCGCCCGCAATAATTCCAGTTCCTTCGGAGGCAGGTTGCATGAACACCTTAGACGCGCCATGCCTACCAATTATGGAATGTTGCAACGTGCCATTTTTAAGGCTTACCCGAATCATTCTTCGTCTTGCTTCCTCAAACGATTTTTGAACCGCGACCGGGACCTCCCGCGATTTACCTTTACCCATTCCCACACCACCGTCGCCGTCTCCAACAACCGTGAGCGCAGCAAATCCCATGATTCGCCCGCCCTTAACCACTTTGGTGACGCGATTCACCGCGATCATTTTCTCCTTCAAACCATCTGTGCGTGGCTCGTTGCCTTGATTCCTAGATTGCGTTCTCGCCATGGTCAGCCCTTTAAAACATCTTTTCCGTTAACTCTTGCCGCATCACATCCCATTAAGGGAGCACTTGTTAGAATTTGAGCCCAGCTTCACGCGCGGCATCGGCCAGCGCTTTAACACGCCCGTGGTACTTAAATCCCGACCGATCAAAAGCTACAGCGTCGATACCCATTTGCTTTGCCTTCTCAGCGATACGCCTGCCCACAGTGGCCGCCGCAATTTTGTTGCCCCCATTCGCGATCGACACCCGAACGTCTTTCTCCAAGGTGGAGGCACTAACAAGAACCTTATCTCCCTCTTTGGAAAAGATTTGCGCGTAAATATGACCGTTAGTTCTATGCACAGCCAAACGGACTGCACGCAATTGGCTGATTTTTCGCCGTGTTTGACTGGCGCGACGAACTCGTGAACTATTTTTGTTGATCATTATTTGCCCCCTACTTCTTCTTTGTCTCTTTAATGACCACCCGCTCGTCGAAATAGCGTACGCCCTTGCCCTTATAGGGTTCCGGAGGTCGATATGCGCGAACTTCCGCTGCCACTTGTCCAACTTGCTGTTTGTCAATGCCTTTGATTAAGATTTCCGTTTGCGTCGGAGTCTCAACCTTGACACCCTTAGGCATTAAGTGCACCACGGGATGGGAAAATCCCAATGCAAGATTAAGCTTATCGCCTTGCGCTTGAGCGCGATAACCAACCCCTACCAAAGTCAGCTTCTTCTCAAAACCTTTGGTAACGCCGGTAACCATATTCGCCACCAACGCGCGGACAGTGCCCGACATCGCATCAGAATTCGCCATGTCGGCGACCGGAGTGCAAGTTAGCATGTCACCGTTCTTTTCGACAATTACCTGACCGGAAAGAGCGTGAGATAAAGCCCCAAGGGGTCCTTTGATCGCGACCGAACCGATATCCAATGTAACCTCAACGCCTTTTGGCAGAAGTACGGGATTTTTTCCTATGCGAGACATATCCTGTTCCTCACGCGACTATGCAAAGGACTTCACCACCGACTCCGGTGGCACGCGCCTTGCGATCAGTCATCACACCCCGTGACGTTGAGACAATCGCAACGCCAAGGCCATTCATGACTTTCGGAATATCGTCCCGACCGCGGTAGATGCGCAGCCCAGGTCGTGATACCCGCTCAATCTTCTCTATTACCGGCGCCCCGGCATAATATTTAAGATTGATATCAAGCTCCGGCTTCCCAGAGTTTGGTCTAATGACAAAATCGTCAATATACCCCTCGTCCTTCAGCACCCGCGCAATGGACACCTTGAGTTTTGAAGACGGCATACAAACGACAGGACGCCGCACCATCTGCGCGTTGCGAATCCGCGTCAACATGTCGGCTACTGGATCGGTCATGCTCATACGCGCTCCCTTACCAACTGGCCTTGATCATGCCGGGGACTTCCCCACGCATGGCGATCTCTCGCAATTTACTTCTCCCAAGACCGAACTTTCTAAATACTCCACGCGGTCTACCTGTTAACGCGCACCGATTGCGCAAGCGCACTGGAGACGCATCACGCGGCATCAACTCGAATGCCTTTCGAGCATCCGCACGCTCCTCATCGGTACGTTTCAAATCGGTCATGACATCTATAAAAGCGGCTCGCTGCGTTGCAAACTTGGCGACGATTTTGCGACGCTTTAGATTTCGATTAATGAGCGAAAGCTTGGCCATGGCGCACCTCAGTTGCTCTTAAAGGGAAAGCGAAATGCGGCAAGAAGCGCGCGGGCCTCGTCGTCGGATTTCGCCGTTGTCGTAATGCTGATATTCAATCCCCGGAGGGCGTCGATTTTGTCGTACTCGATCTCTGGAAATATAATTTGCTCGCGAACGCCGATACTGTAATTGCCGCGCCCGTCGAACGCTCGAGCAGAAACTCCACGAAAATCTCGGATTCTTGGAATCGCTATCGAAACGAAACGATCAAAAAATTCATACATGCGCTTACCGCGAAGCGTCACCATACATCCCACCGGATAGTCTTTCCTGACTTTGAAAGTGGCGATGGATTTCTTCGCCTTTGTGACTACCGGCTTTTGTCCTGCAATTTTTGTCAGATCACCAAGGGCGTGTTCAAGGATTTTTTTGTCCGCGACACACTCACCTACGCCCATATTTAGCGTGATTTTCGAAATCCGGGGAACCTGCATCTCCGAGGAATAGCCAAATTTCGACTTCAGCTCGGGTACGACGGTCTCGCGATAATAATCTTGTAAACGTGCCATATTCGTCTTTCTTTAACGCGCGTCGACCATTTCACCGTTCGACTTGAACACGCGCACTTTGCGACCGTCTTCAAGCGACTTTATGCCAACCCTATCCGCCTTTTGCGTCTGCGGATTAAAAACCGCAACATTTGAAATATGCAGGGGCATCTCTTTTTCGACTATACCGCCAGTCTCATTTTTAGCAGGGTTAGGTCGCTGGTGCTTTTTAACCTTGTTCACCCCGCCTACCAAAACATGATCATCGTCTACGCGCAGTGTTATTGTTCCCCGCTTACCTTTGTCCCGGCCAGTGAGAACCATCACGTCGTCGCCCTTTCTGATCTTTTGCATAGCTATCGTTTCCTCAAATCTGGTCCGCCGTTTCAACGGAAGAAAATCCTGCGACTGAATTATTCAGCAACGGATCACAACACCTCAGAAGCAAGCGAAACGATCTTCATGAAACGTTCATTTCGCAACTCCCTGGTAACCGGGCCAAAGATGCGAGTACCAATAGGTTCCATTTTCGCGGTCAGCAAAACCGCAGCATTTGAATCGAACCGAATCAGACTTCCGTCATTTCGACGAACGCCTTTTGCAGTACGAACGACCACCGCGTTGTAGACTTCGCCTTTTTTGACACGCCCTCTGGGGGCCGCGTCTTTGACACTAACCTTGATTACGTCGCCGATTGAAGCGTAGCGGCGCTTTGAACCCCCAAGCACCTTTATACACATTACCGCGCGAGCACCAGTATTGTCGGCCACGTCCAGCACCGTTTGCATTTGAATCATTTAATCTTCTCCAACTTGCTCGCCAAATGCGGCAGGCAGTTTTGGTCCCGGCTTGGGGAATTGGCTGAGCTGAACAGCCCAGAGATCTGGGCTCATGAAGTAGCGAGTCGACGATTGTATTACACTATTCTTCGAAATGCGAGTTTATTTAAAAAAATAATTATTAAATCCGCAGCAATAAATAGGACCCACGAATTTATACCGTTTGCGCTTTTTCTATGAGCGTGTTCAACCGCCATGCTTTAGTCTTGGATAACGGCCTACATTCCTCGATCATTACCAAATCTCCGTTATGACATTCGTTTGCTTCGTCATGGAAGTGGTATTTTTTCGACCTAACCAGAATCTTGCCATAAAGAGGGTGCGCAACGCGACGTTCAACAAGCACTGTTCTAGTCTTGCTCATACGGTCGCTAACAACACGTCCCGTAAGCATTCGATGGTGCTTGATTATGCCTTCGGACTTGGAATCGTTCATTTCGATGACACCTTCTCACGCATTATTGTTCGAACACGCGCTATGTCGCGTCTCACTTTTCCTAACTGACTTGAATTCGACAGTTGCTGGGTCGCTTTTTGCATGCGCAAGTTAAATTGCGCCCTCAGCAATTCCTCAAGTTCCTTGCCCAGTTGGAGGGTATCCTTGGCTCTGATTTCGTTGGATTTCATTGCTTAGCCCACCTGGCGGAATACAAAAGTAGTTTTTAAAGGAAGCTTTGCCGAAGCCAGCGCGAATGCCTCCCGTGCCACTGACTCGATTACGCCATCCATCTCGTAGAGCACCTTACCCGGTTGAATCTCAGCAACAAAATATTCTGGATTCCCCTTCCCGTTTCCCATGCGAACTTCCGCTGGCTTCTGAGAAATGGGCTTGTCTGGAAAAATGCGGATGAAAACCCGACCGCCGCGTTTAATATGTCTGGTCATTGCCCGACGTGCCGCTTCGATCTGTCGAGCTGTCAAACGGCCGCGTTCGACCGCTTTAAGACCGAACTCTCCAAATGACACCTTCGCGCCTCTAGTCGCAACACCGGTATTGCGCCCTTTTTGTTGCTTTCGGTATTTTGTCCGTGCAGGTTGCAGCATCTACTTCTCCTAACTACTTTGCTCGCCCGAACCGCCTTCTGGGGTCGT
>CAMDFL010000141.1 GCA_945897475.1 Bordetella parapertussis
AAAGGATATGAATGTCCTTGGGTAACTGATCGCGGATGGCCTGCACGTTCTCCCAGATTTCGTATCCCGGTGTGGGCCCCAGAACCACCAGCACGCGAGTGCGCGCATTGCGGATGAGTTCCGCCAGATGCTCGGCCTTGAGCATCCAGTTCACCACGCAGGAAATGCCGGTGGCGATGCCGCCGTACAGACTGTAGTAGAGCTGCGGCAGCGTGGGCATGAGAAACAGCACCCCGTCTTCTTTCTGCACGCCCAGCGAATAAAACAAATTCGAAGCCTGGGTGGAACGGCGCGCGAGTTCGCCATAAGTAATCCGCACCGGATCAGCGGCTACATCGCCGTTCTCGACGTAGTTGATCGCCACCTTGTCCGGGTTGTAGGCCCAGCCGCGGCGCAGCCAGTCGTTCAGGTCCCAGGACCAGACGCGTTGTTCGAGCGGAATCGTCTCCAGCGCCTCGATGTCGCGGATGGTGCGAATGACGGGGTAGGTCTGTTCCTCGAGTGCGGTAGAAGCTGAAGGTGACATGGCTGATCCAAATTAAGACAAATGGCGCAGAAACAAACACGCCGCGCAGATCAGGCGCTGGTGAGTTCCAGCCGCTTCTCGATGCGGTCCAAGCGGCGCTCAACGCTGTCAAACCGGGCGTTGAAGTTTGCGATGTCAGTGCGTATGCTGGCAATGCCTGTATGAACGCCAGCCAGTTGCTGTTCGACAGAGGTCAAACGCGCTTTGACGAAGGTGAATTCTTCGGTGTGCCGATCAAGGGTGGCGCGAATTGCGCGAAGGTGTTCAAGGATAAGGTTTTCAGCGGCTTCGACCATGGTCTGACTCCTTGAGGAAAGTGTATCACTTGAAATGACCTCAAGTTGCGTTTAGAGCAGCATCCTTCCGCCAAACACGCTCGGCTCACTCAAGCGGGACTCAAGCGTGGATTTCAATTCGGCGCCACGCCATAGCTGACCACCCAGCTACTCAGGCCGCACTGCAAGCTTCGCCATGATCGCGCCCACTTTCTTGTCCTCCCTGAGGAACGCGGCGAATTCCTCCGGCGTGCCACCCAGAGGCTCGAAGCCACCCCGGACCAGATACTTTTCGATGAACTCGGGCGAGCGGATGATGGCGGTGAAATCGGCGGCTATGCGTGCGGGCACCTCGCGCGAGACGCCCGCCGGCATGAACGCGCCGAGCCATGATCGGACGTCGAATTCGGGCAAGCCCATCTCGACAAAGGTCGGCACGTTGGGAATCAACGAGACGCGCTTGCTGCCGGCGACGATCAGGCCGGTGATCTTGCCCGAGTTGACGTCCTGCGGAATGCCGGCATTGCCGATGGCGGGGTAATACAGGTGCAGGCGGCCGCCGAGAAAATCCTTGTTCGCGTCCTGCTGGCCCTTGTAGCGAACGAAGGTCATTTGCAACCCCGATTGCTGCTTGACCCACTCGATCAGCATCTGGCTCGAGCCGAATGCGGACCAGTTCAATTCATTGGGATTCTTTTTGGAGTATTCAATTAACTCCTTGAAATTTTTGACAGGAACTGATGCGTGCGCGACCAGCACATTCTGAATGTTCACCATATTGGTGACGGGCGTGAGGTCACGGTCCGGGTCGTAGGGGATCTTTCGAATCAGGGGCAATATGGAATGGTTGTCGCGCAGCAGCATGCACATCGTGTAGCCGTCGGGCCGGGCGCGCGCGCAGGCTTCGGCGGCGATGACGAAATCGGCGCCGGGACGGTTCTCAACCAGCAGCGGCTGGCCTGAGCGCGTGGCGAACGATTGACTCAAAGCGCGAGCGAAGATATCCAGCGCGCCGCCGGGAGGCACCGGCAGGATGAAACTTACCGGGCGTGAAGGGTAGGCCTGGCCGAAAGCGGGTGCGCCATAGCACGATGCCAGGACGACGAGCGCGCAGAGTTTGCCAATAATTGCGATGGCCTTAGACATTTTTGATCTCCTTGCTATCGATTACTTTTCATAAATTAAAAATTTCCTTCCTTACTCCATGCGCTGAATACGTTATTTCCTATTCCTGAATGGTGATACCGGCCTTCTTGATTACCGCCGTCCAGCGCGCGATTTCGGAGGCCACGTATTTTTCCGTCTCGCCGGGGGACATGGATAGCACCCGTCCACTGCCTTTCTCGAAACGCTCCACCACATCGGGCATTGCCATGGTTTTGTAGAACTCGGTGCGCAGCCTGTCCACGATGGCTTGCGGTGTGGCTTTCACCACAAATGGACCAAACCAGGTTTCCATTTCCAGCTTGCCCACGCCAGTCTCGGCAATGGTCGGTATGTTGGGCAGGAAGGAAAGTCGCACCGGGCTCGAGGTGGCAAACGCCTTGACCGCGCCTTTTTCGATATGCGGCCGTGCGGTCTGGGTGTTGTCGAAGTACAAATCGATGCGGCTACCCAGGAGGTCCGGATACACCAGGGCTGCGCCCTTGTAGAAAACGCTCAATGCCTTGACCTCGAGTTGGCTGAACAAGGCGGAGGCAGCCACGTGTTGACCGGTGCCGGCGGCGCCGCCATAACTCAACTTGCCGGGATTGGCACGCCCGTAGTCGATTAACTCGCGCAAATTATTGGCGGGAAAGTCTTTGCGGCCAATCAAGGTGTACGAGTAGGAAACCGCCAGCCCGATAGGCCGAAAATCGAAAGGGTCGTAGCTCAGCTTCGGGTACAGGCCGGGGTTCAAGGCAATGTTGGAAAGACCACCAATTAAAAGCGTATAGCCGTCGGGCGGGGACTTCGAGGCGATTTCGGTGCCCAGTACGGTGCCTGCGCCGCTGCGGTTCTCAACAATTATTGAGGTACCAAGAAGCAGCCCCATCTTGTCGGCGAGGATGCGTCCGGTCGCATCGAACCCGCCGCCTGGCAGGGAAGGGACCATCATGCGTATCGGCTTGGTCGGATAGGTCTGCGCATGGAGGCTGGGTATGGTGCTGAAAGCGGCGCTGAGAGCGCCAAGTAGTGACGCGGCAAACAAGAGTCGCATGTGACGCTCCTTGAAAAATGGGGACTGATTAATCCCGGTCAGAGTCACAATAATTAATCTGCCTCTGACCCGGATTATTCATTTTATACACCAGATCGGTTTGCGCTTCTCGATGAAACTGGCGCGGCCCTCGGCGGCCTCCTCGCTATCCATCACACCGGCGAACGTTGGCGCCAATTCCGCCAGCGCCTCTCGTGATGAAAACTCGCTGCCGAGGCGTGCGGCGAGTAATTTGGTCTTTCCCGCCGCTATCGGCGCTGCGAGCAGGATCTCATCGATCTGTCCGGCAAGCCGCGCCTCCAGATCCTCGGGCGAACATATCTCATGCGCAAGGCCGTTCCTCAAGGCCTCCTGCGCGCCAAACTTCTGCCCCGTCATCCCCAGTCGCCGGAACGCACGCAGGCCCACCGCGCGGATGAACACCGGCGCCGAGGACGGCCCCGGCGGAAAACCCAGCCGCACCTCAGGGATGGCGAACACCGCATCGGTCGCCGCCAGTAGAATGTCGCAGGATGAGGCGAGCGCCAGCGCCCCTCCCGCGCACACCCCGCGTATCACCGCTACCGTGGGCTTGGGTGTCGTATTGACCACCTCGCAGATATCGAAGACTGAGGGCACAGGCTTTGGGTTCTTCCTCTGCTCGGCGTGCCAGTGCACATCCGCCCCAGCCGAGAAATGCTCCCCCGCACCGCGAAGAACGATCACGCGGATTTTTGGATCGCTCCCCAGCGTTTTGCAGTGATGCGCGATGCCATCGAGCACGTCCTGGTCGTAGGCGTTGCGGCGCTCGGGGAAGTTGAGGGTGAGGGTGGCGATGCCGCGGGGGTCGGAGGTGAAGAGGAGTTTGGTGCTCATGGAAGTCCTCGTGAGATATTTGCAGGCAGATGGATTATGAACTCACGACAGCGAAGATATCGGGCATTGTCCAAGGAGTTTAGATGGAGGCTTCACGCCTATAGATTTTCCTGTCGTTAGTCTTCGTGCCCTCTAAAACCCGTTGGCCACAAGTCCTAGAACAGGTGCGCGCTTTCCAGCCATCGCAACTCCCTGTTACGGGAATTGTGGAAGGGTTCGGGCATAATCAGTAGCATAGGCTTTATTGCCGCACCGGCAATAGACGTCCCGGGGAGGGAAAATGGATCACAAAGATTCAGCGGGGACCTTGGAAGGCGGGGGTTACGATGCCAAGAAAGCCTTGCAATTCTTCAAATTGGCGGGGGAAATCGCTTCCTTCGATGCAGGAGGAACGGTGTTTTCGAAAAACGAAATTACCGGGAGATTCTCGCTGAAGCGAAATAAGATGTACTTGCTCTTGGAGGGGCAGGTCAATCTTCTCGCCGGCGGTAAATTCATTGCGATGGTGGGACCGGGCGAGATCTTTGGCGAAATGGCCTCCCTTAGCCAGGCGCCGCGAAGCGCCAGCGCAATGGCGCGCTGCGCCTGCCGGGTCATTTCATTGGATGACAAGCAGTTTCATTCCGCTCTGAAAAAGCAGCCCGAATTCGCCCTTATGATGATGAGCGTCATGATTGGCCGATTGCGCAAATCATTGGCCCAAGTAAAACACGCGGGTAATAAAAACCAGGAGACTCCTTCAGGCCAATTGCGCTTATTCGACAAAAAGTTGCTAAATGGACTTGTCGGCGAACTTGGCGAGGATGCCGTCATGAACTACGAACAGGGACGCGTAATCATGCAGGAAGGCCAGGTCGGCGTTTTGATGTACGTCTTGATGGATGGACGAGTATCGATCGTCATCAATGACCAGACCATTGAAAAAATTGGCCCAGGTGGGATATTCGGTGAAATGGCTCTTGTGGATAAAGGCTCACGCTTGGCCAGTGCCTTGGCCGATACCAATTGCAAACTGCTGGCCATAAATCGCGGAGCGTTTCTGGATCTGATAAAGACCAACCCAGAGTTCGGGATGTCATTGCTTAGCGCTGTTGGAGAACGCGCCAGAACGACAACCGCGCGTATCTGATCCTGGCCAACAACTACTCCGGCTTTGCGTCAAGGCATGGTCATTAAGACCGCTGTGATACTAATTAAACAGGTGGATGCTATTTCAATGTTGCCCTGTCGCGTCGAGAAATTGTAGCGAACCAGTCAAACACGCCGGAACCCAGCCTTCGTAGAGCAATTTCTACTACCAACAGGAGCGCCGCCAAAGCTACCAGCCAAGGCCAAATCGGCACCGATACCCGGTACGGCCGCCGATCTTTTTGAAACACTTCTTTGGGTTCGGCTATTGCCCCGCCACCGGTGAGGCCGCTCAATTCCTTTAACGCGAGCTCATCCACGCCAAGTTCACGCAACTCTTCGGCGTAGGGCACCACCAGTCCCGACAATTGCGATCCCAGCTCGCTGTTATCCAGACGCTGCGCCATGCCCACAAGATAGACACCCTCTTGCGCCGCAGGGAAGCGACCGCGATATCGCCCTGGGGCGATCTGTTCCAGGTCAATGACCGAGCGCTCTTTGTTCGGAGAAACGACACCGACTTGTGAGTCCAGCAGATTGATAAATGCACCTTTGTTGTCTATGGCCTCTATGGTGACCTCGCCATACCCATCGCGACGCGCGACAGTTGCTGAAAAATTTTCGTTGGCGCCGCTGCGCAGAGTCCAACGGGTGAGTTGCGACCAGAATTTATTAAATTCCTTCCAATTCAACCATTGCTGCGCCCAACGCGGATTGGTATCGGAGGTAAATGCCGCCGTGCGGCCAAGTCCGTATCGCCAAGTGGCGAGAATAGGATCTTCCCAGTGGCTGAGCAGCACTTGTTCTGCGCCAGCCTTGGCGGTGGTTGCTACGTACCCACCCAGTGGCGGCACGGTTTTCCAATCGATTTCCTGGGCGGTTTCGTGCGAAGGATCGGTCAGTACCGGGCGAAATGGCTGTTCTACAACGGTTGAATTGGATGCCAACTGCGTTTCAACCGCGAAGATGCGCGGCAGGGACTGAGAATCCTCGGTACGGTAGAAACGTCCCTTGCCCCACTGGGAAATATTGAGCAGCAGACGCTCATCGGAATACTTGCCCACGGCGACTGAGGAAACAGTGATCTGATCGCGGGCCATGCGCTCGACCAGATCCTGGAACTGGTCGCGGCGCATCTGACCATCGGTCAGAAATATAACGTGCTTCAATAGTGCCGGCCTGCCTGCAAGCGCCACGTGTGCTTCACGCAAAGCGGGAAATCCTTCAGTGCCACCTCCTGAGACAATCGATGCGATGGCATTGTGAAGCTGCGCTTTGTTCTTGGCCTGACGCAGCGTCATTTCCCACTTCCACTCATGATCCCAGCTCATGATGCCCACTTCACTGTTCTCATCGATCAAATCAATAACAAGATGCGCCGCTTCTTTGGCCAGATCCAGATAAGTCACCTTGCCGCTGACAAGCGTGGTCATTGAATCCGAGCGATCGATCGACAAAACTATCGATAGATTCGGAACATCAACGCGCTGTTTGACCTCCATGGTGACCGGCAATGCCTCCTCGATCGGCGTCTGGTAATAGCCACCCAGGCCGAAGCTCTGATCGCCTCCCACCATGATCAGGCCGCCTCCATGGTCGCGCACATAATCCCGAATATTGACCATTTGCCCACGACTAAGATTTATCGCAGAAACGTTGGACAAAATAATTCCATCGTATTTTTTGAGTGCGGCAATATCACTCGGTATTCTCGATGGATCGACCAGCGTTACCTCCAGCTGCTGCGCGCGCAGCGCCGAAGCCAGGGACTGGGCGTGGTTTCTATCCCGATCAGCGATCAGCACCTGCGGTCGTCCGCGCACCAGCACCGTGCCTACGGCGCGATTGTTTTCCTCGATGGTGTCCCCCGCCACGTCTATCGCGGCTTGATAGACATGGATGCCATCACGATCCAGCGATTGGCGGTAACTGAAAACATTCTTGCCCGGGGTGAGGCGCACCTGCTGCGAACCGACAAATTGGCCATTGCGAAATAGCGACACCCGAGCCGGGCTTGCCTTGTAACTCCAGGCCACCAGCTTTGCGTAAAACGGTTCGCCGAATTTCACTTCCCTGGGCACAAGCAAGGCCTCCGCCACGACTTCCTGGGAGAGCGTCAAGGGTGCGGCAATGTAATGAATATCGGCGCCCGCACTGCTGGCAGCCAGAGCAGCTTCCTGCGCGTTGCCCGAGGTCTGCCTGCCATCGCTGACCAATACGATTCTATTGGACTGCATCGTGGGCAACATCGCCAGTCCCAGTTGCAGGGCATGAAAGATATTGGTGCCACGGCTATCAACGGATTTCTGCGGCGACTCGACATTGGGGTAGACGCCAAGCGGTTTTTCCACAGCGGCATCGGCGCCAAATACAACAATACCGTGTTGATCCTCCGCGTTGCCGGCGCGAACCGCCTCCTGCACAAATTGCAGCGATCTCGCCCGTGCGCCAGGGTTGACGCTATCGGAATGATCAAGTAGAAAAATAACGTTCATCCGATCGACCCATTGCGGGAAGCTTGGGCCCAGGTAGACCGTGCACAGCATTGCCATCATCGCGGCGCGAAGTCCGAGTGTCGCGCGGTCGCGCAAATCCCCTGGGAATCGCAGCTCTCCACCGCTTTGTCGACGCCAGTAAAGAAGGGCTTCAATGGCAAGCACCAGGAGCGCAAGTGCGACCAGAAGCTGCCAATACTCCTGCTGCACCGGGGCCAGATTGGATAGCATCGACGCTGTGCTGCCAGGCAAGCGACGCGGCGAGATATCGGACTCTTGGCTATCCATGAGATTGGCAGCGATCAGCATCTGCGCCTTGCCTGCGGCCAGCGTATAGATGCCGACTTCGTCGGTATCGGTAAAGCTTACCGAGCCATTGGCGACCCGCTGCGTTACAGAGCGCCCGGACGGTGTGGTGATGGTGACGCTCTCAACTCCAACGGGTACCGGCGCCAACAGCGCTTGACCCACGGCGATTTGCCCCATTTGTTGATCGACCCCGCCTTGATGCAGCCAGCGCACGCCGTTTCCGATGAGCAGTGGGAATGCCACGCGCAATGGCAGGTCCGCTCGGAACAGATCGAATCCGATGAGTATCGCCTTGCGCGCGGGTTCCTCAATGGAGTAGACCAGTGGGCCGCCACGCACGGCCTCAACTAAGGGCCTGCCAGGGGCCAGCGGTCTGATGCGAAGCGCGGATTCAATGGCAACTTTGGAGAAATCAACGTGACGCATGATCGGGTGCGAGCGATCCCAATCGCTGATTTGCGGTTTCTCGATTGTTCCCAGAATATCAATGGGAACATCGGGTGGAACCGTATTGACGAAGATGAAGCGTCCGGGGCCAACTTTATCCGGCGTGACCGAATCGAGGATCACCACATCCGCATTGCCCATGCCGCCCGAATATTGTCCCGGACGCTTTACCTCCAGCGAGATCTCCGGATCGGCACGCAATACCTTTTCCAGAAACAGATTGCCTTCGCTTACCAAGCTCACCAGCATCTTGTTAGGGGGGGGCAGGATGGCGTAGGCGACGTTATCGGCTTCGAGGTCATCGACAATGCGCAAGCGCGCCGTGATACGCGCCGCGCCGTTGTTACGAAACGGCAGAATCAGTGTGCGGTGCAGATGGGGCCCGAGTTTCAACTCTCGCTCCGCAATCGTGCGGTCCTCAACCTTGACCGAGAAGGCCAGACTGCGCGGCTGGGAGGAATAATTGGCCACGGAGAGCAGCGCCTCATAGCCCCCCGCGCCTTGATAGGTTTTTCTCACCGCCAAATGGGTAATGCCCACGTTATCGTCGCTGCGCCCGACCCCCACCCAGTGGACACGCTTGTCGGATTCCCGGGGCGGCTCGGCAAATGCGCCATCGGTAAATACATGAATTTCAGCGCGTGTATCCTCTCCAATCAACGCAAGCGCCGTACGTAGCGCATCGTTGACCCGATTGGGCAAGTCGCGCGCACGGGAGGCATCGATAGCTTTCAATGCGCGCTCGCGATCGGTGCTCATCGGGGTGAGGACGCGCGGCTGAATTCCAGCTTCGATCACCATCACCTGGGTGCCTGCAATCGATTCCTCGATGAGCGTGGTCGCGCGCGCTTTGGCCGCATCGAACCGAGATGGCAAAACATCGCGCGCCTTCATCGATGCGGAAGTATCCAAAACCAGCACCAACTTGCGTTGGCTCTCGCCCATCACCGTCACGGACGGGCGGGCCAAGGCAAATGCCAACAGTAGCAAAGCTGAAAGTTGCAACAGCAGCAGGGGGTCGCGCTGCATGCGCTGGAAAAAAGACGATGAACCCTGAAACTTCGGCGCTGCCTGCCACAGAAGCAGGCTGGACACCTTTTGTTCACGGCGCCGCACGCGAATGAAATACAAAACTATCAGCGGTACTGACAGCGCCAGTAGCCACAACGCGGCCGGTGCGAGCAGACTCATGACAGCAATTTCCCCCGCAGCGGACCCAAAACCAGTTTTTCCACCGCATCGGCGCTGCTGGCGCGCGAATAGTCAATTGCGTTATCAGCGCAGAAACGTTCGGCCTGTGCAATGAATTGTTGCAGGCGTTCGCCATAAACGCGACGGGTTCCCGTATCCAGACGCAGGCTAAGGTTCTCACCGGTTTCCTGATCCACCAGGCGCAGATCGCCTTCGAGCGAAGGCCGTAGTTCCTCTTGGCTCAATACATGAATGACATGAACTTCAAATCCATGTTCCAACAGAGCACGCAATCCCTCCTCGTAGCCCTTGGGGTCCAGCAAATCGGAAACCAATACCGCGAGCCCGACGCCCTTGCAATGCTGGGCGTAGGCGCTCAGGGATTGGTTAAGGCTGGTCATGCCGGAACCAGTCAGAGAGGAAAGCAATTCAAACATCGCTGGTATCTGGTTGCGTCCACGCGCAGGGGGCAGGGTTTGACCGAACTCCCCGCGCAAGATTCCCACGCCGACACGCTCATGGTTGGCGAGTCCCACGAAGCCGAGTGCCCCCGCCAGGCGTGCCGCCCATTTGATTTTCAAGGGTAAGCCACAATTCATGGAGGCGGACGCATCGATCAACAGATGCAGGCAGAGATCTTCATCATCAACAAACAGCTTTAAATGCATTCGATCGGTGCGGCCGTAGATATTCCAATCGACGTAGCGCATGTCATCACCGCTGCCATAAGCACGGTAATCGGCGAATTCAACGCTATGGCCGGTGCGGCGACTGCGTCGTTGACCTGCTCCCCAGCCTTGCACCGGACGACGTGCCTTGAGCGACAAGCGTTCCAATTGCGCCAGAAAATCGTTGTCGAGCAGTGTTTCCCGCTTGGCTGCCATCGCTGCCTTTGATTTTAATAAGCCATTATTTTTACTGCTGCAGCGATTTGAAGTAGTCGCGGATTTGATCGTGATAGTCGCGCGGCACTTGCTCACGCGTAATCGCATCTTCCATGGCGCGCCGATATTGAATCATGTCGCCCATCACCTGTAATTGCATGGCGACGCTCTGTGGCCGGGTGGTTTGGCCGGTTTCAACCGCGGGCATTCGACCACGGCGCTGACCCTCGACCCCGGCGTCGTAAGGGGTGGAGCGCAGCCTGGCGCTGGCTTTGCCGCTGGATGGGGTGCTCTTTTGCGCCCCGGAGGCGTAACCCATGCGATCCATATCGTTGGCCGGAAATCCGCGAGTGCCGCCGCGGCCTTCATCGGCTTCATCCTGATTTTTTTCGCGCGAACCGGCGATACGTCGGCTGTTGCGTTCGCGATCTTCCTGGGTGCGCAGCTTGGACAAGGCCGTCTGCATCGAATTCATGGCTTCCTCGGTTTGCCCCTCCTCTAGCGCTTGCAGTCCGTCGCTGACGTCGTCGCTCCAATCACCGCCTTTTTTTCCCATGCGTTGCATTTCGCGAAGCACCTGCTCTAAGCGGGCTTTAGAAATCTGGCCGCCTTTGCCAGAGGACAGTTCCTGGGTTTTCTGCATCATCATGCGGTATTTTGAACTCGCAAAATCTGATTGCAAATCGGGAAGCCTGTCGCTGCGTTCCAACAATTTCAGTCTGTCATCGCCTTTTTGAACAAAACTTGCGAAATCGGACTTCGGCTTATTAGTCGATTTGTCCTTGAACGCCGAATTATCTTCCGCGCTGGCCTGTTTTTCCGCGGTGGCGCGTAGCACGGCATCCTGCTTGGCGAAGGCGTCTTTTTGCTTCAAACCCCAGCCAAAAAGGCGGGCGCGTTCTTCGCGCGTAGCACTCGCGTTTGGGTCACGTGGGGTTTTGCCAGTCAGCGCGTCTGGCAACCAGTTTTCAGCGCCAGGAATCGCAGGCAACAGCGCAAGCGCCAGAACAGCGAGCACCGGTAGCGCAAGAAATCGCGCCTCGCGCGGGACATGAAGTGGAATTATTTTGCGCGCGGGCAAGGCGCTCACGCGTGCCTCGGTATCAGCGATCAAGGCTGCGGTAAAAGGCTCAATATGTTCAAAGGGTACAA
>CAMDFL010000142.1 GCA_945897475.1 Bordetella parapertussis
GGCCCAATACACGGTCGATCTCCGTGTGGAGGCGCCGCACGATCGGCGCGGGAACGCCGACGGGCGCCCAGATGTCCACGCCGCCGGAGATCTTTTCGTAGTCGGGGAGCTGTTCGCCCATTGCGGCGATGTCGGGATAGTCGGATGCACGCTTGTGCTCCAGCACCGCCAGAAACTTGACCTTGCCGGCGCGCACCTGCGGCGCGACTGAGGAGCAGGGCGCGAAGGCAATCGGGATGGTGCCCGAGGCCGCGGCCAGCAGCCCGTCGGTGCCGCCCTTGTACGGGACATGGGTGATATCCACGCCCTGCTTTTGTTTCATCATTTCCATCTCGAGATGATAGGTGCCGCCGATGCCGTTCGAGGCGTAGGCGACTTTGCCGGGGTTGGCCTTCGCGTGGGCGATCAATTCGCGCACGCTGTTGGGTGCAAACGAAGTCGCAGCCAACATGCAGGTATATGCGCGGGCCATGATGATGACGGGTGCGAAGTCCTTCATTTCGACCGTGCGGTTTTTGACCAGGTGCGGCGTAGTAACCAGGGTGGTGGAAATGGAATACAGCAAGGTGTGACCGTCGGGCGCGGCGCGTGCCACCGTTTGCGCGCCAACCAGCCCACCGGCGCCCGCCTGCACCTCGACCACGACAGCCTGGCCCAAGGGTTCTGCGAGCTTTTGGGCGACCAGCCGCATCAGTGCGTCTGCTGGGCTTCCTGAGGTGAAGGTCGAGACAATGCGCACCGGTTTGACCGGCCAGCTTTGCGCTGCAGCGCCGAAGGGCAATGTGAGGCTGATCGTGACCATCATTAAACGCAATTGAGTGTTTTTCATGTTGATGCTTCTTTTCATGCCTGTGTTTTCGCTACGGACCAGCACGTCTCGCCGGGGTATCGGCGAGGCAACGCCAAGCTCAATCGACTTTAACCCCGGCGTCGCGGACGACCTTGCCGTACTTTTCGTAATCGGCGCGGATCATGGCGCTGAATTCCTCAGGTGTCAGAATCAATGGCTCAAGCGCCCCGGAGCGGCTGAACTTTTCTCGAACGTCGGCCGAGCTCAGTGCCGTGTTGATATCGCTTCGCAAGCGTTGCAGTACCGGCTGCGGCAATCCGCGCGGGCCGCACATTCCCAGCCAGATGCTATTGGTAAATCCCGGATAGAACTCGGCAATCGTTGGAACCTCGGGAAAAGCAGGAATGCGTTTCTTTCCTGCTGTAGCCAGCCCACGCAGCTTGCCCGCGCGAACCTGCGGCCCCGCATTCGATCCGGAGAACAGTACCGGTACTTCGCCCGACAGCGCCGCGGCAATTGCCGGGGTCGCGCCCTTGTAGGGCACGTGGCTGAGGTTGATGCCGGCGCGGGTTTTCAACATCTCCATGGTCAGTTGATGCTGGCTCCCGTTGCCACCCGAACCGTAGTTGAGGGGCGGATTAGCCTTCTTGGCGTAATCAATGAACTCTTGAAAATTTTTGAATGGCTGATCGTTATTCGCGGCCAGAAAGAATTCGTTCGAGGCCAGCGTTGATATATGGGTGAGATCGTTCAATGTGTCGAAAGACATTTTTGCGTAGACGTGGGGATTGATGACAATCTGGCTGTCGGCGCACAAGAGCAGCGTGTAGCCGTCGGGCGGCGCGCGCGCGACGATCTCACCCGCGATATTTCCGTTGGAGCCGGGCCGGTTTTCGGCCACGACAGGCTGACCCAGCGACTGCGTGAGTTTGTCGCCGAGAATGCGCGCGAGAATATCCGGCGCGCCGCCGGGTGGGATGGATACGAGTATTTTAATTGAGCGTGTCGGCCAGGATTGAGCCCTTGCCGATGAGAAAATAGAGAGCGAGAAAAGACCGATCACCAAGGCCAAACTTATTTTAAAAATGGAATGGCTTTTCACTGAATGATCCCTTCTGCCTTGGCCTTCATGAGGTAAAAGTGCCACATCTTGGCGGTGACTTTCGGGTGCGAGATTTGACTCTGGGCTTCGGCGAGTTCCGCGCCTTGCAAAGATTGGGGCGTGCCGATCTGGCAGGCGCGGAACTGGCGCAGCGCATTGTCTTCGAACATCACGGATCTGACGAAAGCCTCCTCGATGCTGGCGCCGACAATCACAGCGCCGTGCCCGCGCAATATGACCGCGGGTCGCTCGCCAAGAGTGGCCGCGACTTGCTCACCCTGCTCCGGGCGTTGAATGAGCGTCGGGTCTGCGTGTACCGGGACAGTCTCGCCAAACGGCGCGCCAGTAACACCGACTGCCTGTAGCGGCTTGCCGACAATACTGAACAAGGTGGCATATTGCAGGTGCAGGTGAAATACCGCCATCACCTCGGCTCTTGCACCAAATACGCCGGTGAATATCGGCGTTTCGCTGGGTGGATTGTTGCTGCCTTCAATGCGGCGTCCGGCAGCGTCCACTACCACCATGTCATCGGCCTCCATGAGCCCGGGATGCCGGCCTGGCGTGCCGCGCATCTCGCGTGGGTTGAGCGCCATATTGCCGCTGCCTGGGACGCGCGCGCCGACCAGTCCGCCGTGGTCGATCAAGCCTTCCATATAGAGCAGCTTACAGGCAAGCGCGAGCTTTTCACGGACGGATTTTGTGTCAGTCATTGCATCACCTCGCTGGGGTCGGGATCAAATGGACATAGCTGACTTGGCCCGCAAAAAAAGCCGGAACTGATCCGGCTTTTTGAGGGGCGCAATCTAAATCAGGCGGTCGCCGTGGTGGCCATTTTTACCCCGGCATCCGCAGCAAGTGCCGCGGCTTTGTCGGTATTTTCCCAGGTGAACTCCGGCTCGTCGCGACCGAAGTGGCCGTAGGCGGCGGTCTTCTCATAGATAGGGCGCAACAGATTCAACATCAGGATGATGCCCTTGGGGCGCAGATCAAAATGCTTTTGCACCAATTCGGAAATCTTCTCATCGGAAATTTTGCCGGTGCCGAAGGTGGTGATCATGACTGAGGTGGGCTGGGCCACGCCAATGGCGTAGGAAACCTGCACCTGACACCTGGTTGCGATGCCCGCAGCAACGACGTTCTTGGCGACGTAGCGCGCGGCATAGGCGGCAGAACGGTCCACCTTGGAGGGATCCTTGCCGGAGAATGCGCCGCCGCCGTGAGGTGCCGAACCGCCGTAGGTGTCGACAATGATTTTGCGGCCGGTCAAGCCGCAATCGCCTTTCGGTCCGCCGATCTCGAAACTGCCGGTGGGGTTCACCAGATACTTGATCTGGCCTTTGACCAGGTTTTTCGGCAGAACGGGCTTGATCACCTGTTCGATGATGGCTTCTTCAATCTGCTTGTGGGTCACGCCGGGCTGGTGCTGGGTGGAGAGCACCACGGTTTCGATGGCATCAGGTTTGCCATCGGTGTAGCGCAATGTCACCTGTGATTTCGCATCGGGACGCAGCCACGGCAGGCGGCCATCGCGGCGCAGTTCAGACTGGCGTTCGACCAGGCGGTGCGAGAGATGAATCGCCAGCGGCATGTATTGCGGTGTTTCGTCGCAGGCATAACCGAACATCAGGCCCTGATCGCCGGCGCCCTGGTCAAGGTCGATGCCCTTGCCTTCGTCGACACCTTGGGCGATGTCCTGCGACTGCTCGCCGTAGGCCACGATTACCGTGCAAGTGGAGGTGTCGAAACCGATGGCGGGATCGGTGTAACCGATGCGGCGGATGGTCTTGCGCGCGATTTCGTCGAAGTTGACGCGCGCGCCGGTGGTGATTTCTCCGGCGAGCACCACCAGGTTGTCCTTAACTAGCGTTTCCGCGGCGACGCGGGAGCCTTTGTCCTGGGCTAAAATTGCGTCAAGTATTGCGTCCGAAATCTGGTCGGCAACCTTGTCTGGATGCCCTTCGGAAACCGATTCGGAAGTAAATTGAAAGCTGCTCATGGTTTGTTTTCCCGGCTGGTGTAGGAACAAGAAAAATACCCGAAAGGGCGATATCCCCCGGGTGATATCCACCGCAAAGGTCCAGAATTTTAGCACGCACCCCAGCCCGACCCAACCCAATCGTCTCCCAAGGCATTGATGGGTATTCTTAGGTTGATGGCACACCTGCCGCTGCCCCTGTTGCACCTGATTGGGATTGTGTCGGGATGGATTGTTTATGGGCTTTCGCCGAGGTTTCGTCGCTATCACGCGGGAAATATGGCGCAAGCCAATTACACCGATGCGGCGTTACGCCGCAAAGCAGTTGGAGAGACCGGGAAGGCGACCTTGGAGTTGCCGGCAATCTGGCTGTTGTCCCACCAGCGTTCTGCCTCACTGGTGCGCGAAATCGTGGGCTGGGAACTGATCGAGAGCGCGATGGCCAAGGGGCACGGCCTGATCCTGTTGACACCGCATCTGGGGTGTTGGGAAGTGTCGGCTCAGTATTTCAGCCTGCGTTACCCGCTAACGGTTCTGTACAGTCCGTCGAAATCTAGTTCGCTCGATGCGCTTATGCGGCAGGGGCGCGACCGGTCGACCATGAAAAGCGCGCCTGCCGATATCGCCGGGGTGCGCACCTTATATCGGGCGCTGCAACGTGGCGAGGCCATAGGCATTCTTCCTGATCAGGTGCCCGGTGGCGGCGAGGGCGAGTGGACGGAATTTTTCGGACGCGCGGCCTACACCATGACACTGGCTACACGCATGGCGCGTTCGCGGCACGCGCCGGTGCTGGTTGCGTTTGCGGAACGATTGTCTGGTGGCAAGGGCTATCGAATTCACGTGGAAGCCCTGCCTGCCCAGTTGCCGGGTGAAACACCGGAACGGTGCATGAATCGCTCTATCGAAAAAATGATTCGTGAATGTCCTGCGCAGTATTTGTGGGCCTACAACCGCTACAAGGCGCCGGCGGGCGTGGCCGCGCCCACCACAGGTCCGGCTGTCAACGCGCCGGCATGAACACGACGATCAATCAGGCAGCGCCCAGGCATTCACCATTGCGCGACGTTCAATTGCAGTGCGCGCCGTGATTGCGCGTGTCGCGATCGCGGCTATGTGGCTAGCGCATCATCTGCCGCTTGCCGTGCTCGCACGCCTCGGCGCGCTGTTGGGATCGTTCTTGCGCCTGGTCGGTCGCGAGCGTCGCATGGTCTGCGACATCAATCTCTCGCTGTGCATGCCGGCGATGTCCGCGGCTGAGCGCGAACGCCTGGCTAGGAATCATTTCCATATGATCGGGCGAGCGATCCTCGAACGAGGCTTGTTGTGGTGGGCCCCCAGAGAACGACTCACGAAGATGTTCGAAGTTGTCGGCGCGGAGCATCTGCGCAGCCTCCACGGCCAGGCGGTCATCCTGTTTGCCCCGCATTTTCTGGCGCTTGACGCCGGATTCACGCGGCTTACCTGCGATTTCGATCTCGCCGCCATTTATTCGAATCAGAAAAGCGCGCCGATGAGCGCGATGTTACTGGCTGGCCGCATGCGCTTTGGACGGCAGCGCATGTTCTCGCGCCAGCAAGGTGTTCGCGCCGCGCTGGCGGCATTACGCGAGGGGGCGCCTCTTTACTACCTGCCGGACCAGGATTATGGCCTGCGTGACGCCATTTTCACGCCGTTTTTCGGTGTGCCGGCAGCAACCATTACTGGACTGTCGCGCTTAGCGAAGCTCGGGGGGGCGCGGGTCCTGCCCTGCATCACGCGGATGCTGCCGGGGGGACGGGGGTACTTGCTCTGCATTTATCCATCTTGGGAAAATTTTCCCTCCGGTGATGATGCCGTGGACGCGCGCCGAATGAACGCGTTTATCGAGGAGCGGGTGCGCGAGTGTCCCGAGCAGTACAACTGGGCGCATAAGCGTTTCAAGACCCGCCCGCCGGGGGATGCCCCGTTTTATGGCAAAAAATATCGCACAGGGAAGCATTAAAATCACGCCATGGAGCACGAAACCATTGATCACGGAAACCCCAGCGAGAGCGACATTCGCGATTTGTTGAAGCGCTCAAAAAATATCGCCGTGGTCGGCTTCTCACCGAAGCCGCACCGGGCGAGCCATAACGTGGCGCGGCAGATGCAGCGCATGGGATATCGCATTATTCCGGTGCGGCCCGGCATCAGCGAAGGTCTCGGCGAAATGGCCTATCCCGATCTGGCGTCCGTGCCTGAACGTATCGATATCGTTGATGTGTTTCGCGCCAGCGAAAACACAACACCAGTTTTCGATGAATGCCTTCGCCTGGGGCTGAAAACCATCTGGCTGCAGGACGGCGTAGTCAACATTGAAGCCGCCGCGCGTGCTCGGGCTGCGGGCATGCTGGTCATCATGGACCGTTGCGTGCTTCGCGATTACACGCGGCTGTGCGTTTGATGCGCAAGCGCTTCTCATGCGCGCTTTTGTCGAGCCGTCGCCCATGAAACTCAGGTTCTCGAAAATGCACGGCGCGGGAAACGATTTCGTGGTGTTGGATGGCGTACGCCAGCGCGTCGATCTTGGAGTCGATCAGATCCGCTGGATCGCGCGCCGGCAAACGGGTGTGGGCTGCGATCAATTGCTGATCGTCGAATCGGCACGGATCGAGGGCGCCGATTTTCGATATCGGATATTCAATGCCGACGGCGGTGAAGTGGAGCAATGCGGCAATGGCGCGCGTTGCTTCGTGCGATTCGTGCGTGAGCAGGGGCTTACCGATAAGCGCGAAATTCGAGTGGAAACGCTGGCGGGGCTAATTGATCTTCGGCTTGAGGATGACGGTGGGGTAAGCGCAAACATGGGGCCTCCCGTTTTCGATCCGGAGACGATCCCATTTCGTTCAATCTCGCGCGCCCTGGTCGAGGCAATCGAGGTCGCGGGGGTGTTGGTGCCAATTACCGCCGTGTCCATGGGCAATCCGCACGCTGTGCAGGTGGTGCCCGATGTCGGTGCGGCGCCGGTGGCCACACAAGGACCACTGATTGAAAATCACACCTCGTTTCCGAGCCGGGTCAACGCGGGGTACATGCAGATTGTCGATCGGCACAATATAAAATTGCGCGTCTGGGAGCGCGGCGCCGGCGAAACGCTGGCTTGTGGCACTGGCGCTTGCGCTGCGGTGGTGGTCGGCATTCGTCGCGGGCTACTCGACTCGCCGGTGAGGGTGAGCGCGCGAGGCGGTGAATTGACCATTCGCTGGGACGGATTTGAAAATAACCGTGATGGCTTAGAAAATAACCGTGATGGCATCGGGAATAGCCTGGGGGGCTCTGAGAAGCCACTAAACGACTCTGAGAATGTCCTACACTGCGATGTATGGATGACGGGTCCTGCGGTGACCGTGTTCGAAGGGGAGTTGGACCTTGAGCGGCTTAAATAAGTGTGGCCATTGGATGTTGCCGACGTGCGCCAGAGCAAACCGATGTGCGCCAGAACAAAAACAGAACAGAAAGACTTAAAACGATGAACCACAAAGAAGTCGCTCAATATTTGCAGGACAACCCATCTTTTTTCGAGGAAAACGCCGAGCTATTGGCTAAGATTGAAATCCCGCATCCGCATGGCGGGCATGCGATTCCTTTGGTGGATCGCCAAATGCTTGGTCTGAGGGAAAAAAATCGCGCACTGGAAGCAAAACTCGCTGAGTTATTGCAGTTTGGCGAGGAGAACGACGCCACCAGCGAAAAAATGCATCGCTTGTCCGGCGCACTGCTTGCGGGATCGACACGCGACGCGCTATTGCGCGCTCTCCAGTCCCAATTGAAAGACGAATTCGCGATTGCCCACGTCGCGTTGCGGCTGTGGGGCCTGGCACCGCGCGAATTTGACGCGGGTCGCGAGGAGTTCGCAGAGGTTACTGACGAATTGAAAGCCTACGCGGCGTCGCTCGCGGATCCTTACTGCGGCGCAAACAATCTTGCCGAAGCCGCGAGTTGGTTCGGCGATGCCACCGGGCAGGTGAGTTCGGTGGCGCATATTCCGCTGCGTGAGACTGCGATGGCCGCTGGCGAAGGAGCATGCGTGGGCATGCTGGTGCTCGGCAGCGGAGAGGCAGCACGGTTTTATGCTGGGATGGGCACGCTCTATCTCAAACGCCTCGGCGATCTCGCTGGCGCCGGGTTGTCGCGGTTCGCTTAAGGCACACCTTAGTCATGGCCGTCGTGCCGGCGCCCGATGACGATCCACGGCGCGCGCTGGTGGAGCAATACCTCGATCATCTTGCCTACGAGCGTCGACTGGCGGCGAATACCTTGCGCATATACCGACATTCGATTGATGCGCTGCTTGAGCTCAATCCCGCCCTGTCTTTGGAAAAAATTCCCAATGCCGCGATGCGCCGCTCTGTGGCGCAGGCGCATTCGCGAGGTTTGTCCGGGCGATCCCTGGCGCAAATGTTGTCGGCGTGGCGTGGTCTGTATCACTGGCTGGTGCGCTATCGCGGCTATGAGAGCAATCCCTGCGCGGGTATCCGCGCGCCCAAATCGCCCAAACATTTGCCCAAGGCACTGTCCCCTGATTTGGCCGCACAGTTATTGGACGCGCAACCCGTGGACGGCGCCGAAACCCGCGACAAGGCCATGTTCGAATTGTTGTATTCCTCGGGACTGCGCCTGGCCGAACTGGTCAGCCTCGATCTGTCGCACGCGGTGCAAATAAACCAACAAGGCGAAGTGACGGTAACCGGCAAGGGCGCCAAGACTCGTACGGTGCCGGTGGGCAAGGCGGCTCGCGGCGCGATGGATAAATGGCTGAATTCGCGCGCCGCGCTTACCAAGCTTGATCAGGCGGCGCTTTTTGTCGGGGTGCGCGGCGATCGTATTTCTGCACGCTTGGTCCAGGTGCGGCTCGACCGCTGGGCTAAATTGCACGGTTTGAAGGTTCGTGTTCATCCTCATGTCCTGAGGCATTCGTTTGCCTCGCATCTGTTGCAGTCGAGTCAAGATTTACGTGCGGTGCAGGAGATGCTCGGTCATGCCAGTATTTCAACGACTCAGGTCTACACCAGCCTGGATTTTCAGCACTTGGCCAAGGTCTACGATGCTGCGCATCCCAGGGCTAAAAAAGTCAGCCCTGTGAAATAACTATTTACCAATGAGTTTTTAAATATGATCTCGATTGGCCCCAGCGATTTATTCTTCGCGTTTTTCAAGATAGGAATTCAAGGCTTTGGCGGCGTGTTGCCCTGGGCGCGTCGTGTAATTGTCGAAGAGAATCAATGGCTTACCGATGAGGAATTTCTCGATGCATGGGGTCTTGCTCAGGCGCTGCCAGGCGGCAACATCATTAATATGTCGATTGGATTTGGCCTGCGATGTGCAGGTACTACGGGCGCGCTGGCGGCATTTTTCGGATTGACGCTCGCACCCTTTTTCATCATGGTAGCCCTGGGTGTTCTCTACACCCATTTTGGTCATATGCAAGGCGTAGACGGTTTGTTGCGCGGGGTGGCCGCAGCAGGAGCGGGGCTGGTGGTCGCGGCCGGATTGAAGTTCGTCGTCAGCCCCAGACTGCGCTCGCCTCTGGCGATTTTCGCGGTAGCCGCATTTATATTGAGTGCCATCGTCAAATGGCCTTTGGCGCTGGTGTTGTTGCTGTTGACGCCCCTGAGTTGGTGGTATTGCTGGAGCCGCACGAAATGAATTGGAACTTGGTGTGAACTGGGAATTGGCAATGCTCCTGGCTTGGGAGTTGTCGCAGATGTCTTTATTCGCGGTCGGAGGCGCGACCAGTATTTATCCCGACTTGCATCGTCGCATCGTGGAGAACCACGCTTGGGCGAACAACGCGCAGTTCGCCGAGATGGTCGGTTTGTCGCAGGCGGCGCCGGGGCCCAACATGTTGGTGGTGAGCCTGATCGGTTGGAAGATCGCGCAGTTTCCAGGCGCCTTGGCGGCATTTATCGGCATGTGCGGTCCCTCCTCGCTATTTGTTTTTTCCTTGTCGCGATTTTGGCAGCGCCATCGCGAGCGGCGTTGGAGTCGTGCGCTGACCGCCGCCCTCGCGCCGATCGCCATAGGTTTGACGCTCGCCAGCGGCTATCTGGTGACAATAGGCGCTGGCAGCAGTGATGCGGCCTATGTTTTCATCGGTATTACGGTGCTCGCCTCGCTCCTGACCAAAATGCATCCGCTCTGGTTTATAGGCATCGGCGCGCTCGCCGGCCTGGCGGGGTGGATATGAGTTTTTCAGCGCGAGACAAGCCGGGCCGTGGTGGGCCAGCGCGTCGGCGTCAAGCGGGCAGCAATGCTCTGCCCATGCAGAGCGGCGCCACGGCCAGTATCACGCTCAAGCCAGAGCGGGAACATTCGCTTGAGAGGCGCCATCCCTGGGTCTTTTCAGGGGCAGTGGCCGCGCAGAGCGGTGAGGCGGGCGCGGGCGATACGGTGATGCTATTGGCCTCTGACGGACGATTCCTGGCGTGGGCAGCATACAACCCAAACTCCCAAATTCGAGCTCGGGTGTGGAGTTTCAATCCTGATGAGTATCCCGATGACACCTGGTTGCGCGCCCGGCTGATTCGAGCGATTGAACGCCGCGCGACCACTGTTAGCGCAGCTGCCACCAACGCGATTCGCTTGGCGCATGCGGAATCGGATGGATTGCCGGGGATAATTATCGATCGCTATGCGGATACCGTGGTGTTGCAACTCGCGAGCGCCGGCGCGGACCGCCGCCGCGATGCCATCGTCGCGATCATCGCCGAAGCGACCCAATGCAAGCGCATCTATGAGCGCTCCGACGCTGACAGTCGCGCGTTGGAAGGATTGCCCGAGCGCGTCGGTGTGTTGTACGGTGATGCCCCGACGGAAATGATCGAAATTCACGAGCATGGGCTTCGTTACCTAGTCGACGTGATCGGCGGTCAGAAAACCGGCTTTTATCTCGATCAACGCGACAGTCGCGCGAAGCTGCGCGCGCGTGCCCGTGGTCTGGAGGTATTGAATTGCTTTTGTTTCACGGGAGGATTCTCGCTGGCCAGTTTGGCAGGTGGCGCAACCAGCGTCACCTCAATAGACAGTTCCGCAACGGCGATTTCGATCGCCAGGGAAAACGCAGCGCAGAACGGCATGGATCCCTCCAGGCTCGAATGGCAACAGGCAGATGTGTTCCAGGCATTGCGGGAACTTCGCGATCGCGGGCGTAGTTTTGATCTGATCGTGCTCGATCCTCCAAAATTTGCGCCCACATCCAAGCACGCGCAGGCGGCGGCTCGTGGCTACAAGGATATCAATATGGGCGCGATGCGATTGTTGCGTCCGGGTGGATTGCTCGCGACTTTTTCCTGTTCAAGTGGTGTATCGGAGGATTTGTTTCACAAAATTGTTGCGGGCGCGGCAGCAGACGCAGGGGTCAGCGCAACTATCCTGGACTGGTATCACGCGGCGCCCGATCACCCAAGCTTGCTGGAATTTCCCGAGGGCCACTATTTGAAAGGCCTGTTGTTGCGTCGCGATGATGGCTGAGGCGATGGCGGCGCTACTGAAAGTGTCAAGGAAACCCGGTCGAGGCGA
>CAMDFL010000143.1 GCA_945897475.1 Bordetella parapertussis
ATCCAGACGAGTGCCTCATCCCAAATCAATCTTCTCGCGAACGCCAATGACAGGTCGTGCTTAGCGAGGTTCAGTCCATCTTTGGCGGGGTCATATTCGATGAGCACACAATAATGTAGCTACCGATAATTAATAAGTCAAACCTCAAGTCGGTTGCCCCTTTTGAATAAATGCCTTTTTGAACAAAGTTAAAAAATCAATAAGTCAGAAATTCTGAAAGTTGTTGGCTTTCACGTCGACTTTCATTGCGGCAACAGTCGGTTCATGCATAAGTCGGGTAGCCGGACGCGGTTGCCCGCGTCCGGCCCCCTAAGAACCGTGCATGCTTCTTTCGACGCACACGGCTCAAGCCTCTGCAAAGGCATCTTTCGACACCCGGTTACACCACTGAGTTATGGGAGTGAATCTGATTCCTACGGCAATTGAGATGGTGCATCTGAAGATTGCTTGCCGCATCCGACCCGCCCTGCGTTTTCTTCACAATACGGCGAACATCCCAAGGGGTGCTCTTTGTGATTGACGCCTGACAGGTAGGACACAGGCCATCTTGGCGGTGCCAGACGCGGTGAAGTTTCCCTCGATCCTTGGACGAGCGCAGCATTTTCTTGCCCCAGCGGGACTCGAAATACGGCGCCCATGTTGGATCATGCGGATTGGCGTCGGCTTTGATCTTGATATGCCGTTGTATCGGCGTATCCGATTCGCGCAGCAAGATGAATTCTCGTCGCTTCCCATCTTCTGGTTTTTCTGTGGCGGCAAATGTCCAGGTGCGGGTGCCTCGGGTTTTGAAATGCTTCTCCTTGACCCATGGCGAGCCTTTACCGGGATGCCGTCTTACTCGGTACCCCGCACCTTGCGGTGCTTCGTTACATTGTCAGGATCGCTCTTTATTCAGATCCCTAGATTCGCCCGGTGACACGGGCGGTTCCCTCCTTTCCTTTATAGTGGGAACAACTTCTACAAGCGACTTCGTGTCGCACTTGATTTTCCTATTCTTCGCGCGCATGCGGCAGGAGCAGCGGCGGCCATGGCGACCGTCGGCGGCGCTAGGTCGCTGGGCCTGGAGCACCTGATAGGCAGTTTCGAGCCCGGTCGCGAAGAGGATTTCATCGTTCTCGATCCTGCGGCGACACCCTTGCTGGAACGATGCTGCGAGCGCGCGCGCAGCATCGACGAAAAGCTGTTCGTGCTCATGATGCTCGGCGACGATCGGGCGGTTGCGGGGACTTACATTCAAGGCGTGCGCGCGTGGATGCCCGGATAGCATGGCGTCGATGTCGCTGCTGGTGAAGAATGCCCGGGTCCTGGTCGACAAGGGGCAACTGGCCGGGGTGGATGTCACCGCGCTGGTTGAACGGCACAACGCTTTGAGTCGCCGCCTGCTGCAACGTGCGGGAATTGCATGAGCTGTTTCCCGCCGCGGCGCTCTCGGCGGGTCAATGCCCCAGGCGCATGAAATCCAGAATTTCCCGCCCTAGGCGATCGTCGGCGGTGTTGAAGTGTGCGATGGTCGAGCTGTGATTGTGTCCCGCGAGCCAGACTGTGCGGGGTGCCCGCCGTTTGGCGGCAGCGAGGCGATGCGCGAGTTCCATGCCGTAGATGTCGAGCAGGGGGTTCTCCCATTGGGCGATGGCAATCATGGTCGGCACCACGTCGGGCCCGGCGTGATTCACCACCGACCCCTCTTCCATCAGTGCCGCGTCCATGCCGAAGCAGGCGCGCACGTTTGCGGCATTGGGATTCTCCGGCAGCACGTCGATGCGAAGGCGCGAGGAGACCACGATCAGCCCGCGCAAACCGGAGCCGTCGCGCGGGTGGAAACGGCGGTTGTACGCATAGCATCCGGCATGCGCGCCGCCCGCAGAGTGCCCCATTACGAATATCCGTTCCGGATCGCCGCCCATGCGCGCGATGTTGGCGCGCACCCAGGCGACGGCCGCGCCGACGTCCCGCACCGCCGCGGGGTAGGGATGGGTTGGCGCGAGGCGGTATTCGATATTGACGAAGGCGACCGCGTTGCGCGTGAAGTACCAGCCGACATTGGCATGGATTTCATCAGTGCGGTCCTTATTACCTTCGACGAACGCGCCGCCGTGAGCGAATACGATCACCGGCGCATGAGTCGCGCCGCAGGGCATGTACACGTCCAGAACCTGGCGCGCATCGTCGCCGTAAGGGATTTCCCTGCTTGCCGTGCCGAGTTTTGGCGCGTCGCGCAGGATTTCGCTGAATGCAGCCGATTGCAGGCGCGTGTGCTCGCCTATCTTGGTGCCCCAGACGGGGCCGAACTCGTCCATCATCCGGCGCAAGGCCGGCAGGATCTCCGGCAGCGCCTTCATGCGATGGCAATGCAGTCGATTTCGACGTCGAAAGCCCACGGCCATGAGCCCACGGTGACGAAGGTGCGTGCCGGTGGATCGACCGGGAAATAGCGCGCATAGACTTCGTTGACGATCTCGTAGTAGCCGGCATTGGTGACGTAGACCGTGCACTTGACGACCTGTTCCAGCGAGGATCCCGCGGCCTCCAGGCGCCGTTTGAGCCCCTCTAGCACCAGCTCCGTCTGGCGCCGGACGTCGGCCAGCGGAATCTTGGGGCTGCCCGGCTCGCGCGGCGGGGTGCCCGATACGAAGACAAAGCCGCCGGCCTTGACCGCGGCAGAAAGCGGTGTGGCAGAAAGCCCTTTGTCGACATCGACGATTTCTTTTTTCATTTTTGTTCCGCCCATGATTGCTCCTTCGCCCTAGTCAAAGCGCAGATTGAGTTGTTTGACGAGCCTGCGATAACGTTCCGAATCCTCGCGCATTCTGTTACCCGCTGCCTCGGCCGTAGAGCCGATGATTTCGGATCCCGAGGCCGACATGCGCTCGCGCACGTCGGCCATTTTCAGCGCCTGATTGGTGTCGGCGTTGATCCTCGCGACGATCTCCCGCGGTGTGCCCGCGGGTGCGGTCAGCGCCACCCAGTTGGAGGCGTCGAATCCCGGGATGCCCGATTCGCTCAGGGTGGGCCAGTCCGGGCCGACGGGAATGCGGCGCGCCATGGTCACTGCGATGGCCTTGATGCGGCCCGACTTGATGTGCGGTACCGCCGAGGGCGCCGCCAGAATTCCAACCAGGACCTCGCCGGTGATGATCGCCGCTCCCGCCGGACCGCCGCCTTTGTAGGGGACGTGCACCATCTTGATTCCGGTTTCCAGAGCGAAGCGCTCCCCGATAAGGTGATTGTGCGAGCCGGCGCCGGGGGACGAAAACGACAGCCCGCCGGGTTGCGATTTCGCGTAGGCGATCATTTCACGCGTGTTGCTGAATGGCGCGCCGGCGTTGGCGGCGAACAGCAGCGGGTTGTCGCTGACGAGCAGTATCGGCGCGAAGGCCGTCAACGGATCGAGCGGAAACTTGGCGTAGAAATGCGGTGTGATGGAAAAGTCGCTGCCTATGCCCATCATCAGGGTGTAGCCGTCCGGCGCCGCCTTGCTCGCCGACTCCATGCCGATGATGCCGTTGCCCCCGGCCCGGTTTTCCACGACCACCGGTTGCCTCCACAGTTCGGACAGCTTCGGCGCCAGTACTCGTGATGTAAAATCGACAACACCACCCGGGACGCTTGGAACGATGATTCTGATTGCGCGGTTGGGGTAGTCCTGGGCTTGTACGGCAATCCCGGCAAGCAATGCCGCAACGCTCGAGAGCGTGGCAAGCAGAATAGGAGCGAAAGTGCGCGCCGGCATGAGTGCGATGGTTCGTTTCATTGTTTCTCCCGCAGGTGATTGCCTGAAATATGCGAAGTGTCCTTGAAATCCATTAGCGCGAGGCCGAGGCAAACCAGTCGGCGATCTGCCCGCCCTGCACAAACACCGTGTCCTCGCGCTGCATCAGCAGGTCGAGCATGCGGTGCAGGTACCCGATCCGGTGCGGCACGCCGATCAGGTGCGGATGCAGCCCCAGCGCCAGCACGCGCGGTTGGCGCTTTGTTTCCCTGTCGAAGGTGAGCACTGTGTCTGCAAGCCGCTGGTACATCTCGGGCGAGGAATGTTTTTCGACGGCGTAGATGATGCTGTCGTTGATCTCCAGGTTGTAAGGCATGGCGATCAGGGGACCGTGTTTTGTCCTCATCCAGTCGGGCAGATCGTCGATGACCCAGTCGCACACGTACTCGATGCCGCATTGCCTGAGAATGTCCGGCGTGTCGTGCGTTTCGCGCAGTCCCGGCGACAGCCAGCCGCGCGGCCTCGTTCCGGTGAACGCCTGCAGTTTCGCCAGGCATGCTTCGATCAGCGCTTTTTCATCCGCGGCGGCGCGACCCAGCGACTTCTGGTGCATGCCGTGGCCGATGAATTCCCATCCCGCCGCCCGGATGGTTTCCGCCGCGCGCGGATAGGCGTCGATGACGCTGGCGTTGAAGCTGGTGCTGGCGGTGATGTTTCGCGATGCAAGCGCCTCCATTATGCGCGGCAGGCCGCAGCGCATGCCGTAGTCGGCCCAGGAGAAATTGGGCACGTCCGGTTCGGTTTCGATGCCGTGCGGCGGCGTAATGATTTTCCTCGGCATGGGCTCGCTGAATTGCCAATGTTCGACGTTGACCACGACGTGCACCATGAGCGGCCTAGACCTGCCATCGACCATCATCGGTGCGATCGGCGCACGTTCATTGGATAGCTGATAGGGGACTCGTGGATTGGCCATGCGATTTGTTCTCCTGTTTCATCCGGGCTGCCATTGTTCCATGAGCGCCGCAACGGCGAGCAAGCGAGTGTCGCTGCCGGGGGCGGCGAGAATCTGCAGGCTGACGGGCAGGCCATTTGGCGCTTCGCCCCAGGGGATGGTTACCGCCGGCAGTCCGGCAACATTCGCAGGCACGGTCAGATCAGCCATGTCAACCGGCGGCGGCATGCCATGCAGGAACGCGGTATGCGGGGTGGCGGGCAGCATCAACAAATCGAATTCATCAAACATCTGCAGCAGCGTTTCGCGAGCGGCATCCAGTAGGCTGAGGATATCGAGCCGTCGTTCAGGCGCTTGACGCGCGCCGTATTCGAGCATGCTGCGCAATCCTGCGGAGAACCCTGCCGGGTCCGCGGCGAGCGCCTGTGCATGAACTCGAGCGGCATCGATCTCGCACAGCACGAAGCAAGCGGCGCGCAGCCGCGCCAGATCGATGTTGTATAACCGGGCGGGTGCCGCACGCGCTCCGTGCTGTTCCAGGCGTGTCGCGACGTTCGCCATCATTTCCCGCATCGCGGGGTCAGGCATCACGGCGGCATTTGCGGCAGGCAATCCCACCCGCCATTGCCGCGGTTGCGGCGCAGCCGCCCCGGCCTCGCCGGTCAATGCGCGCCATGCGCGCTGGATTTCTGCAGCGCTCGCGGCCAGCAAGCCCGGCGTGTCCAGGCGCCCCGACAGTGGCGTGATTCCGCCGCCCTCGATTGCTCCGCGGGTCGGCATGAATCCGGCGATCCCGCAACAGGCCGCGGGAATCCTGATCGAACCCATCGAATCGGTTCCTGCCGTCAGCGAGCACAACCCGCTCGCCACAGCAGCCGCGGAGCCGCCGCTCGAGCCGCCTGGCGTATGTCCGGGATAGCGGGGATTCTCGCATCGGCCGAACCAGGGATTGTCGCTGGTGAGTCCCAGCGCGGCTTCGTGCATATTGGTTTTGCCGACGATGACCGAGCCCGCCGCACGCAGTTGCCGCACCAACGGGGCATCTGCGGCGGCTATTGCATTGCGATAATGCCTGATTCCGGCGCTGGTGGCTTGCCCGCGGACATCGATGTTGTCCTTGATCGCAACGGTGATACCATCGAGTGGACCCAGGCTGCTGCCACGCCTGCAGCGAAGATCGGCCGCATCAGCCGCCTCAAGAGCTTCCGCCTCCATAACGCAAGTAAATACATGCCAGGTCGGATTGCGCTCCCGATTGAACGCCAGGATTTTCTCGACGCGCGAGCGCGCGCTGGTCAGGCCATCCATCGCAGCCGCATCAGAACTCCGCGGGTTTGGCACCCGATACTTTTACCGCACGGGCGAAAGTGACCAGATCCGCCTTGACTTGAGCGGCGTATTCATCGGGATTGTTGGCAACCACGTCGATCGCCAGTTTTTCAAAGCGCGCCAGGGAGTCCGGATGCCGTGCCGCTTTGATGATCTCGGTGGAAAGTCTGCCCAACAGCGCCCGAGGCATGCCGGCCGGCGCGAGTGCGCTGACCGTAGGTACGATCACCATGTCCTTGACCCCGAGTTCCGCGAAGGTGGGTATGTCCGGGGCCTGTTTGGAGCGCTGCGCGCTGGCCACCGCCAGGAGCCTGACCTTGCCTGCCCGCATATGGGGCGTCATCGGAGCGAGCAGGGTAAACAACGCCTGTATCTGTCCGGCAATCATCGCTGGGGTGCTCTGCGCGCTGCCCTTGTAGGGTATGTGAAGCAGATCCAGGCCCAGCGCGGTCTTCATCGATTCGGCGGCAAGGTGATGCACGCTGCCCGACCCGTTCGAGCCGTAGGAGTATTTGCCAGGACTGGCTTTAACAGTGTCGATGAATTCGCGCAGGCTCGATGCTTCGACGCTCGCATGCACCGACAAGAAGAAAGGCATCTCGCCAATGCGCGATATCGGCGTGAGATCGCGCAGCGGATCGTATTGCGGCTTCGGATCGAGCACGGGAATGATCGCTGCCTGGCCGATATCGGCGATCAGAATGCTGTAGCCATCCGGCGCGGACTTCACCACGCTCATCACCGAAACCACGCCGGCGCCGCCGGGGCGGTTCTCGACGATAACCGCCTGTCCGCGCATTTCCGGACTGGCCTGCATTCTTTCCGCAAGAATGCGCGCGGTGTTGTCGGTCAAACCGCCCACCACGCCCGAGGAGTGCAGGCGTACGGGCTTGCTGGGATAGTCCTGCGCCACCGCGAGCGCAGGAAGCGACAGCAGAAAAAACAGTTTGATCCTCAAACCGACGATGACGTGCTTGCTGGTCATGGTTGCAGGCCTTTGCTGATGCGATGTATTGCCGCTGGTTACCCCGAACTGCGCGCAGGAGGTTTATTATGTTGGTTCAACTCCCACCTTGCAATCACACTTGAAAGCGGAAAGCCACCATGCAGGTGATACCCATTGAGAGCAGGCAATTGACACAGTTTGAAAACCAGATACGCGAGGGCGTTATCAAGTCGTATCGCATACTGGAGGGCGGATCGGGAGCGGGAATGTTTTCGATGCGCCTGGTCAACATTGCCGGCAAGTATTTCTCTCCGCGGCACCGGCATAACTTCGACCAGATCCGCTACCAGATCGCCGGCGAATTCGACTACGACGCCGATGGTTGCCTGCGGCCGGGTTGCGCCGGATATTTTCCGGAGGGGGTGCGCTACGGACCGCAAACATCGAGCGGCGACACCTGGAACGTGCTGGTCCAGTTTGGCGGCGCCAGCGGCAGCGGCTACACGCCGGAACGCGAAGAAGAGCGGGGCGCGGGCGAATTGAAAGCCAAAGGCGGCAAATTCGAGAAGGGCGTGTTTACGTATATCAAGCCTGACGGCACCAAGGTCAACCATGATGCCTACGAGGCGATCTGGGAGCACATCCACGGCAAGCCGCTGGTGTATCCGAAGGCCCGCTACGAAAGGCCGGTATTGATGAATACCGCGAACTACGACTGGCTGCCGCTCTCGGGCCAACCGGGCGTTTGCAGCAAGCCGCTGGGGATGTTTTCCGAACGGCAAACGCGGCTTATCGAGTACCGCGTTGACGCCGGCGCCACGCTTGCATTGGAAGGCAATAGTTTGTATTTCGTTTTGTCCGGAGCCGGGGAGTCTGGCGGCAACACGTATCTCAAGCACACCACCATCCGCACCGAACCGGAAGAGGGCGGCTCGCTTGCCGCAAAGGAGGCTTCACAGATCCTGCATCTTGGGTTGCCCTGTTTCGAACAGTAGTCCCGGGCTGTTGCCTTGATGGGATGTTTCGCAAGGCAATCGCAATGCTGCCGACTTCATATTTGTCGTTCATGCAGATTTTCTTGTCAATGTTCCAGGCGCGTTGCTTTTCTGCGCGTCGTTGAGTATTCATCGCACCAACCCGCAATAAGCGCCCACAGGAGCCTCGCCATGATGTACACGGTTAAAACCATTGCTTTCGGCACTTTCCTCGCAGCTTGGAGCGCCGCGGTGGTCGCCCAGGAATGGCCGCAACGACCCGCCCGGGTGATCGTACCCTTCGCCGCCGGCGGCAATACAGACGCGATCGCGCGCATCGTCACCGAGCGCCTGAGCACGGTTTTTGCCCAGCAGTTTGTGGTGGAGAACCGCGTGGGTGCGGGCGGGGCGATTGCCGCGGAGTTCGTCGCCAAATCCCCGCCCGATGGATACACGCTGCTGATGGCCGCGGTCTCGCAGATCGCAATCCTGCAATATATCCAGAAGATCGGCTATGACCCGGTGAAGGACTTCGCGCCGATATCCAACATCGGCACCAACCCGTTCGTGCTCGGCGTGCACGAGTCGGTGCCGGCAAGGAGCGTGAGGGAGTTCGTCGATTATGTAAAGAGCCGCCCCGGCCAACTCAACTACGCAACCGGCGGCAGCGGCACGCTCGGACACCTGTCGAGCGCATTGTTCGTCAACCGCGCCGGAATCGCCATGACACATGTGCCCTACAAGGGCGGCGGCCCGGCGGTCGCTGATCTGGTTGCGGGCACCGTGCAGATGTACTTCGGCAATGCCTCGGAACTGATCCAGCACAGCAAGAGCGGCAAGATCCGCCTGCTCGGGGTGTCGAGTACGGGCCGCGCGCCGCAGTTGCCCGATGTGCCTGCCATTGCCGAATCTTTCCCGGGGTTTCAAACGCTGACCTGGAACGGCCTGCTCGTGCCGGCTGGGACGCCGGCGGCCATTGTGAACCGCGTGTCCACCGAAGCCCGCAAGATCGTGCGCGAGGCGGCCGTGATTGCGCGACTCACCAACATCGGCGTTGACCCGCTTGGCTCGACGCCCGCCGAGTTCGCCGAGACCATCCGCACGGACAACGTCGTCTGGCAGGAGGCCGTCAAGGCAGCCGGCCTCAAGGTGGAGTGACCATGGCTGACCTTCCGGTAAAACGCTGGCCCGCCGGTACCACCGATGTTCTGGCGACGCGCGCAAAGATCGCCGTTGTGGTGCCTGCGACCAACACCACGGTGCAGCCCGAATACGAAATGCTGCGTCCAGGCGGTGTGACCAATCATGTGACGCGCATGCTTTTGCCGCCGCGGCCGGCCGATGACCTAGAGGTCTACCGCAAGGCGCTGCAATCGGAGGAAGGGCAGTTGCTGGAAGCGCTCGACCTGGTGCTGCCTTGCGAGCCGCACGTGGTGGCGCACGGGCACTCGATTCATTCGTTCCGCGGCACGCTTGAGCGCGCGCGCGATGAGGTGCGCCGGCTCGAGGACTACTGCGAGCGGCCGTTCGTCACGCCCTCGATGGCGGTGCTGCAGGGCTTGGAGGCGCTGGGACGCCCGCAGCGCCTGGGCATCGTCACCCCCTACTGGGGCCCGGCCGGCGAGGTGATCGCGGATTTCTTCCGCTCCGCCGGCTACAGCGCCACGCGCGTTGTCAACCTCGAAGGCACCGGCCCGACCAATGTGTCGAGGATTCCGCTCGAGCGGATCCATGCGGGGTTCGACCAGGCCGACGGACCGGATGTCGACGCCTTGGTGCATGTGGGCACCGCGCTCCCGGTGAGCACCATAACCGCGGCGATCGAGGCGAAGCACGGCAAGCCGCTCATCGGTGTGAACGTCGCAACTTATTGGGCGGCACTGCGGGCGATCGGCATCCAGGATCGCATCGCCGGCTTCGGGCGACTGGTGGCGGAGCACTGAAGCGGTGAAGCGCCTCAGCGTCATCGTCGTCGGCGCCGGCCCGGTGGGCACGGTCACCGCGCTGGCGATCGCAAGAAAAGGCCTCGACGTTACGGTGCTCGAAACGGATGAGTGCTATGACGAAAAGCCGCGTGCCGCCACCACGCACGCTTCCACGCTCGAGATGTTGCGCGACCTTGGCATCGTCGAGGAAGTCATCCGCCAGGGATTGATTTCGGCGCGTTTCCAGCACTGGGATCGCGTCTCGCGCGAAATGGTCGCCGAATTCGACTACGGGCTGCTTGCCGCGGATACACCTTACCCTTATGCGGTGCAGTGTGAGTCGCACAAGACCGTGGCCATCGCGGAGGCGAAGCTGGCTCAATACGCGAACGCGCAGGTGTTGCGGCGCCACGAGGTGGTCCGGATCGAACCGCGCGCGGACTCGGTCGAGGTTATCTGCGAAACCCCCGGCGGGCGCGCGAGCTTCGAGGCCGATTATCTGGTGGGCACCGACGGCGCGCGCAGTCTCACGCGCAAGACCATGGGCGTGGGCTTCGAGGGCTACACCTTTCCCGAAGGCTTCGTCGGCCTCACCACCCCCTTCGATTTCGAGCGCGAATACGGATACTCCAACCGCAACTACTTTGCCGACCCGCAGAAATATGTGATGGTCTTCAAGGTCGCCGGCAATGACATGCGCGGCCTGTGGCGCATCATTTCGCCGACCGACGTCAATGAACCCGACGCCGCGGTGCTTGCCGAAGACGCGGTGCAGGCGCGCCTGCAGCACTTTTTTCCGAAGGCGACGCCCTACGACATCCAGTATCGCGGCCTGTACCGCTTCCATCAGCGCGTCTCCGAGCGCTTCAGTGCCGGGCGCATGTTCCTCGCCGGCGATGCGGCGCATGTCAACAATCCCGCGGGAGGGCTCGGCATGAACAGCGGCATTCACGATGGCGTGGAGCTCGCCGAACTGCTGGCGGCAGTGTCCGAGGGCGCCGCCGCCTCGATCCTTGACCGCTACGACCGGCGGCGCCGTCCGCTCAATGTCGAATTCGTCCAGGAGCAGACCGTTGCGAACAAGCGCCGGCTTGAAGAAAGCGACCCCGCGGTGCGCAAGACGCATCTGGACGAGTTAAGGCAAATCGCCGGCGATCCTGTGCGCGCGCGGCAGTTTCTGCTGCGAGCCTCGCTGATCCAGTCGGTGCGCAAAGCGCAGACGATCGAATAGCGAGCATGTGTATGCTGCATGGCCGGCCATGCAGGGGCCGATGACGGCAATGTCGGCCGCCGACGTCACGGTTTCGTGAACGATCTTGCCGTCGATTATCACCACCATGCGATCGGAGAGCTCCAGCCCATCTTTAACATGATTTCCGCAAAACGCCTTTTAATCGAAGGTTAGTGCCGGATTTCATTGGACGTGGTTCGACAAAACGTTTTGTAGTGCCATAATATTTTTTCGTGATGGGGCTGCGCCCGTCGTTGCGGTCTATGCTTTTGCGAGCATGTACATACGACGCGTGTCCACTCGGAGCAAAATCAGCGGTGAATCGTACTTCACTCACAA
>CAMDFL010000144.1 GCA_945897475.1 Bordetella parapertussis
GGCGCATCGTTGGCCAGCAGCGCGTGGCCAAGTTGTTTCCATGCGGCCGAGTAATGGGGATCCTGCTCAACGGCTGCCCGAAAATAGGCAGCGGCTTTGCCGGTGTCGTGGGCTTTCATATATTCGTTGCCCAGAGAAAAACGCAATAAGGGTCCATCGCGGGGGGTGTCCAGCAGCTTTTCCAGATTTTGGATCATGGGTGTGCTCATGGGGATTAATTCCGTCAATTTTTTACTGAGCTTTTCTCTGAATCATCGATGCCGGTGGGGTGCGCATTGTCAGTAAAGGGAGCGCGTTTTTCCGCTACATTCACGCCTATATGCAAAGAATACCAGCAACGCGGAAACCACCGGCATCACGGAAAGCACCGGCTACGGGGAAAAAGGCGGCTACGCCGGCGCGACGCGCGCCTAAAAAAAACAAAGCGCCGCAAGGCGCGCAAGCGATGGTGATGGAAATACCCGGGGTAACGCCAGCGCTCGCCGGACGGCTGACACAACTCGGCCTGTTGCGTTCGCAGGACTTGGTATTGCATTTGCCGCTGCGCTACGAAGACGAAACCCGCATCACGCCGGTCGCAGCGGCCAGTACCGGCACGCCGGTTCAGATCGAGGTGAACGTGGAGAGCAGTGAAATTCTTTATCGTCCGCGACGCCAGTTGCTGGTGCGCGTGTCCGACGCAAGTGGCGAGGCTGCGCTGCGCTTTTTCCACTTTTATCCCAGCCAGATGAACGTCCTGGCGCCGGGAACAAAATTGCGCGCTTTTGGAGAGTTGCGACCGGGATTTTCCGGCGGCGAGATGATTCATCCAAGATTCCATATTGTGCGTGGCGAGGCGGAGCTGCCGCAGGCGCTCACGCCAGTCTACCCGGTGGTATCTGGCCTAACGCAAGCGTCGCTGCGCCGCTTGATCGAGCAAGCCCTGGCGCGAGAGAGCCTGGAGGAATGTTTGCCTGCGGCAATAGTTACCCGCTATCAACTCTCCCCCTTCCGGCAGACCGTGATGGACCTGCATCATCCTCACGCCGGCGAGGACATCGCTAGTTTCGAAGCGCGAACGCATCCGGCCTGGCGACGCATCAAGTTTGATGAATTGCTGGCGCAGCAATTGTCGATGCGCCGCCACTATCGCGAGCGACGGGCCAGGGCCGCGGTAGGTATGGCTGATAACGAGGGCATGCCAGGGGACCAGGGCACGGGAGAGAGCCAGGGCAGGGCGGAGAGCAAGAGCGGGGCGGGCGGGGGCAAACGGGTTCGCGATTTGTTGGCTGCGCTTCCCTATCAGTTGACGCGCGCGCAGCAACGTGTTTGGGCGGAGATTGAAGCAGACCTCGCACGAACCTATCCAATGCATCGCTTGTTGCAAGGCGACGTGGGCAGCGGCAAGACCGTGGTTGCCGCCTTGGCGGCGTTGCGAGCCGCGGAAAACGGCATGCAGACCGCGGTGATGGCGCCCACCGAAATTCTGGCCGAGCAGCATTACCGCAAATTCTCAGAATGGCTTACGCCACTCGGGGTGCGAATCGCCTGGTTGACGGGCAGCCAGTCGGGCAAGGAGCGGTCTGCAGCTTCGCAGGCCATTGCCTCGGGAGAGGCTTTGCTTGCCGTGGGCACGCAGGCGCTGTTTCAGCAAGGCATAGAGTTTCGTTCCTTGGGATTGGCGGTTGTCGATGAGCAGCACCGCTTCGGTGTGGCGCAGCGTCTGGCATTGCGGGAAAAATCCGGGCGCGCAGGCGGCGTGACGGCATTGGGAGGAGCAAGCCTCGCACTGGAGCCGCATTTGCTGATGATGAGCGCCACGCCGATTCCGCGAACCTTGTCCATGAGTTACTACGCCGATCTGGATGTATCTGTTATTGATGAATTACCGCCGGGACGGCGAGCGATTTTGACCAAGCTGGTGTCGGCAGCGCGCCGCGACGAGGTGCTCGAGCGAGTTCGCGAATCCTGCACAGGCGGACAGCAGGCCTATTGGGTGTGCCCCATCATCGAAGAATCGGAAACCCTCGATCTTCAGACCGCGATCGATACCCACATCGCCTTGAGCGCCGAGTTGCGTGGACTGAAAGTCGGATTGATTCACGGCCGGCTTGCCTTGGCGGAAAAGAGCGCGGTGATGGGCGCTTTCATCAAAGGCGAAATACAGGTCCTAGTGGCAACCACCGTGATCGAAGTCGGTGTCGATGTGCCCAATGCGTCGCTGATGGTGATCGAACACGCGGAGCGTTTTGGATTGGCGCAATTGCATCAGTTGCGCGGCCGCGTAGGCCGCGGCAGTGCGCAATCGGCCTGCGTGCTGCTCTATCGGAATCCGCTCTCCGAGGGCGCGCGGCAACGCCTCAAGGTGATATTCGAGAACAACGATGGATTCATCGTTGCGCAGGAGGATTTGAAAATACGCGGGCCGGGCGAATACCTGGGTAAGCGCCAGAGCGGCGCGCCTTTATTGCGTTTCGCGGATTTGACGCTGGATGAAGAAGTGCTCAAGCAAGCGCGCGATGCGGCCGAATGGCTGCTCGATCACGATGCAATCTGCGCCGAGCAACACATGCAGCGATGGTTGGGATCGCGCTCGCGCTTCATGTTGGCCTGAGAGCGGCCTGTGAACGCCATTTGGCCGACAATATCACCATGACCTTGATGGAATTACAGATTCGGCTTGACCTGTATGAGCGTCTGATGCGGCTCGATAAGCCGATCGGTACGCTGCTGCTGTTATGGCCAACTTTGTGGGCCCTCTGGATCGGCGGCTATGGCACTCCGCCCTGGCACATCGTATTGATCTTCTCGGTCGGTACGCTGTTGATGCGCAGCGCCGGTTGCGTGATGAACGACATCGCCGATCGGAATTTCGATCCCCATGTGAAGCGCACCAGCCAGAGGCCGCTGGCGACGCGCGAGGTGTCCGTGCGCGAAGCCCTGGTGCTAGTCGTGCTGCTGTGCCTGGCGGCGTTTTCCCTGGTGCTGTTTCTCAATACCTTGAGCATCATGCTGTCGGTAGCCGCGCTTGCCATCGCCGCCACCTATCCCTTGACGAAACGTTTTTTCGCCATACCACAGGCGTATCTGGGCGTCGCCTTTGGATTTGGCATACCTATGGGCTTCGCTGCCTTGCTCGGCATGGTTCCCTGGGTGGCGTGGTGGCTCCTGGCGGCCAACATCCTCTGGGCGATAGCCTACGACACTGAATATGCGATGGTGGATCGCGATGACGATGTGCGCATCGGCATACGCACCTCGGCGATCACATTCGGCCGGTTTGATGTGCTTGCGGTGATGCTTTGTTACGCTGCGATGCTGGGCATATTCGTTGGGATCGGATGGAGGCTGCACTTCGGTCTGGCTTATCATCTTGGTCTGATCGCCGCGGCGGTGATGATGGTGTTTCACTATTTCTGGATTCGCGGCAGAGGGCGTGAAGGATGCTTTCGCGCCTTCAATCACAACAATTGGGTCGGTGGCGCGATCTTCGCGGGAATTGCGCTCGACTATTACGTAAAAAGGATGGCTTGAATGGCGTATCGCGATTTGCGTGAGTTTGTTGCCCAGCTCGAAGCCATGGGGGAGCTTCGGCGCGTGGGCGTTGAGGTCTCGCCGGTGCTTGAGATGACCGCGCTTTGCGACAAAGTGCTTCGCAATGGTGGGCCTGCGATCCTGTTTGAGAAACCCGCGGGGCATTCGATACCGGTTTTGGGAAATTTATTCGGCACGACACGACGCATCGCCCTGGCAATGGGGGCGAACCCGGATGTCGATTCACTGCTTGAGCTGCGTCGCATCGGCACATTGCTTGCCTCCTTGAAGGAGCCCGAGCCGCCGCATGGCTTGCGTGATGCTTTGCAACGCTGGTTACCCATCCTCAAGCAGGTGCGCAACATGGCGGCGAAGCAGGTCGGCGAAGCGCCGTGTCAGGAGATTGTCTGGGAAGGAGATGAGCTTGATCTCGCGCGCTTGCCGATTCAGACTTGTTGGCCAGGGGATGCGGGGCCGCTGATTACCTGGGGTCTGGTGATTACGCGCGCACCGAAGGAATCCGGTGGGCGACCGGGCCGGCAGAACCTGGGTATTTACCGCCAGCAAGTCATAGCACCGAATAAACTCATCATGCGCTGGTTGCCGCATCGTGGCGGCGCGCTGGATTATCAAACGCATCGCGCGCTGCATCCGGGCGTGCCGTTCCCGATAGCCGTGGCGCTTGGCGCAGACCCAGCCACCATGCTGGCGGCGGTGACGCCGATTCCCGATGCGCTGTCCGAATATCAGTTCGCCGGCTTGCTGCGCGGAGAGCGAACCGAACTGGTTCGTTGTATAGGCTCGGATTTGCAAGTGCCCGCGCGCGCGGAGATCGTGCTCGAAGGCGTGATTCACCCCGGCGAAGAGGCGCTGGAAGGCCCGTTTGGCGATCACACCGGTTATTACAATGAGCAGGAGCGCTTTCCGGTGTTCACGGTCGAGCGCATCACCATGCGCACTGACCCCATCTATCACAGCACCTATACCGGCAAGCCGCCGGACGAACCGGCAATCCTGGGTGCCGCTTTGAACGAAGTATTCGTCCCGATCCTGCAAAAACAGTTTACGGAAATCACGGATTTTTATTTGCCACCGGAGGGTTGTTCGTATCGGATGGCGGTGGTGAGTATCAAAAAGCAATATCCCGGTCACGCCAAGCGCGTGATGTTTGGCATCTGGTCGTTTCTGCGCCAGTTCATGTACACCAAGTTCATCATCGTCACAGATGAGGATGTCAATATTCGCGATTGGAAGGAAGTGATCTGGGCGCTCACCACGCGCGTGGATGCGGCGCGCGACACCACCATCGTAGAGAACACGCCTATCGACTATCTGGATTTTGCGAGCCCGGTAGCAGGGTTGGGATCGAAGATGGGTATCGATGCCACGCACAAATGGCCGCCCGAAACAACGCGCACCTGGGGACGGCAGATTGCCATGGATGCGGCGACCAACGCGCGCGTCGAGGCGATTTGGAAGGATCTGAAACTGTAATCTCAACAATGAGACGGGGTTCGATTATTCGATCACCCTGATTGACGCCCAATAGCAGTGGAACCATAATGGTTCCACTTTGGTTGGAGATCCGAATGCCCACTACCTTGACTTTAAAAAACATTCCAGACGCTGTCTACGACCAGCTCAAGCTTTCCGCAGAGACGCATCGCCGAAGCATGAACAGCGAGGCGATCATGTGCCTGGAGGCCGCTCTCGTAAAAAGCAAGCTGACCACAACCGAGCGCTTGGCTCGCGCACGAGCTTTGCGGGGGGGGCTCCCTAGCGCCAAGTTTCGAGTGCGCGACATCGATGCGATGAAGCGGGAAGGACGCTCGTGATTGTTGTCGACTCGAATGTAGTCGCGTACCTCTATCTTGAGGGTGAGCACACAAAGGCCGCCGAGAAACTCTTGGAGAAAGACGGCAATTGGGCGGCGCCCGTTCTCTGGCGAAGCGAGTTTCGCAATATTCTGGCGGGCTACCTTCGCAGGAAGATCCTAAGCTTCAAACAAGCTTGCGATCTTCAGAGTGAGGCCGAAGACTTGCTCGCTGGCGCTGAGTTTGAGATTGACTCAGATGATGTGCTGGAGCTGGTACGAGACAGCGATTGCTCGGCTTACGATTGCGAGTTCATCGCCTTGGCGATCAAGCTCGACACCAAACTGATCACGTTGGATAAAAAGCTTCTCAAAGCATTTCCTGAGCGCGCTGTGGCATTGCTTGCGGCATAGAGGGGGGATGCGAATTTAAGTTCGAAGTGCAGATGTCGCACTTCGAGTTTTAATTCGCATTTGCCCGTTCGCTTTTATCGCGCCGCGGCCTCGTATACCCAGCGCAACAAAGCGTCCTGCGCGGCCTGCCCGGCTCCGGCATTGGCGTGATTGACCGTAAAAACCACTACTTTGCGGCGCCCAGATCGGTCAAGCACGTAGCCTGCGACGCTGCGCACGCCGGTGAGTGAACCGGTCTTGATATGCGCCTGTCCGGCGATAGATTCGAATTTCATCCTTCGTCGCATGGTGCCGTCGTAGGCCACCAGCGGCAGCGAGGCGAGCAGCTCGGGCATGACCGGGCTGCGGAATGCGGCGATCAGCAGGCGACCCAGGTTGGCCGCGCTAATGCGTTCCTCGCGAGACAGTCCAGAGCCATTCTCCAGAACCAGCTCTGGCATGGAGAGTGCCTTTTGATCCAACCATCCCTTGATCACCGTGGCCGATCGGTCGGTGCGTCCCGGCGTCCCCAGCAACTCTGCCGACAAGGTCAGGTAGAGTTGGCGCGCCATCACGTTGTTGCTGTACTTGTTGATGTCACGCACGATTTCAGAGAGGGCGTGCGATTCCTGCGTTGCGAGCAGACGCGCGCCCGATGGAATCGGGCCGTCGCGATGGCGACCTCGCAAAGTTCCGCCCATGTCTTCCCAAAGTTTTTTGAATACGCCGGCGACATAGTCAGGGTGCGACAGCAGCGCGACATTCCACTCGCGCTCACCGCAGGAGGCGGGATAATTTCCCGCGAAACCTGCACGAGCCGAGCCGTTGCCGGTCTTCACATCGAGCTTGATGCGGGCGAGCCAGTCGCCACAAGGGCCATCGGTGAGTTTCAGCGAATTGCTGACTTCAAGCGAAACCGAAGGCGGTTCAGTCAGAAGATTAACGCCGCGCCGTGTCGTATCGGGCAGGAAGAAAAACCGGAATGCCTTGAAATTAAGTAAAAGCGCATCCGGCCCGACGTTGTAGGCGCGCGTGGGCTCGCTATCGAATTTGGACGGCTCATGGTCCGACCCATCCATCCACGAGCGGTCGAGAACCAGGTCGCCGCGGATTTCACGGATACCGCGCGCGCGCAGTCCGCGCAGCAGCAGCCAGAAATGCTCGAAGGTCAGCTTGGGATCGCCGCCGCCGCGCAATATCAGATCGCCCTCCAATACCTCGTTCGCCAGTGTCGCCGCGGTCCAGGCGGTGGTTTTCCATAGATAGGTCGGCCCGAGCAATTCCAGCGCGGCGTAGGTGGTTAGAAGTTTGATGGTGGATGCGGGATTCATCGGCATGGCCGCGTTGTGCGCGACCAGGGGCTTGTCTGCAGCTACCTCCTGCACCAGAACCCCGACCTGCGATAGGGGGATGCCGGCGCTCTTCAGGGCGCTGGCCACCGCAGCAGGCAGGTTTTGCGCAAACGCGCCGTGGGTAAGGACGGCAGCGGCAAGCCACGCGCAGTGGTAGGCAAATCGCGGCATGCGAGCCTGTTTCTCAGTAGATATATGTCGCGATCATGCCACAGGCTGAATCGGATCCTCTTGACCTTGAAAATTACAAAGAATTACTAATGCATAACAATAAGCAGCGCTTATTTGACGCAATTTTTCATTACAAATAAAAATAAATTACAATTCTATGGGCTTTTCGAGGCGCCAGCTTTTGGGGCATCGCCCGGCGCGCGGCGCTGCGGCAGGGTGACGCCTTTTTCCTTGGCGCGTTGTTCGGTCAGTTCACGCATTTGCTTGCGCAGGACCGCGCGTTCCTCGGGTGATTTCGCGGCGCGCATCTTGTCGCGGTAGTGCAGGCGCTCATCCTGTGTCAGTAATTGCGGCCGGCTTCCTTCCTGGCCCGCGTTGCGACGGCCTTCCGGACCGCGCGGTGGGGCGATGCCTTTTTCTTTGGCGCGTTGTTCCCTAGTTGCTCGCATCTGTTTCTGGATTTCCGAGCGTTCCTCGCGAGTTGTTGCCGCACGCATCTTGTCGCGAAATTGACCGCGTTCCTCGGGTGTCAGCAGCGATTCCATTTGCGCGCGGGTGGCAGGCAGGCTTTTTTCCGGTCCCGACTGTCCTTGTACCGGGAGGGTGGCGGCGAGCAGCGAGATCAAACTTGCGGCCAAAATGGATTTATTCATGACGAGTTCCCCCAAAAAAGCTTGTTTATGTGGTTATCAGGTTGCCTATGCGCTTATTAACTGGCTTATGCCTTACAGATTGAATGGATTGAATTGGAATAACGCGACAATGAGGCAATCGGATGACCAATTGATGCTTGATTTGTAAGGACTTGTTACCCAGTGAAGCGGTTTAACAGCAGGAAACAAATTCAGCCTCGGCGCATCTGCGCTTCGCTTTCTACGGCTTGGTACTTGAATTAATCCCCTGCCGGCCTTATTATTAGCACTCGCAACAGTCGAGTGCTAGTAATTTGATTACTTCAGCGGCTTTTTCGGAGATTCTTGGAGCGCGAACGTTCTGTTCGCGCTCCCTTATTCACTGTTAAGAAGGAGGCAATTCAATATGAAAATCCGTCCCTTGCATGATCGCGTTGTAGTTAAGCGCCTTGAAGAAGAGCGTAAATCGGCTGGCGGAATCGTCATCCCCGATAACGCCGCCGAGAAGCCTGATCAGGGCGAAGTCCTGGCCGTAGGCACCGGAAAGATCCTCGAAGACGGCAAGGTCCGTCCCCTGGACGTCAAAGTCGGCGACCGCATCCTGTTTGGCAAGTATTCCGGCAGCACCGTCAAGGTGGACGGGGACGAGCTGCTGGTGATGCGCGAAGACGACATCATGGGCGTCATCGCCAAGTAATCTAACGAATATCAGGAGCTAAAAATGCCAGCCAAAGAAGTACGTTTCCACGAAGACGCACGTCACAAAATGCTCGAGGGTGTGAACATCCTCGCCAATGCCGTTAAAGCCACGCTCGGACCCAAGGGTCGCAACGTGATTCTGGAGCGCAGTTTTGGCGCCCCGACCGTCACCAAAGACGGCGTTTCGGTTGCCAAAGAAATCGAACTCAAAGACAAGTTCCAGAACATGGGCGCGCAAATGGTCAAGGAAGTCGCTTCCAAGACCTCCGATGTTGCCGGCGACGGCACCACCACTGCGACCGTGTTGGCCCAGGCGATTGTTCGGGAAGGCATGAAGTATGTTGCCGCCGGCATGAACCCCATGGACCTGAAGCGTGGCATCGACAAGTCGGTCATTGCTATCGTTGAAGAGCTGAAGAAGATTTCGAAGCCCTGCACCACCTCCAAGGAAATCGCCCAGGTCGGCGCAATTTCTGCCAATGCAGATCCGGACATCGGCAAGATCATTTCCGACGCCATGGACAAGGTCGGCAAAGAAGGTGTCATTACCGTTGAAGACGGCAAGGGTCTGAACAACGAGCTGGAAGTCGTCGAAGGCATGCAATTCGACCGCGGCTACCTGTCGCCCTACTTCATCAACAATCCGGACAAGCAGATGACCTTGCTGGAAAATCCTTTCGTGCTGTTGCACGACAAGAAGATTTCCAACATCCGCGACATGCTGCCGATCCTGGAGCAAGTGGCCAAAGCCGGCCGTCCGCTGCTGATCATTGCCGAAGAAGTCGAAGGCGAAGCCTTGGCAACTCTGGTTGTCAACAACCTGCGTGGAATCCTGAAGACTTGTGCCGTTAAGGCGCCTGGCTTCGGTGATCGCCGCAAAGCCATGTTGGAAGACATTGCCATCCTGACCGGTGGCCAGGTGATAGCCGAAGAAGTCGGCCTGACCTTGGAGAAGGTCACGCTGAAGGAACTCGGCCAAGCCAAGCGCATCGAAATCGGCAAGGAAGAGACCACCATCATTGACGGTAACGGCGATGCCAAGACCATCGAAGGTCGCGTCAAGAACATCCGCGTTCAGATCGACGAAGCCACCTCCGACTACGACAAGGAAAAGCTGCAAGAGCGCGTTGCGAAACTCGCCGGCGGTGTTGCCCTGATCAAAGTGGGTGCTGCTACTGAAATCGAGATGAAGGAAAAGAAGGCTCGCGTGGAAGATGCGCTGCACGCCACTCGCGCCGCCGTCGAAGAAGGCATTGTTGCAGGCGGCGGTGTTGCCCTGTTGCGTGCCCGTTCGGCGCTGGATAAGGTCAAGGGTGACAACCCCGATCAAGAAGCCGGCATCAAGATCCTGCGCCGTGCTATCGAAGAGCCGCTTCGCGCCATCGTCATGAACGCGGGCTCCGAGCCTTCGGTTGTGATCAACAAGGTTCTCGAAGGCAAAGGCAACTACGGTTTCAATGCGCAGACCGAAGCCTACGGTGACCTGGTTGAAATGGGCGTGGTCGATCCGACCAAGGTAACCCGCACTGCGTTGCAAAACGCGGCTTCGGTTGCCGGCCTCCTGTTGACCACTGACTGCGCGGTTGCAGAGCAAGTGGAAGACAAGCCACGCGGCGGTGCTCCCGATATGGGCGGCATGGGCGGCATGGGTGGAATGGGCGGCATGGGCGGCATGGATATGTAATTCGCGCTTCGCGCGCACTACCTATCCGGCAGGAGAAGAACAGGGGAACCAGAGGTTCCCCTGTTAGCCCCTCCGCACAGTTGGTTCAAACAAACCCCCGCTTCGGCGGGGTTTTGCTTTTGTGGGATGCACTACGCATTTGATAGGCCTTTGTTACACTCGATGCGAGCAGCTGTTTCGCCGTATCGTTATGACGGGGGGGCTTGGAAATGCGGATTCTGATTGCCGAAGACGATGCTTTGCTGGCCGATGGGTTGACTCGAAGCTTGCGGGCGTCGGGATATGCGGTCGACTGCGTTGACGATGGAGAAAAAGCTGATCGGGCGGTGTGCGCCGGTGAGATCGACCTACTGATTCTCGATCTGGGGCTGCCGAGTATGGACGGGCTTGAGGTGCTCAAGCGCCTGCGCGGACGCAACTCGAAAGTGCCGGTCTTGATCTTGACCGCCAGAGATGGTGTCGAGGCGCGGGTGCGTGGGCTTGATCAGGGCGCAGACGATTATCTGGCCAAACCCTTTGTTCTGGAGGAGCTCGAAGCGCGTGTCAGGGCACTCACTCGACGTGGTCAGTCTGGAGCGCCGACCCTGCTGCATCACGGGCATCTCACCTATGATCAGGTGGGCAGAGTGGCGCGGATTGACGGTGAGGTGCTGGAGCTCTCGGCGCGTGAAATTTCGTTGCTGGAGATTCTCCTGCATCGACCCGGTCGCTTGGTGAGCAAGGAACAACTGGTTGATCATCTTTGCGAGTGGGGCGACGAGGTCAGCAACAACGCCATTGAAGTGTACGTGCATCGTCTGCGGAAAAAACTTGAATCAGGCGGCGTGCGCATCGTTACCGTTCGCGGCCTGGGATACTGCCTGGAGCGCCCGCGCGAGGCGCACTGAGCATGCAATTTCGCGTGCACGCATCTCCCAAGCAGCACCGACAGCCCTCGCTATTTGGCGAAATTATTGACTGGATGTTGGCGCCACTGTTGATTCTCTGGCCGATTTCCATGGCGATTGAGTATTCGATTGCGTATAAGGTGGC
>CAMDFL010000145.1 GCA_945897475.1 Bordetella parapertussis
GGCGGGGTTTTGCTTTTTGTGGCTGCCTGCGCTGCGGCTAGCGTACACCTTTGCTACACTGAATCGCAGTGACGTCACGCCTTCGAATTTTGGCTGGGAGGACGGGAGATGCGAATTCTCATCGCGGAAGATGATGCATTGCTGGCGGATGCGCTGACGCGCAGCCTGCGCCATGCGGGCTATGCGGCCGATCGTGTCAAGGACGGCGTCGAAGCCGATGCCGCGCTCAGCGCCAGCGAATTCGATTTGTTGATTCTGGATCTGGGTTTGCCGCGTCTGTCCGGGCTGGAGTTGCTCCGCCGCCTGCGTGGCAGGGGATCGACAATCCCCATTCTGATCCTGACTGCAATGGACGGTGTCGAGAATCGTGTTCGCGGCTTGGACTTTGGTGCCGATGACTATCTTGCCAAGCCTTTTGCATTGGCTGAACTTGAGGCACGCGTCCGCGCTTTGACGCGACGCGGCCAATCCGGCTCGTCGACTCTGCTAACCCACGGCCATCTCAGCTTCGATCAAGTGGGGCATGTGGCGCGTATTAACGGCCAGTTGCTCGAGCTTTCCGCGCGCGAACTGGCGCTTCTGGAGATCTTCATGCAACGTGCCGGCCGCATGCTCAACAAGCAGCAACTGCTCGACCACCTTTGCCAGTGGGGTGAGGAGGTCAGCACCAACGCGATTGAAGTCTATGTCCACAGGCTGCGCAAGAAGCTCGAGGCTGGCGGTGTGCGCATACTGACGGTGCGCGGGTTGGGCTATTGTCTGGAAAAATCCCGCTACGCGACGGCCTGATCGCCACGCATGCCGTTTCGCTTTCTCACTCAGGAAAAGCATCACCGGCAGCCCTCGCTGTTCGGCGAAATTATTGACTGGATGCTCGCCCCGCTGCTGATTCTGTGGCCGCTGTCGATGGTGCTCGAGTATTCGTTGGCCACCTCGGTGGCCAATGCCACCTACGACCGTGAATTGCGCGACGCGGTGACTGTCATCTCGCGCAATTTAGCCTGGGAGAATGATCGCTTGCGCCTGGATATGCGCGGCGCGGCGCGCCAGTTGTTGCTCTCGGACGAGCAGACCGAGGCGGCATTCCAGGTGCGGGGATCGAATGACGAAGTGCTCGATGGCGACCGCGATCTGGCCAGCGTGGAATTTCATAGCGAGCAGGTGCCCAACAAGGTATATCTGCGCGATGACCTGCTGCGCTATAACGAGGTGCGCGTTGCGTACATGTTCGCGCAGGTACCCGGGATGCCAGGCGCGGTACTGGTTCAGGTTGCCGAAACCCATCAAAAGCGCACCTGGCTTGCGTCCAACATCATCGGCAGCCTGCTGCTAGCGCAATTTATCCTGGTGCCGGTGGCTTTGTTGATGGTCTGGTTCGGTTTGTCCAAAGGCATCGAGCCCTTGAACGAAATTACCAGCGCGGTCCGATCGCGCAGGCCGAGCGACCTGTCGCCGATCGACCCTATGGAGGCCCCGGAAGAAGTCCGCCCCTTCGTGCATTCGATTAACGAGCTGATGGCGCGTCTTGATCACAGCTTTAACGCGCAGCAGCGGTTTGTCGCCGACGCCGCGCATCAATTGCGCACGCCCATCGCCGGATTGAAGTCGCAGGCGGAGCTGGCGATGCGCCAGCGCGATCCGGTGAGCATTCAACACGCCATGCGTCAGATTGCCGTTGGCGCCGATCGCGCGGCGCGCCTCATCAACCAGTTGCTAATGCTGGCGAGCACCGAAGCCAATGCGCCGGCGCCATTCGTGCGCTTGGATCTGGGTTCCCTCACGCGAGCGGCGGTCCGCGATTGGGCAGGCCGCGCCACCGACCGGCGCATCGATCTGGGTTTCGAAGGCAGTTCGCAACCCGCATACATCGACGCCAATGAGTTGCTGCTCGGGGAGTTGCTCTCCAATCTTCTGGATAACGCCATTCGATATACGCTGGTAGGTGGCAAGGTTACAGTGCGGGCGTTGGCCGCGGAAAGGGCGGTGCTGGAAGTTGAGGACGATGGCATTGGCATCATTCCCACCGATCGCGAACGGGTGTTCGAGCGCTTCTATCGCGCGCTGGGAACCGAAACCGAGGGTACCGGACTGGGACTGGCGATTGTTCGCGGCATTGCACAATCGCATCACGCCAGCGTGACATTGGCCCCCGGGGCGCATGGGCAGGGCACCTGCGTCCGCGTCTTATTCCCTCGCAGCGTGGTGGAACCGGTCAGCTTGCGCAGCGCTGCCTGAGCGCGCGCCGCGATGTCCGCGTCGATCGACCCCACGCTGCGTATAGTGCACCGCAGCAGGCCACCACCCTGTCACTTCGCGCCACTGCCGCGCAATCTATTTGGCGGAAAGCGTCAGCATGTAAGTATCTTGTAAGTTTCCAATCCTAGAGTGCCCTCTGGTTCGGTTCAACGGGACGAGGAGAATCAATCATGTCAGAAGTCGCGGCACTCACAGATCGACAAAAGGAGTATTGGCGCAAGAACGTCACCATGACGATTATCTTGCTGGTGATATGGGCGCTCATCACCTATGTCATAGGATATTTCGCGCGGGATCTTTCGTTCAGTTTCTTCGGCTGGCCATTTGCGTTCTACATGGGCGCGCAGGGCTCCTTGATCCTGTACGTGGTAATCATCGGCTATTACGCGTGGTACATGAACAAACTCGACCTGGAATACGGTGTCGCAGAAGGGGAGGACGACTGAGATGGCAACCAAATCGGAGACGCAACGCGAATTCTATTCAATGTTGAAGCGGATGTACTCATGGTACGCCGGCGGATTCCTGATTTTTCTCCTGGCCCTCGCACTGTTCGAGCAAATGGGCATGTCAAAGCAATGGATCGGCTATCTGTTCCTCCTGGCCACCGTTACCCTGTACGCCGGTATCGGCGTCATGAGCCGGACCGCGGACGTTGCCGAGTTCTATGTTGCCGGACGCAGGGTTCCGGCCATGTTCAATGGCATGGCGACCGGCGCGGACTGGATGAGCGCAGCCTCTTTCATCGGCATGGCGGGAACCCTTTATCTCACCGGCTACAGCGGACTCGCCTTCATCATGGGCTGGACCGGCGGCTACTGCCTGGTGGCGCTGTTTCTCGCGCCTTACCTGAGAAAATTCGGCCAGTTCACCATTCCCGATTTTCTGGGCGCGCGTTACGGCGGCCACATTCCGCGCTTCGTGGGTATCTGCTGCGCGATTCTGTGTTCCTTCACTTACGTGGTGGCGCAGATTTACGGCGTCGGCCTGATTACCACGCGGCTGACGGGTATCGCCTTCGAGTGGGGAATTTTCCTCGGGCTGGGCGGGATTCTGGTGTGCTCGTTCCTGGGCGGCATGCGCGCGGTAACCTGGACGCAGGTGGCGCAGTACATCGTGCTGATCGTCGCCTACCTGATCCCGGTGATCTGGCTGTCGGTGAAGCACACCAGCATTCCGGTGCCGCACGTGGTCTACGGCTACGTGCTGGAGAAGGTCGGTGAGCGTGAAAAGGAATTGATCAAGGATGCCAAGGAGCTGGAGGTCCGCAAGATATTCAAGGATCGAGCCGACGCGGCCAACGCGAAATTGAAGGGTCTGCCCGCTTCCTACGAACAGGAGAAGGGCAAGCTTACCAAGGCCGTGGATGACGCCAAAGCCGCCAATGCGCCGGCCGAACAGTTAAAGCCGTTGCAGGACGCGGTCGATCGCTTTCCCAAGAGCGCCGATGAAGCTAAAGGCGCCTGGACGCGTGAAGCCGGTGTCGGCGCCCGCGCCAATGCGCCTATTGCGCACGGCGAGGCTTTCCCCGGAGCCACCGAGCGGGCGCGCGATATTTCGCGAAAGAATTTTCTCGCGTTGATTTTCTGCCTGATGGTGGGCACCGCCGCCTTGCCGCATATTCTGATGCGTTACTACACCACGCCATCGGTGAAGCAGGCGCGCGAATCGGTCACCTGGTCGCTGTTCTTCATCTTTCTCCTGTACTTTTCCGCGCCTGCCCTGGCGGTGCTGGTGAAGTTCGATGTCTATACCATTCTGGTGGGCTCCAAGTTCTCCGATCTGCCTACCTGGGTGGCGGCCTGGTCCAAAGTGGATGCGGCCCTGCTTTCGGTGGTCGATATCAATAAGGACGGCATCGTGCAGTTGGCTGAGATCGCTATTGGCGGCGACATCGTCGTGCTGGCAACTCCTGAGATTGCGGGCCTGCCCTACGTGATTTCCGGGTTGGTGGCAGCAGGCGGTTTGGCTGCGGCGCTGTCCACCGCGGACGGATTGCTGCTCACCATCGCCAATGCGCTCTCGCACGATCTGTACTACAAAATGATCGACCCGAGCGCATCTACGCAACGCCGTGTCACCGTCTCCAAGATGCTTTTGGTGGTAGTGGCCCTGGCGGCGGCGGCAGTGGCGAGCCAGAAGCCTGCCGATATTCTGTTCCTGGTCTCGGCTGCGTTCTCCTTCGCGGCCGCGGCGTTCTTCCCGGCGCTGGTGCTGGGCATCTTCTGGAAGCGCGCCAACAAATGGGGCGCTACGCTGGGGATGGTGGCCGGCGTCGGCGTGACGTTCTACTACATGACGCAGACCCAGCCCTGGCTGCGCAGTGTGTTCGGCGTCACCAATCCGATCGCCGAGAATATCTGGTGGGACATTCAGCCAATCTCCGCCGGACTGTTCGGCGTGCCACTCGGGTTCCTGGTGATCATCCTGGTCAGCCTGGTAACCCCGGCGCCCGACAAGGCGACGCAGGACCTGGTGGATCATGTGCGTTACCCGAACATGAAAGAGGGCGCACACGCCGGCGCCTCGTAGCAATACGCCAGAGTGCCAGCACGAGAAAGCCCGCCACATTTGGCGGGCTTTTTTTATCGGGCAAAGTGCTGCGTTATAGTACTCGAGCCTGCCAACGCAATGGCCTTTTACTGGTGAGATTCAATGTTTGAAGCGGTAGTCATTCTCAAGGCGCTGATGGAGGTCGCGCTGTTGGGCCTGCTGGCCCAGGGGTTTCTGTATCTGCTTGCCGGGCAGAAGCGCGACCAGAATGTTTTCTATCAGATGGTGAAAGCTGTCGCGACACCGCCCATGGCGTTGGCAAAGCTGTTATCGCCGCCCCAGTTCCCGCCGTTATGGGTCGGTTGCGTGGCGTTTTCGCTTTGCGCCGCGGCGTGGGTGGTGGCGACCTATTACAAGATCTGCCTGTCCCTCGATACCTGCTGATTTGACCCTAGCCAGGGGTGATGCCGGTTTCCCTGCGTATCTGCTCGCCGAATTTGGGATCGAAGTCATTAACACGCTCGTACTCAGCGAGCAAATCCTCTTTGCGACCGAGCTTATGATAGAGGAGCGCCAGGCGATGGCCGGCGTGCGGGTTGAAGTACTGAATTCGCGCCGCTTCCTTGAGTGCCTTCAGGGCCCCCTCAAGATCACCGCGCTGTTCGAGGCACAGGCCCATGCCATACCAGCCGCGATCGTTGTTGGGGTTGGCCGCCACGACCTGCTCGAATTCGGCGATCGCTTCCTCGATGCGCTCGGATTGATGCAGAACGAACGCGAGATTGAAACGGGTGTTGCTGTCCTCGGGGGCGATGCGCAGTGCTTCGCGCAGAGAGTCGATCCCCGCTGCGGCTTGACCGTTTTGCGCCTGTAGAAATCCCATACAGCGCCATGAGCGTGCGTTGTCGGGATCATGCGCGATAGATTGGCGGTATTCTTCAATCGCCACCTCGTAGCGCCTGAAAAAACTCGTAATCTGGGCAAGACCGTAATGAATCCAGGCGTTCGTGTTCATGCAAGCTTGAGCCTCGCGTGGGGAAACGGGCATTATTTGCAATTCGTCGCATCGCGGCAAGTAAACGTTGCCGCCGATGCAAGGGAGAGTTGATGGCCGCGTCGTCAAGTGTGATCCTGCAAGGCAGCATCGAGCAATTGCGCCGCCACGCGCCGTTCGACCAGATGAGCGCGGAACACCTGGCTTTGCTCGCGGTGGGGCTGAAGCTCGCGTATTTTGCCCGCGGCAGCACCATCACCTCGTCGCAGGCCGGCGTGGCCGCCACGCTTTATATCGTGCAAAGCGGTCTGGTTCGCGGGGTGCTGGAGAGCGACACCACCGGCCAGGATCATATCGAGTACGGCCAGGGCGAGTGTTTTCCGCTGCCTGCCGTGCTGGGGGAGCGGCCGGCCTTGCAGCGCTATCAGGCGATGGAGGACACGTTTTGCCTGCTAAGCGATGCCGCCACCGTTCACGAACTCGCGCGGCGCAGCGCGCCGTTTCTTGAATTCGGTTCCAACCGTTCCGCAGCACTCCTGCGCCGTTCCTATGCTTCGCTGCAGGTGATCTACGCGCAGCAATCCATGAGCGAGGTTCCCTTCGGGGAAAGCTTGCGCGAGCTGGTGCACCGCGCGCCGGTTTGCTGCCTGCCGGGGGACAGTGTGCGCGACGCCGTGAAAGCCATGAACGCCGCGCGCGTCGGCTCCATTATCGTGGCTGATGCGGCGGGCGATCCCTTGGGCATTTTTACCGAGCGCGACCTGTTGCGCACCACCGCGGAGGGCACGCTCGATCTGGATCAACCGGTGACGCGTTACATGAGTGCCCCGCCGCACCGCCTGCCCGCGTCGGCGACAGCGGCGGAAGCCGCCGTGCTGATGGCGCGTGCCGGCATTCGGCACGTGGTGCTGGTGGAGGGGCGGCGCCTCGCGGGCGTAGTGTCAGAGCGCGATCTTTTCGCACTGCAGCGCATGAGCATGCGCGGCATTGTCGACGCCATCGGCATGGCGAACGACGTCGAAGCGCTCGCCCGGGCCTGCGCGGAAATCCACAAACTCGCGGCGAACCTGTTGGCCCATGGCGTGGCGGCTGAGCACCTCACGCAGATGATTTCTACGCTTAACGATCGTGTAGCCAGCCGCATCCTTGTTTTTGAAGCCGCGCGCCATGACCTGGCAGGTATCCGCTTCTGCTGGGTCGCGCTTGGCAGCGAAGGCCGGCTGGAGCAAACCTTTGCCACCGATCAGGATAACGGCATCCTATTCGCGGCCCAGGCTGCCCCGGAAGAAGTGCGCGCGCGCCTGCTGCCATTCGCCACCGCGGTCAATCGGGCGCTCGATGCCTGCGGATTTCCCCTGTGCAAGGGCAACATCATGGCGGGCAATCCCCTGTGGTGTCTTTCCATTGAAGAATGGAAAGAGAAATTCTCCGGCTGGATTCGCGATCCCCTGCCTAAGGCATTGCTCAATGCGGCGATCTTTTTCGACTTGCGTGGTGTCTGGGGTGCGCAGGATCTGGCGCAGGATCTGCAAGCCTGGCTTGGTGCAGAAGTGCGCGATAACCGGCGTTTTATTCGTGCCATGGCGCAAGGCGCGCTGGAATCAAGGCCTCCGCTGGGCATGTTTGCCGATTTCGTCACCACTGATGCGGATGGGGCGCCCGGTAGCATCGATTTAAAAACACAGGGCACGCGGCCATTTATCGATGCCGCGCGCATCTTCGCGCTCGCCTCAGGCAGTGTTGCGACGTCCACCGCACAACGGCTGCGCGCGTCCGGCGAACATTTGCGCATACCTCACGATGAGACAGAGGCGGCGGTCGAAGCGTTTCACTTCATTTTGCTGTACCGGCTGCGCCACCAGCAGCACGACCCGGCGCATGGCAATCGCATTCGCCCCGATGCATTGAATGAACTCGACCGCCAAATTCTCAAGGAGGCGTTTCGGCAGGCGCGTAAATTGCAAAGCCGCCTGGCGCTCGACTACCAGCTATGAAGTGGTTAAGACGCTGGCTGCCGAAACAATCGGTGCTGGCGCTGGCGGCGCGACAACGTCTGGACGCTTGGCGTGCATTGCCCGAGCCGGACCTGGCCATGGCGGGGCTCGGAACGCGTTATGTGGTGGTCGACGTGGAGTCAAGCGGGCTCAACGCGCGCCGTGATCGCTTGATCGCCATCGGCGCGGTTGCCGTTGAATCCTCGCGCATCGCAATCGACGCTGGATTCAACGTGGTTCTCCGGCAGGAGAGGGCGAGCGACGACGCCAACATTCTGGTGCATCGCATCGGCGGCAGCGCCCAGACAGGTGGTGTTGATCCCGTGCAAGCCTCGCTTGCGTTTCTCGAATACATCGGTAAATCGCCGCTGGTGGGCTACCACGCAGCGTTCGATGAAATCATGATTTCAAGATCGATGCGGCAAACCCTGGGTGAATCGTTCAGGCGCACCTGGATAGATCTTGCTTATCTTGCCCCGGCAATGTTTGCCGACAAGGCGCCGACAATGAAAGGCCTGGATGACTGGACCGCCGCCTTTCGCATTGCCAATTTCTCGCGGCACAACGCGCTCGCCGATGCACTCGTCACCGCTCAACTGCATCTTGTGCTTTGTGCCCGAGCCGCCGAAAAGGGCCTGCGCACACCGCGCGAACTGCTCGAAGCGGCAAAATCCCAATCGTGGCTGGAGCGTAGTCGTCGCTAGATAATCGACTGTCGGTGCGTCTGTCGTTGTGCCTTGGCTCGCCCCTCGAATGTCCGTATAATTCGCCCTGTTTCGCTGCAACCGGGTTCCCCGGATGCACAAAGCGGTCAAAATAAGCGGGTAACAAAACTGCTCAGACCGCGACCTTGCAGGAAAAGTGGCCAAGTAGCTCAGTCGGTAGAGCAGCGGACTGAAAATCCGTGTGTCGGTGGTTCAATTCCGCCCTTGGCCACCACTAAATTCAGCTGGATTTCCCGTCCGTGTAGGCGCTGTGTAGGGTTTTGGGGTCAATGCGCGCCCCGAATCGCCCAGCCGGGATGCGGAACGGTACGGCTGACCATCCCCCAATCTTCGATCCTGCATCCGCCTCTATGGCAGTTGGGGACCCACGAAAACCGCCATCTCGCCTCCCCGTTCTCCGCACATCGCACCCGGCACGACGATCCTGGCGATTCAGTAACTGAGCAAAACCCGGACCCGTCGCGGCGATTCTCAGGTTTAACCATTTCAGCGGCCGAGAGCAAAGCGGAACGGAATTTCAGGTTCTACAAGACGGTCGAGGTGGGATCGCGGGGGATACATCTTGGCCTCGATTCGCCGTGACGTTGGTAAGCCAGCCTTAGTGCCAAATGCTGAGGGTCAGCACAACCGGTTCATCCCCGAGGTCGCAGAAAGCACTTGATTTTTTCCTAAGCGAGGAGCACTGTTTGTCCGCGCCGATTTATTTTCTACTTGCGGGCGGGGGAGCAATCCCCAAACAGCTAAAGCGAGGAAACCCGCTCTGGCGCCAGCTTCAGCGGGTTTTTATTTGTGCATTGCGGATTGGTCCGCCTTACGGACCGGGGAGATTTGATCCAGCTTGTGGCTCCCGGCAATCTTGCCAAAGCCCACTAAAGAGGAGAAAAGTATGAAACCAGGTCTACGACTGGAAGTCGCCGATGTCTTCGGTGGCTGCACGTTCGCTAAGAATGTTGGCGGCAATTATCCGGCCCCAAGCGGTTGGTATCCCCTGCTGGGCCTGCCGGGGTCCCTGGACATCAGAGAGGGGGCGGTGCTGTTCTGCAAATTGCAGACGGCAGTGGAGGCGGAGGTACAGAAGTTTTGCCTGAATGGTGTGATCGACAAGATCCGCGTCCACCGGTCCGCTCGCGTCAACGGGCCTGACACGATGCGGGTGTTTGCGTCGGACTTGATCCACGAATTTGAGGTCTGCATCGTCCCCAAAGTCACTGACGTAGCTAATCTGCTCTCGGGTATTCGCAAGGGCGCTGGCTATAAATTCGGGGCCGAGATTCCTTCGGATTTCAGCCAGACACAAATTCCTGCCGAGAAGATTCAGGCTTACCTCAAGACCGACTATCGGTTTGGCGAAGGGCTCGATGCCATCACCTTGCACGTCGATCTGCGATCCGTTGAACTGGCGCGGATTTACGCCTCGTTCAGCGTCGCGTGTGGCGTATTCATCACGGCCCATAACCCATGGGGCGAATCCCAAAGTGATGAGGCCAACGACGTGGCCAATGAATCCCTTGCAGCGGATCTTGCTGCCGCATCTACCAAGGTATTCGAAGGAGCGGGTGCGGACCCGTCAGGGGATTGGCCTGCGGAAAAAAGCTTCTTCGCGCTCGGGATCGACCTTGACGCCGCCAGATCTCTGGGCACCCGGTACAAGCAAGACGCCGTCGTGTGGATCGGTGCCGACGCCGTACCAAAGCTGATTTTGCTGCGTTGATTTGAAGGTCTGGCCCACTTCACGGGCCGGGGGATTTGTTCCAGCTTGCGGCCCCCGCCATTCCGGCAATGCCGCTAAATAGGAGATGTTCATGTCTACGTCCAAGTTGTCCCACCTCGCCGCGCTCGGTGTGTTCGGTTTCGATGCGGTCGAACCTATCGTGCTCGCGGCGCTCATCACCGAAGACCCGCTTCTGCTCATCGGCAATTCGGGCACCGGGAAAACCTTTCTTCTCAACAGCCTGTCCGAGGCGCTCGGCCTTGAGCACCGCCATTACAACGCGAGCCTGATCGCCTTCGACGACCTGGTTGGCTTTCCCTACCCTGATGCCGAACGCGGCAGTGTGAAGTTCCTCGAGACGCCGGCCACGGTCTGGGGTGCGGAGTCAGTGCTGATCGACGAGATCAGCCGTTGCAAGCCTGAGCACCAGAACCGTCTGTTCTCGCTGGTCCACGAAAGGCGTATCCAGGGGATCGCGCTGCCGAAGCTGCGCTTTCGCTGGGCGGCGATGAACCCGTGTTCGACCGACCAGAATGGCGCCGAGGACTACGCGGGCTCGGAGGCTCTTGATCCGGCGCTCGCCGACCGCTTCTCGCTGTTCGTTCGGGCATCGGACTGGGGTGATCTCACGCCCTCCGAGCGCATGAAGGTCGCCGCGCCGGCCGGGGAGGGCCGCATTGCCGACGACAAGGGGCTGCTGCGCGCGCAGATCGATGCTTGGCGAGAGCGCTTCGTGGTCGAAGTGGAGGCTTGCCCCGACCAGATCCTGGTCTACGTCACCACCGCCGTCAGTGCTCTAAATAGCGCCGGGATTCGTATTTCGCCGCGTCGCTCACGTCTGATGGCACGCAGCTTTCTCGCGGCGTCGATTGCAGCTGGCAAGCCCGCCGACCGCCTGTTCCGGCGGATGCTTGATGCGAGCCTGCCACATACATGCTGGGGCGTGACCCCGCCTGCGGCGGCGGTTGCTGCAGCCCACCGTGCTGCCTGGGATGTGTCGAACGCCACCGCACACCGCTGGCTGCACGCCTTCATGGCCGAGGGGAGCCTCTCCAACAAGCTGGGGATCCTGCTCGAGCACTGCGATTCACCCGATTCGGGCTCGCAAGC
>CAMDFL010000146.1 GCA_945897475.1 Bordetella parapertussis
CGGGTGATCTTCTTCAAGCATTCAATGAAATCGCGCATCGCCCGAGTCATCTCCCGCTCGCGAAACGTGATGACCGAATTCGGTCCGAATACCGAAGGCAGCTTGACCGGGAGTATCGCGACCAGTTTCTCCGATACAAAGTGTTTGGCGTTGGCATAGGGGCAGATGGCGATTGCGCGCAGTTCCCTGATCAGGATGCTGTTGGCAAAAATCGAGGCGCAGTCGATACCCGCCTCCTTGGGCCTTACTCGTTGCCGTCGAAACATTTCCTCGAGGTCTTCGCGCACCGGGCTCCCTTCGGGCGGGAAAATCCACGGCCAGGCCGCCAGCGCCTTCCAGGTAACGGTCTTCTCCCGGGTCAAGGGATGGTTCGGGTCGCAGATGACGCACATCGCCTGTTCGAACAACAGGTGCTCTTCCAGATCTGCAACGTCGTGACCACGCGGCCAGCGCGCCACGACGATATCGAGTTTGCGGCTGCGCAAGTGGGGCATCAGCATTTCCAGGGTCCCCTCCTCAAGACGAACCGACAACAAAGGATTGGCACGCTTCAGGAGCAACAAGGCGTCCGGAACGACCTGCCCGGCCGAGGAGAAGTTGCAGCCCAGCGTCAGGCTGCCGGCACGCTCACCGGCAATCGACTCAAGATCGCTCCCGGCACGCTCGAGCGTGCCAAACACCTCGCGGGCGTAATGAAGCAGCGAAGTGCCCGCCGCGGTCGGACAGGCGCCCTCCGGGCGGCGCTCGAAAAGCGGAAGTCCCGCTGCAGCCTCGATTTCTCGAAGCGCTTTGGATATCGCGGGCTGACTGGTGTGCAACTCGGCCGCGGCCCGGCCGAAGCTGCGGGTGCGCTCGATCGCAAGCAACACCGTGAGATGCCGCAATTTCATCCGGCTGTTCGCGAACCAGTCCGCACGCGTGTGGCGCGACTTCGCCATGGTGGCGTCATTCATACTCATTTAGATATCCGTAAGGCTGAAAATGTCATTGGATTACTATGACCGAAGAAAGCGATACTTTGTGAAATTAATTGGCTGCCCGCTCACGTAGTCTTAATGGTCACTAATTCGGTACTCACTAATTCGGTACCGGGCAACACTCTCACCGGCAATGTGCAACATTGCGCTCAGACCCCATGGAATTATGGAAAACCCGATGAATAAGGAACGCGCAGGAAAGCAGCCGAATCTGCTGGTGATTGTGGTCGACGACATGGGATGGTCGGATTTGCGCGCCTTTGGCGGCGAGGCCGAGACGCCGGTTCTCGATGCGCTGGCCGCGCGCGGTGTCAGGCTGACCAATTTCCATACCTCGCCGGTGTGCTCGACCACCCGCGCGATGCTGATGACCGGATGCGATCATCACGAGGTCGGCCTGGGCTGCATGGTGGAAATCATGACGCCCGAACAGCGCGGCAAGCCCGGCTACGAGGGATATCTCACCGATCGCGCCCTCACCATCGCCGAGCGGCTGCGCGACGGCGGGTATCACACTGTGATGTCGGGCAAATGGCATCTGGGGGTGAAAGAACCTTACCTTTCCATGCCGGTAAAAAAGGGCTTCGAGCGCTCCTTCGCGCTGGTGCAGGGCGAGCACAATCATTTCGGCGCCGACCAAACGCCTGAGACCGCGGGTCATGACGGACTATCGCAGTACCACCTCGACGGCGAGAAAGTGCGTTTCCCCGAAGGCGCCTACTCGAGCAATTACTTCGCCGACAAAATGATCGAGTTTGTCGAAGCGGCGAAGGACGACCCGCGTCCTTTATTTTCTTATCTTGCCTTTACCGCGCCGCACAGCCCGATGCAGGCGCCGCCCGAATTGATCGCCAAATACCGCGGCGTGTACGACGACGGTCCCGAGGCAATGCGCGAGCGCAGGCTGGCGCGCATGCGCGAGCTTGGCCTGTCGGTGGCGTCCGTGCCGCCGGCCGAGATCCGCGGCGGTCAGCACTGGAACGAACTGCCCCCGGAGCAGCGTAAATTGGAATCGCGGAAAATGGAAATCTACGCTGCCATGCTCGACGCCATGGATAGCGCCGTCGGCCGCGTGCTCCAGAGCCTCGCCAGGACAGGGCGGCTCGAGAACACCGAGATTATCTTTTTCTCCGACAACGGCCCGGCCGGCTCGCTGCGCGAAGCCTCGCCCGGCTGGCGCGAGTGGATCAGCGAGCACGCCGACAACCGCTTCGACAATCTCGGCAACGCCACCAGCTACGTCTCGATAGGGCCGCGCTGGGCGCAGGCGCAGGCCGCGCCCTTTCTCCTGTTCAAGCGCTATACCAGCGAAGGTGGAGTGCGCACCTGCGGCCTCGCGTGCGGGCCGCGCATCAAAGGCCGCAGCGAGACCAATGCCTTCCTTCACGTCATGGACATCGCGCCCACACTACTCGAATTCGCCGGGGTCGATGCCACGTCACCGTCGGGAAAAATTCCCATGCGGGGCGTTTCGGCCGCAGGCGTGCTCTCAGGCGCGCGGAACGAGGTGCACGCCGCCGACGCAAGAATCGCCTGGGAACTGGCTTACGGCCGAGGCGTGCGCATCGGCGACTGGAAGGCGATTTTTCTGCCCAAAGCCGTCCACACCGTCTCGCCGGACATTCCGATCAATCGCTGGCTATTGTTCAATATTGCACGCGACCCGGGGGAAACCACCGAACTCTCGGCCGCAGAACCGGAAAAACTCAAGGAACTGATTGCTGCCTGGAATGACTACGCGAAGGAAACCGGGGTCGTCGTTCCTGCCGGTCTCTGAGGCGCTTCCGGCGTTGCTCTCGGTCGGACGCGATGGCGGTTAACCACCGAATTTCGGCGTGAGCGACAACATCACAGGTGCGTGAATGGCAGCCCGATAAGGCCTTCTTCATACTGCCTGGGCACAATGTCGTTGTTGATCACCACGCCCAGGCGCGCCTTGTTTTGGATAACGAAGTCTCTCAGACCACGAAGATCACGCCCAGCAACGCTTGAAGCGTGCTTGATCTCCACCGCCACGCGGCCGAAATTCCCTTCCACCACCAGATCCACTTCCGCTCCGGCACCCGTCCGATAATAGGAGTATTCGTGCGCCGCCCCTTGCGCGCCCAGTTGTCGCAGAATTTCCTCCGCGACCATCCCTTCCCATGAGGCGCCCATTTGTGGATGGCTCAACAAGGCTTCGGCATCGGGAATGCGCAGCAACGTGTGCAGCAATCCACTGTCACGCAGATAGCCCCTCGGGTGTTTAACCACTCGCTTGACGACGTTTTTTGAATAGGCGGGAATTGCCCGCCAGATGAAAGTGCCGTGCGCGATGTCAAACCAGTCCCGCACAGTCGGTTGGGAGACACCAAGCGCCCGCGCCACCTCGGCATAGTTCAATACACGCCCGGACAAACCGCCCAGCATTTCGAGAAAGCGCCGAAAACGCAAATCGTCAAGGCCGGGAAACAAGCGCTTCACGTCGCGAAAAAGATAAGTCTGAATGTATTGCTCCACCCAATGTTCGCGAAACGGAGCCTCTGGATTAAGCCAGGGCTCCGGGTATCCGCCGCGAAACCAGAAATCGTGCGCTTTTGCGAGATCGCCCCTGGGCTTGAGTCCGTCGATCAGATCTGCCGGCCGGGCCTTGCGATCCTGCAAGCGGCGCAAGAACGAATCGCGCGTCGTGGTACTGGTCACCTCATCCCAGGAAAATGGCGCCATCTCGATAATGCCAACGCGCCCGGCCAGGCTCTCCGATATCGAGCGCAGCAGCGCCGGTGAACTGGAACCGGTGATCACAAAGCGGCCCTTCTCCGAGCGCCTGGCGTCGATCGCCACCCGCAGCGCGGGGAATATCTCCGGCAGCACTTGCGCCTCGTCGATTGCCACCTGTCTCTCGTTAAGCCGGAAAAACGCGTCCGGATCGCGCGAGATCACCGCGTAATCGGCGCGGCGCTCCAGGTCAAATCGCCGCCAGCTGGCGGGCAGCGTTTCGAGCAAAGTAGTTTTCCCGCACTGGCGCACGCCAAGCAGGGCGACACAGGGGAAGGTCTTCAGGTAGGCGCCTAAAAGGGTCTCGGAGGTGCGTTTCATACCGAGCATTATCAAAGTACTGCTTTGAAAATGCAATGTATAAAATGCACCGAAATTCAGTCGAGCCGGAGTACCAACGGGACCATCACCTTATCCCACTTTTATGGCTCGAATTTTACCGAGTCGTTGAATATTGCGGCCGCGCTTCCCACTGGCCTGTTACCAGCGGTTCAGAGGGGACCGGGCGAGGGCCGACGAAGGGAAAGCGCTGCCCGCCCCGGAAGAACTCCTGCGCCAAGGTTGACGCGCGTCAGAACCGTGTCGTCAGCCTGACGAGCCACTCGGGCATGGCGTCGGTCAACACGGTCTCAACGACACGGTCGGCGCCCGTGAATATGGCGATGGCCAGCAGCACCAGAAGCGCGCCCATCACCGGCATGGCCATGCGCGCCAGGTTCGCGAATGCGGCGCGCCGCAGCAGCAGTGCGCGTCGCGAACCGTAGGCGAGCACCGCCATTGGCAGGGCGGCACCGATGCCGAACACCAGCATGACCGACGCCGCGCGCGCGAGGGTTTCGCTCTGCGCGGCAAGCGTTACCGCGGAGCCCAGCGTGGGTCCGGTGCAGGGGCTCCATGCCCCGCCAAGAAGGGCGCCGAGCAGGAACTGGCCGCCAAGGCCGCGCGGTGTGAAGCGCGCAAGCAGCGTGTTCAATGGCGCGGTGACGGCGGCGCCCGCCGCCGCGATCCGCAGCTTCAATGCAGAGGAGAGCATGGCAATGCCGAAGAAAAGCATTAGCACGGCGACGGCGTTTCGCGCCGTGTCGCCGGAGAGGTCAAGCGCGTCGCCCGCCCCGTATATCAGCAGCCCGAGGAGCGTAAACGAGGCCACCATGCCCGCCGCGAGCGCGAGCGGGCCAAGGCGATGCTCGTCGAGCGCGCCAAGCAGCACGATCGGCAGCACCGGCAGAACACAAGGATTCAGCATGGTGAGCGCGCCCGCCACCAGTGCAAAAAACAGTGTACCGATCACGCTGCCCGATCCTGCCGGCTACCGGGCCTTGTCCAGCAGCGCGCGGATTGCCTTGTAGTCGGTGTCCCCGTACAGCCTGCCGGTCTCTTTGGCGCCCTTGAACACGATGAGGGTGCTGCGATCCCGGGCGCCGAACTGCTTCATCAAATCTTTCTGCCGGTCATAGTCGACACGCAAATGGACGATGTCGCTGTAGGGTGCGTTTTTCGAGAGTTCGGCCACGACCGTGGCCTGCGCGCGGCAGGTGGTTCACCAACTGGCGTAGATGTCGACCAGAATCGGTTTGCCGGCTGCCTGGGCGGCACGGAAGGATTTTTCGTCGTAACTTTGCGGCTCCGCCGCCAATGCCATGCCGGTCGAGGACAGTACCAGCGCGAGGCCGATAACAAACTTGCGTCGGGATTGTTTCATGGTCAGCTTCCTTCCTTGTAGTTGAGCGGCCTGCCGTTGAGGGTCAGGTGGGTTAGTGTCGGCACCACTGCGGTCAGCGAGCCCATGGTGAAACAGCTTTGCTCACCGGCCCGCATCATCTTGAGTATCTTATCCTCTGGTTCGTCCGATTCGATCTGCACGGTGCTCTCGACGCCCAGACACCCTGAGCGGATAGTCCCCATCATCATCGAACCTTCGCGGAAAAAGCGGGTCACCTGTTCCACGCGGATGTTCTTCACATTCATCTTCGCCATTTCCCCGTACCGGGAAAGTTGAGTCAGCAGTCAGAACGCAATGCCGGCGCTGTAATAGGCGAGCGGCGGCGGCGCACTGTCGTCGCCTCCGACGCGCGCGCCCTCGTCGCAGTGCATCTCCCAACTGCTTGCATCGGCACGCATGCCGCGTACCACGGCGCGTTTCTTCATTTTCTCCACCGATTCGGCGGTGACGTGAAAGCGGATCTCCATCGGCGAACCCGCCTGCGGACTGTCAGCCGGCAGATCTCCGCTGGCGACCTTTCTGACGATTTCATCCATGCGTTTGTCCTTTTGAACAATCGAAATATTGGCGTTCCAACCTGGGGCCAGCGCCACCGCCTGATTGATTTATCAATGCCGGCGAGGCGTCACGCATTGCACTCCATCGCAGTGACGATAGCATTACTGCTCGGGATCATGTAGCCGTTTTACCGCCTGGCGGGCGAAAAGCGCGGCATCGATATCGAACCAGTGGAAAGTCACAACGCGGAAATTGCATTTCGGCTGGAATGTTAAACTCTGGCCAGACTGAATGAAAGCTGGAAAAATCATGTCCGCAAACTGGCCATTGCAGAAAGCAAAGAACGAGTTCAGCCGTATCGTTGATCGAGACAAGTCGGCCCCGTGCACCACGGATATCGGATGAGCTACCTGCTCGACACCTGCATGGTGTCGGATTTATCCTGGTGTGCGCCGATCAATCGGGCCGGACCACGTCGTTCGCCAACGGCCTGATTGCAGCAAGCGCGCTTGAACTCGGTATGACGCTGGTCACTCGTAATGTCACCGAGCTTGAGCCATTCGGGGTGTCGTTATTCAACCCCTGGACCAATCCCAGCGTCTGACATTTCACCGGATGAATCTCCTGCAGCCAAGCGAATGCCGCCCGCCATTTCCCGAAGAGGCAATACCGGCGAGCCTCTCCAGCCTATTTGCCCGCCGATCCATGCCAGTCCTTGATTTTCACGATTTGTCGATAGCGAGTGGTTCGCCATGACAACAAACGACAGGAAGCGGGTTCACCTATGAAAAATGACGATCCCAACTTGAAGTCGCAATACCGAATGCCGCGTGTTTTCGGGGCACTCCCCGGCCCGCGCAACGTGCCGCGCGACAAGCAACATCTGCCGAACAACCAGACCAACATCGTTCTTTCGGTGACGGCTCTCACCGACGAACGTCTGCTGTCGGAGTTGTTGCCTCCGGATTGCACGCTTCACGGTGAACCCACTGTTACGCTCACCATGACATTCATGTCGAATATCGGATGGCTGGCCGGACGCGGATACTCGATTCTGAGTGTCGGTTTTCCAATTGCCCATCGATCGAAACAGGGTGGCGAGCTGACAGGGAATTTCACGCCGGTATTGTGGGAGAACCTGGCAGATCCCATTGTCACCGGCCGCGAGGAACTCGGATTCGCAAAAATCTACGCCGAAATACCGCCTCCGGTGATTCTCGGTGATCGCTACAGCGCCAGGGCCTTGTGGCAGGGCTTTCAGTTCTTCGAGATGGAACTCGGAGAACTTGCGGAATCGCCTGTACCTCCGCCTGTACCTTCATTGCCGTCATCCGGCTCGTTTCATTACAAGTTCATTCCACGCACCGGGGCGCTCGGCGAGGCTGATTGCGCCTATCTGGAATACGCGTCACCCAACCGGTCTGCCACCGGTTACGGCGGCATGCGCATCGTGCGTCGATCAACTGGAAACGGCAGCTTTCGCTTTCATCGCGCACGCTGGGAAGATGTGCCGTTTCAATACCCCATCATCAATGCGTTAGCTGACCTGCCAATACGCGAAGTCCGCGCCGCCAGCGTCACCCATCAAGCGGCCGAAGGTCTCATTGGTGATCCGAGCGCGCAGGGGCTCGAACCGATTGATGCCTTGAATCGGAATTAACCAACCACTGAAAATGAGGGAAGAAGATATGAACGATGAACTGCCACCAATCCGCCGCATAGTCACTGGCATGGGCCCTGACGGCCGATCGCGGATCATCGAAGACGGCCCTCCGCCGGTCATCTCCAAGCCTGCCGCGCGCCCCGGAATGTGTAACGCGAATATCTGGGCGACAAGCACTACGCCGGTGACGGTCGGCGAACCCGATCGCATCGCTGGTCATACCGGCCTCTACCCGCCGAAAAATGGAACCGTGATCCGCATCATGGACATTCCGCCGGAGACCGGAATATCACCAACGCCGCTCGCTCCATCCGCCGCCCCGGGTGAGAGTTTTTTCCCCGATCGCGATCGGCGAAAAGGCGATACCTCCAGGCATCCCAATATGCACATCACCGACACGGTCGACTACGCGATCATCCTTTTTGGCGAGATGTACGCGGTCATGGAAGAAGGCGAAGCGCTCATGAAAGCGGGCGATGTGCTGGTCCAGCGCGGTACCAATCATGCCTGGAGTAACCGCTCGGACAAGATCTGCCGTGTCGCCTTCATTCTCGTGGACGGATCTCGCTAGGGAGACCTGACGAGATCGGAGATTCGTAAGCCGGCCAGGCGTGGGCAATCTAAGCGCGTCAACACGCGTATCAAGGAGAAGAAATGAAACACTGCGGGCTTAGGTTTCTATCGGTTTTTCTACTGCTTTATCCGATTGCCGCGCTGCCGCAGACATGGCCTGCACCAGGGCGCGAGCTCAAGGTGGTCGTCGGTTTTCCGGCGGGCGGCGGCGGCGCCGACGTCAGCGCGCGCTTTTTCGCCTCCAAGCTTGCCGAGGTCAGCGGACATCCGGTGATCGTCGAGAACCGCGCCGGCATGATCAGTTCGCTGGGGGCCGACGCAGTGGCGAAATCGAAGCCGGATGGATACACCATCCTGCTCGCGCCGGCCTCGTCCTCGCACGCGGCGAACCTGGTGCTGTTCAAAAAGCTGCCCTACGATCCGGTGAAAGACTTCACACCCGTCACCACGCTGTATCGCACCACCTTCTTCCTCATGGTCAATGCCAAGTCACCACATCGCACCGTCCCCGAGCTGACCGCGGCGCTGCGAGCGGCAGGCTCGAAAGCGAGCTACGCCTACGGCAGTCCGCCGGCGCTGGCTGCGGCCGAATTCTACAAGTTTCGCGCCGGACTTCAGTCGGTCGGCATCGCCTACAAGACTGCGGTCGCGACCCTGGGAGAAATGTACAGCGGCGAGCTGGATTTCCAGTTCATCGACGCCACCTTCGCCATGACGCAGATTCGCGCCGGAAAAATGCGTGCACTGGCCATTACCTCTGGCCAGCGCTCCGCCCTCATCGACCTGCCCACGATGGCGGAAGCCGCCGGCATTCCGGAATTCGACATCGCGCCCTGGTGGGCGGTATTCCTGCCGGCGGGCGTGCCGCAGCCGGTGGTGGCGAGGCTGGAAGGCTGGTTTAACCAGGTGGTCGCGCTCGATGACACACGCAAGTATCTGGCCGGCAACGGCGCGGAACCGCTGCCAGGCAATCAGAAACTGGTCGCTGAGTTGCTGGGCCGCGAAATCCGCAAGTGGGCAGAACTGGCCAGGATCGCCAAGTTCGAGCCGGAGTAATTTGGACCACAGCTCAAGGAGGAGTCCATGCTAACCGTTCAACGAAATTGCGCCCTCGCTCTGGCAACCCTGTTTTTCGCGGCACCGCTGCTGGCGCAGTCGTACCCCGTGAAACCGGTGCGCATTGTCATCCCCTATCCACCCGGCGGCGTGGACATCACCATCCGTCAAATCCTGCCCTACATGGACCAGGAGCTGGGGCAGCCGAATGTCATTGACTACCGCCCCGGTGCGAGCGGCCTCATCGGTACGGAATTCGTATCGCGCGCCGAACCAGACGGCTATACGTTGCTCGCGACTTCGTCCAATCCCTGGGTGGTCTCACCGGCCATGCGCAAGCAAACGCCTTACCATCCGATCAAGAGCTTCACGCCCATCAGCACGGTCTCACATGGCGGCGTCAACCTCATCGTGGCAAACCTGGATTTTCCGCCGAACACGCCGGCGGAGCTTTTCACCTACGCGAAGAAGTTTCCCGACAAGGTGGCCTGGGCCACTTCAGGCCTGGGCAGCTCGTGGCACCTGGACGCGGAATACATGAACGTTCTCGCCAGCACCAAGATCCTGCACGCGCCGTTCGCAGGGTTCGGCCCGATGATCCCCGCCACGGTAAGCGGCCAGGTTCAGATGGCGCTGATCCCGTTTCAGTTCATCCAGCCGATGCTGACCGCGAAGAAGGTCAAGATGATCGGCATCATGTCCACCGAGCCACGTGCGCGCGAGCTTGCGCCCGCCGGCGTGCAATTCGTGAAAGATCTGCTGCCGGAGTACGAAGCCGGTCCTTCATGGATTGGCATTGGCGGCCCGGCGAACCTGCCGCGACCCATCGTCATGCGTTTGAACGCGGCCATCAACAAGGCAATCCGCGAACCCAAGGTGCAGGAGAACTTCGCGCCACAGCGGACCATTGTGGCGGGCAGCACGCCGGAGGAGTTCGCCGAGCGCATCCGCCACGATTTCGAGCTGGCGGTGAAGATCGTGAAAACCGCGGGGATTCCACTGGAATGATGCGTCTCACGGCGGCCGGTTCTCGATAACGTGTCGGCCATTGGCGCTGGCTTCCGTGTATGCTCTTGTAATACAAATGGTCATCGCATCCGATTCGCAAGGACTCCCCAATGCCGCAATCAGCATCTCCTGCCATTCTTAGCCTCCGGGTCAGCGCCTCGGAGCGCTCGCTGCTGGAATCGGCGGCCGCGCAATCGCGAACAACTTTGAGCGATTACATTCGTCGCAAGGCAATTGAAGCGGCAGAAGCGGATGTTCTGGACCGGCGAAGCGTTGTCATTCCAGCCAAGGATTGGGCAAAATTCGAAGCTTGGGTCCATGCACCCGCGCGCAAGATTGCGGCCCTTAGAAAGCTCGCGCGCGCACAGCCTGTATGGAAGGCCTGACGCCACCGCGACCTCTCCTGCCCGATGATCGGTTTGAAACATTCGACTGTGGGCGAGAGTCGCTGAACCAGTGGTTCCGCCGGCATGCCTGGCAAAATCAGCAATCAGGCACATCCCGAACCAATGTTGTCTGTGACAGGTCTACCGGGGAAATTGCCGGATTCGTCAGTCTTTGCGCAGCGCAAATAGAACGGTCGCATCTGCCAAAATCAGCCCAACGCAACCGGCCCGATCCCATCCCGGCACTGCTTCTTGCCCAGCTGGCGG